>JAGOHC010000082.1 GCA_017996375.1 Saprospiraceae bacterium | reverse complement strand
GGTGACGCTCATCAAAATTAAGCGGGAATAAAGTACGGAGGTTTCCGCGCGTTGTTAAGCCACGCTGTGAGTCTGCATCCGAACCTGTACCTTCTGCGAATTGTAAAGTATATCCTGCTTTGAACGGTACGTTACCTGTGCGGCGCAAATCGTAGGTGAATGAAAAACCTTTGGTTGTACCGAAATCAATGTTACCATACGTATCGTATTGCGTTACCGGAGCCGGAATATACAAATAGGTGCGGCGTTGAATCATATCGCGCAATTCCTTGTAGAATGCCGAAATAGTTAGTGCCGATGTGTTTGTCAATTTTTGACGGAAGCCTACTTCATAATCAATAGTACGCTCAGGCTTTAAGTTTGGATTATTTTCCGGCGTTTGTAGCGTAAAGAAGTAATAATCTAAAGCTGTTGCAATAGTATTGGATGGCGGACGCTGTGCCAAGATGTCGTAGTGAGCAAAGAAGTTTGCATCATCAGATATCGGGAAAGACACGGCGATACGAGGCATCCAATTTACTTGTGGTTCGTAATCTACAAAAGAGATGTCTGGGTTGAAATTTTTAGAGCGTATGTCGTTTTGTTCCTCCGAATACTTATAGTCTGGCGTTACCTCGTCATTTAGGAAAACAACATTACCGTCATTAGCTTGCTGACCGCTGGCAAAATACCATTGGTCGCCATTGCGGAATCCGCGTACTGTAGTAGAGCCTTCGCCTTCAACATATACTTTGAAATCGTCGCCAACATTTGCCGGACGGTTCGTTGCACCTGTTGTTTCATAAAATTCTTTTGCCGAAATTATAGGGTAGAGCGAGTATGGATCTGCCATAACTTTTGTGTTGGCATCATATCTGTCCACGCGCAAACCTAAACGGAAGATGATATCTTTAAATGTAAATTTATCCTGTATATACGCTGCTGCATAGATGGGTTGGTTTGGCGCAACCGGAAATGCTCGCAGCCCTGTTCTTTCATCCACTTGCGTAAAGAAATCTTTGAACGTAGTAGCACGTGATGTTTTTTCTGTTCCGGTGTAGTCAAAACCGTGATAGCGAAAATCTAAGTCGTCGTACCCCGCTAACTCTGCCGGAGAGAACATAGATAGGCTCAACTGTTCTGGAGAAAGTGCATCCACGTTTGCATACTCTGCGAGGCTTTGATTGGTTATTTTTCTCAACTCTTTGTAGAATAATAAATCTGCATCGCCCAAATTATCTGAAATGCGGTTAGGATATACATACATCGGAACTTCAGAACCTTGAAACACTGTATATAGTGTATCAATTGGCAAAGCAGAAGTGTCGATACCTACTATATGTCCGTTCGCGCTCAAGCGCGCCAAACGCCACAATTCAAATGGGTTGATTGTCCAATTTCTGTCCACACGCTGCTCGTATAAGAAACCAAACTGAATATTGTGGCTACCTTTTTCTGAGCCACCCGGAAGGAAGTCAAAAGAGCTGCTTGCATTGAACGTGTATAAGTCATTTTCACTTTTTGAACTTCTGTTAAACACCGTACCGACATTGTTGAATAAATCCCAAGAACGAGAGTAGGAAGTGGAAACGAAACCATTAGTTGAAAACAAATTTGTTTCACTATCGGTATCTGAGCCATTGTTATAAGCTGCTAAAACAGGATTTACAGTACCGGGGGTGTAGCCATTGAAATCTTGGAAATAACCTAAGTGCAAGGGTGGTATTGGAACGCCCAATTCATCTGTGCGAATGTCCTCAAAAGTAGGATTCCATTGGTAATCGAATTTGCCGATGTAACCATAATTAAACAAGTTGTTGCCATGGCGAATATCTGCCACTTTACTGTGTGACTTTTCCCATGCAGCTTGTAAAGTATAAGAAGCATTGCGAATAACGGCATTGCTTTTTTTGTCGTCAGTATTCGTAATATCGTTAGCACCTAAGCGGTGACGAAAGCGAAAGTTCACGCGATAGTTAGTTTCATTTTCCTTCGGGTTGTTGTGTGCATTGAGCAAGCGCCATGACGTTTTGCTATACCCATACGTAGCATCGGGCGTGAAAAAATCTTCGTTTTGTTCGTAAGAGCCTCCTAAGGTAATATCTATCGCATCCGAAAGGCGTGCATCAATTTTACCAGTAAGGTTAATATTTTTGTTACGCTCGTTTGGTGCATATTTTTGCCGCCATACATCAACACCGGAAGTGCCAGATTTGCCTACTGTTTTGAGTGTTTCGGCAGTTGGGAAGCGCGTGCTATTAAATGCATAAAGTGGATTTGCCTCTAAGCGTTGGATAGTTTCGTCAGAAGCTACATAAACATCCGTAGCTGGAATGTCGTTATCTTTTTGGTCGGTATACCGACCTGCCAAACGGAAGCCCAAAATAGATTGTCCGGTTGATTTGCGCTTCAAGATGGGTCCCGATAGGTTTGCACCGATAAGCGAATTGCGATAGCCTTCCACAGATGTTTCCGCCTCAAAGCCCCCTGTATATTGTGCAGAAGGACCTTTTGTGGTGATGGAAATGATACCCCCAGTTACGTCACCGTAGCGTGCTTCCAAACCACCGGTCACTACCTGAAGTTGGTCAATTTCAGTTTCAGGTATTTGCGTATTAGATACGCGCACACCATCCACGTAGTAGTTTGTGGCATTATCGCGCGAGCCACGAATATTGATACCACCGCCTTCGTCATCTTGCGTCAAGCCGGCTGTTGTAGCCGCCAACGCGCCAATACTGCGGGTAGGCAACCTTTTAATGTCATCAGAAGTGATGGTTTGCCCTGTGGAGGTTTGGTCCTTGTCAATAAGCGGAACGCGATAATCTACGATGTCAATGACACCCAACTTAATGCCTTCGTCGGCAAGTTGCACATCGAGGTTGTTATTTTTACCCCCTTCAACGCGTACGCCTGTTACTTGTTTAGTTTGTAAACCAACGTAAGAAACTTCGACATCATACGTGCCGGGGTCAAGGTTCGAGATGATATAATTACCATCTAAATCGGTTTGAGCACCTGTTACAAATACACCATTTCGCTTAAGTGTTATGTTACCAATAAGGACAGGTTCGCCGGATTCGGCTTCGGTAACTTTGCCTCGCAAGGAGGTTTGCCCCATAACTACTAAGGTGGAAAATAACAGCGTAAGTGTGAGTAAAATGTTACGCATCATAATATTATGTTTTAGATAAAATGAATTTCATATTGGATGAACGATATTAATCGGAGTGCAATGTTAATAATTTTAACAATTATATCAAAACAAATTTACACGTTTAACATGACGCTTTTTGTTATTTAATCTATTCTCACAATTTCGTCTAACAGTATTTTAGAAAGTAACTGTTTGGATTCGTGTGTCCAGCCGGCAATGTGTGGGGTGAGAATCACGTTGTCTAGCCTATATAATTCTGTATATAATTGGTTTTCTTGTTCCGTAAAGGTATTGGGCTTTTCGTTTTCAAATACATCCAAGCAGGCACCGCGCACCAATCCACTTCGCAGTGCTGCCAGAACGTCGGCGGTATGGACGATGTTTCCCCTTGACGTGTTGATAATAATTACTCCCGCTTTGCATTTTGCCAACCAACTCGATGTAACCATATATTGTGTTTCGGCAGTTAGTGGCAAATGCAAACTGATAACATCGCTCTGCTGCAATACTTCCTTGAGCGATGCTTCAGTTACATAATCAAAGGCAGTTGCATAGCTTTGTTTATACTTATCGTATGCTACCACGCGAACCTCCATGCCAGCAAGTTTTTTGGCGAAAGCCGCTCCCGTATGCCCGAACCCGATGATGCCGATGGTTTTCCCTTTCAGCTCTATCCCTCTGTTAAATTCTCGCTGCCAACTGTGTTGCCGCACCTGCCTATCTGCTCGTACAATATTATTTGTTAGCGCCAATAACATTCCGAGTGCGTGTTCGGCAACTGCGTTGCTGTTGCCTTGCGGCGAGCTGATGACTGCAACGTTGCGCTGAGCGGCGTAGGCTTTATCAACAATTTCCATACCCGAGCCAAGCCGCGCTACAAATCGCAGCTGCGTTGCTTTGTCTAACAAAACCTTATCCACTATTATTTTGCTGTTGATGATGAGCCCACAGTAATCAGCAATAACATCGTGTACTTCTTGCAGCGTGATATTGGGTTGATATACGCACACATAACTGGCGGTTTGCAAGCCTTCTATGAGCAGCGGGTGTACATCGTCAGTAATCAAAACCTTTTTCATGGTTGTGCTATTTTTGAGCAACTAAGTTACAACGGATATTCTTATCCGTGTGTAAAATCACTTGAATGAACTTACCGTAAATATATATGGCATAGAAGGTATTTTGCTATTTTAACTTTGTGGACGGCTGTTTCGGGTGTGTGAATAAAGTGGTATTGGGTATAAATTTTTAGGCCCGTTGATGTGTATGTTATTTATGCTCTTGTTTTTCTAAAAAAAATCCGACGTTCTGAAAAAAAACTATTATATTTGCACCCTAAAATAAAAACACGTCATTTTATTAATTAAAAATAAAAAATTCTTACAAAACGTATGTTAATTATTGATGTAAAAGAGAATGAGAATATTGACAAGGCTTTGAAAGCCTACAAGCGTAAATTTGAAAGAGCCGGTATATTGAAGCAACTTCGCAAGCGCAAGCAGTTTGAGAAACCGTCTGTACAAAGACGTGGCGAAGTGCTAAAGGCTATTTATAAATTAGAAACTTACGGCACGAGCAACTCTTAATTTGTTGCCCTAATGCCTTGGCGAGTTTTTTGTCGTCTCGGATTGCATCCGAGATTCCATATATATTTTTCGGTACAACTGTGATGATTATTCACAGTTGTACTTTTTTTTGGCACAATTTGTAAAATGGTTATGCGAACAATGTATATTTATAGCAACTTTAAATGACGTATGTTTTTTTTAACTAATTAAAATACATCATTATGTTAAGCAGAAACATTGTATTGAGTACCCTCATTTCACTATTACTCCATATAAATCTATCCGCTCAACAATATTTCGACTACGAGTGGGAGCACTACTGCATCACCGTTACCTTCCCCGAAGATTTTAAGGCTTCAAAAAATACTGCTGATGAGTTTGAAGCCATCGGCGATGGTATGGAGTTTGCCCTATATCCTTTCAACGACCAAAGTATTAGCGAAGACGACATAGCGGCTTATACCGTCGGCATTGCCGAATCCGTTCAGCTACAGGAAGTAGATGATGCAAATGCGATTGCGCTAAACGGCTTGAAGGGTGCCTGTGTGGAAGAGTACAAAGATGGTAGTCGCGTATTTTTATCCGGCTTGATTGATACTAACTCTGCTACTAATTTTTTCGCGCTCATCACCTTTGGCGATGCTACTGACAACGTTGCCCAAGACGAAGCCGTTACAATACTGAAAAGTTTGCGCCGCAAATAATTTCTGTATTACTGGGTTTAATTATTTTGTATGACAAATCAAGAAAAAGCACAGCATATTGCTAACGACCTAATGTTACGTCACGATGCTTTCAGCCAATGGTTAGGCATTGAAATTGTAAGTATAGAGGAAGGCAGCTCGGTATTGCAGATGACCGTGAGGCAAGAAATGACCAATGGCTTTGGTATTGCACATGGCGGCATTACGTTTTCCTTAGCAGATAGTGCTTTTGCGTTTGCTTGCAACTCGCACGATAACAAAAGTGTTTCGCTGGAGTGTTCCGTATCCCACACAGCACCCGTGCATATCGGCGATACGCTCACAGCAGTTTGCATACAAGAAAATACGACTAACAAAACCGGACTCTACTATGTTACTATTACCAATCAACACGGGGACAAGGTAGCCCTCTTTCGGGGTACTTGCTACCGAACCGGCAAACGTTGGTTATAAAACCATATATATTTTTAATATTTGACTGAGTTATACAACATACTGCGACCCGAAACTTCGCTAGAACGCTACTTTCTGACTGTGCCCGAATTTATTGCCGGTCTGTATTGGGGCGAGCCGCGTTTCGGTCATCCCGAAGGTAAGGTACTTTACCATATTCGAGACGTGTTGGACAACATAGACAAGCTCTTAGTCCCTAATTACATCCGGCAGCAACTACGCTTGGTGGCATTTTTACATGATACGTTCAAGATAAACGAAGAACGCAATATGCTTGAGGGCAACCCCTACGTACATCACGGCACCTTCGCACGGCAGTTTGCTGTACCTTATATCGCCGACCCATTTCTGTTGGATGTTGTTGAACTACATGATGAAGCCTATTACTGTTGGCGGTTGGGTGCACTGCACAAGCAAGCCGAAGCTGGCGAGCTACGCTTTGAAGCATTGTATAATCGGGTAGGGCAAAATATGCAGTTCTATTATTATTTTTTTAAATGTGACACCTGCACAGGCGACAAAATACTGGCACCGCTCCGATGGTTTGAGCAATCCGTAGCTGATATTGAAAAAGTGTATTGGTAATCCCTCTTAAGCGTTTACATAATCATCAATGACTACAAACAAGAAAGCATCTACACACAGCCGCATTTTTGAAGACGAACTACTGCCACACATAGAGGCACTGCATACTTTTGCATATCACTTGACATATAACGAGGATGACGCCGCCGATTTAGTGCAAGAAACTTACTTAAAAGCCTATCGTTTTATTGATAAATATGATATTGGCACAAACGCTAAAGCATGGTTGTTTCGCATTCTAAAAAATGCTTACATCAACGAATATAGAAAAAAAACGCGCACGCCTCAGCACACCGATATTGATGCTAACACTACCACAACTGCTGATTTGGGTGGGGATGTAAACGACCTCCGACATGATATTTTTGAGAATGCCATGGGCGACGAAATAACAGCTGCGCTCAATGCTCTCTCTGTGGAATTCCGAACAATTATTCTACTTTGCGATGTGGAAGGTTTCAGCTACGAAGAAATGGCGCAAATTTTGGATATACCCATCGGCACTGTGCGCTCTCGCCTACACCGCGCACGCCAAGCTTTTAAGGAGTTAATCCGCAATTATGCTACAACATTGGGCTACAACGTCGAAAAATAAATGGAAATTTCCTTGACAATCCAAATCTATTACTATCTTGCGACAAGTTTTTAGTGTATTCATGTTTTTTTTAACTAATTTGTAATCTAAACCAACACCATCAAATCGGTACAATGAAAAATTCATCAAAACATCCCGCGCCTACGATTGGCTTCTCCCAACGAACACAAACAACGCACACTCCAACCTCAAGCACCTCTCCCATAGAACAAAAAGACACCTCGTTGAGAGGTTTTTTAAAAAATCACATTTGCAGAAAAAAAGTTTCGCCGGCACTCATACAATCTATTAAAGATAAAGTACGTATCTTGCCCGCATAATTTTACCACAAAAAAGTACCTTTATTGATATTACATCAACATCTCAAGGCGACCATCGCTATACAGCCCAAATCAACTTAACCCCTCAAACACTGCAACAAAGAATACCGAGTATCTCAACTACCGAAAGTATCATTTTAGAAATACTTATTTTCAATCCTTGAATATTTTGTACTTGCCTAAGTCAATTTTATTGACTTATCAAGTAGTGTTGTTGTCTCCTATTTCCTATTTCTAAGTGAGCAATACCACACTACAAATTGCCGACCCTGCTATGCTTGCTTTAAGGCTGGCAAGCAGGGTTTTTTTTAGCCTTATTTTTTATACAATGATATTTCGCACTCCGCTTCCGGCACTACATAGCCCTTGGCATATCAGCCATCAACACAAGCTTATGGCGGTGGGTTCTTGCTTTACAGAAAACATCGGCACATACTTACAGGCGCAAAAGTTTCAGATAAATATTAATCCTTTCGGCATCATTTACAACCCAATTTCTATCGCCGACAACCTCATCCGCTTGGCAAACAACAACCCATTTGACACGAATGATTTGATAGAAAATGCGGGACTATGGCACAGTTGGTCGCATCACGGGTGCTTCGCTACCGCATCTGCCACCGCCACTTTAACAACCATCAACCATGCCTTTGATGCCACACGCAACCACCTTACGGATGTCTCTTATTTGATAATAACATTAGGTACAGCTTCGATATTTACGCATCGCCCGACGCAACGTATCGTTGCTAACTGCCATAAAATTCCCAATCATCAATTCGACCGAACACTGCTTTCCGTAACAACGGTAACACAATCGCTCGGGCGAACTATCGAAATTTTGACTACACACTACCCACAGTTACGCATTATACTTACCGTTAGTCCTGTACGACACCTGCGCGACGGTTTCGCCGAGAATCAGCAAAGCAAAGCAACACTGTTATTAGCTTGTGCCGAATGTTGCAACACATATTCCAACACTTCGTATTTTCCGGCGTATGAATTAGTCATGGACGACCTCCGCGATTACCGCTTCTATGCCGCAGATATGATACACCCAAATCAGACAGCCATCGAATATATTCAAGCATATTTTTCGGCAGCATATTTTGATGCTAATACACAACAATTAAATAAAGAAATTGCACAAATCGTTAGCGCCTCGCACCATCGCCCGCTCAATCCGCAAACGCCAGCGCATCAACAATTTTTACGACAACAACTACTGCGCTTAGAGGTACTGGAACAAGCACATCCTTACTTAGATTTCTCGACGGAACGCGCCTTATTTACCAAACAAATTATGACATAAAAAAAACCACGCTGCTAAGGCAACGTGGCAATTAACTTTCAATCTTTTTGTGTTATTGAACTATTCTGCCACAAATTTCAACACTTGTATATTATCATTAATATTTACCCTAATAAAATAAATGCCCCGCGGCAAACTGCTGATATCCACTGCAATATTGTTGCTGACAATATTCGCCGAAGCTTGTTGCAACAAACGCCCGGCAGCATCTATAATTTGCACACTCGCCTCCTCGCCGGTTGCTGTTTCCACAAATAAATTCAACACCGCATGTGCCGGATTCGGCAATACTGTAACCTGATAAGGCTTACCTTCTATCTTAGCAGCAACTACATCTGAATACTGCTCACGACCATCATTATCTATTTGTTTCAATCGGTAGTAATAAGTGATGCCTGTCAGCACATTTTCATCTATCAAGTTATAATCCACCGTTGAGGTGCTGTTTCCTTTTCCTTGAACAAAGCCAATCGGCATCATCCTGTCGGAAGTACCCGCGCTGCGCTGCACCTCAAAACCTTTGTTGTTTTGTTCATTTGCTGTTGACCAATCTATTGCTATGGTCGTGGCGGCGGGTTTTGCCGTAAGGCTTGTAATTTCGGCAGCTAATAACGTCACCGTTGCCGTGCAAACTTGTAATGACCAGCTATTGAGTGAGCCTCCATCAACATCAAATAAATCCTGAATTGTGAGCGTCCATGTACCCACAGCACTTTGCCCGTTGAAGGCATTCAGCGATGCACTTGGTTGATATGTGCCTCCACCTGTGGGCGGGCAAGGTATAGCTCCGGCTGCTGCTTGTGAATCAAAACTGATGTTCATGTTATCGTCACTCGTACATACTCCACTGACTAATTGTACGCTTGTACCGCTTGGTCCGGTAAGTGTTGCTCGTATATCACTAATATATGTATGTGTAATGTTTAATCCTAAAACATTAATATCTGAAATAGTGCTGCCTGTCGGAACGGTAATAGTAGAAGTAATCGTTGGCATTCCGCTACCAGAAATAGTTTGAGTAGTCGTGTTATTATGGGTGTTGCACGCAGTTGTGACCGCAGCATTGATCAGTATGTTAGCTACATTCACATCGTAAAAAATGTTGTTGGCACAAACTACCATGATGCGTCCGGTAGCTGTTACCACATTAGGTACTGTAATATTATATGTGCCGTTATTCGGAACATTACTCGCTAAGGTTGTCGGGAACGTTACACCGCCATCTGTTGAAAGCAGGATATTGACATTAGCGCAATTTATCGGTGCGCCGGCAGTGCCGTTCGGATTCCATGTTACCGCTTGCGATTGCCCCGAAAGCCACGTTACACTTGTATTTTGCGAGGTTACATCAAATGGACCAAGGTCAGCAACCGTAACTGTATATTGTTGTCGGCAAAAGCCGCCACCACCGTTCGCTGTTGGGCGATTATCTCTTGCAGTCAGTTTAAAATTTAGCGTACGCGCAACAGTAGGCAATACTTCGCCATAGGTAGTAGTACCCGCAACTACATCCGATAGTTTTGGAAAATAGCGCATAGGGGAAGTTGTGGGTAAAAATGAACGAAATATTGGTGCGGTTGTAGAGGCAGCGTTAATTTGTCCAGCTGTACCTAAATCCCATTCTTCCCAGCAATAGGTTAGTGCATCACTGTTGGCATCGGTTGCGGCTCCCGTTAAGAAGAAAGGTGTACTTTTGGGGATGGTATAAGTTGTGCCTGCAACCGGACTGATTATTTGCGGCGATGTATTTGTGGGTGTTCCCGCAACAACAGTAGCACAATTTCCACCACCCTGTATGAAGGTCATCATCTGCTCCAAGCTACGAATGTGAAAGTACGCATCACTATGGTCTTGCAAATCTTGGTTACCATTGCTACCGCAAATTCCGGCATACGCCTGAATGGTAGAGCCGCTACCTACTTCGTAAGCACTTGAAGCTGAACGATTGCCCGAACAATTGCCCGCATCGCCATTAAAGGTATGCGAACCACCGAATTGATGCCCCATTTCGTGTGCAACATAATCTATATCATAGGCATCGCCCACAGGGTTGCCAGAGCCAGTTATTCCTCTCGCCTTACTGCTTCCGCATACGCAACCTAACTGCGCCAAACCACCACCGCCAGTACTAAAGGTATGCCCGATGTCGTAGTTGGCAGTGCCGATATTCATGTCTATTACCGTTTGGCTTTCGTTGATAAGCGTATTGGCATTATTATTCCCCGTAAAGGGATCTGAACCTGCATTGGTAAACACTACGTTTAATTCCGTAGCAACTAAGGTAAGTCGAGTGGCTAATTCTGTCTCATACACACCCGAAACTCTATTAACAGAAATAA
>JAGOHC010000081.1 GCA_017996375.1 Saprospiraceae bacterium | reverse complement strand
CATCAATATTCTTCGCAAAATCCATAAAAAATTGTAGCGATTCGGGGTTTCGCAAAGCATCTTTATTAAGCAGTTTTGAAACTTTGAACGTTAAATGTTAAAGTTTTAAATAACAAGTAATAAGCGAAAAATGATATGTGAAAAAATTTGCAAATATTGAAAACTTATCCTAAGTTTGGGGTGTGAAGCAAGGCGTTGCCTTTTCTAGACTATAATCTAGCTACCAGTATTTATGCTGCCTCACAATCTGATTTTAGCTCAATTACTGAAATAGAGAATGCGCTTACTACTCTTTTTTCTACATCGTCTCATTTTGTAAACGGTGAGTGTGGAACAGTAGTTAAAGATGCCACCTTAATAAAAGGAACGCAACAGTTTTTACTCAAAGCAAACGAGTTTACAGACATAACCTTGTTTTCACATCATTATATGAAGTGTAACGGCTTTACTGATTTTGAGACAAGTGCCAGTTTAAAAAACGATTTTTATTTGGTATCTGTTGAACCAGGCGGTTTTCAAAATCAAGAAAGAGAATACTGTTGCTCTGACAAAGGTGCTAACTGGTTATCGGGAGCATTTGATGCAGAAACCATTAATAATTGGCCGTTCAACAACATAACGATTCCCGGCTCTCTGTTGTCGACGGCACAGGTAAGAGATGAAGTCGGTGCATTTCTTTATCATTGGGCACCTTTTACTGGTTTATATGTCATTCCTGGTGATAGACTGCTTATTGAATATGACTGTGGTAAAGCTACTTATGATCTTCGAGATTGCCCTATTACGCCTCGTTATACACAATCAGGAAACCTAAGTTCTGTTTCAGTTAATACCACGGATGAAGGTTTTTTAGTATCAGGAATAAATGATGAAAACTATCAATATTTTGTTTCTGATATTTTAGGAAGAGAGATTACTAATGGCAACATCAATCAAGACGGCGTAATAAAATTGCCTGATCAGTATTATACTTCTAATTTCTTGTTAGTTACGTTCGTTAATGCCAAACAAATACGAAAAACATTCAAATTAATATATATTTCCGAACACTAAAAAGTTATAGCATGAATAACATGAATCGAATAATTAAATTTTTGATTGTACTTGTTGTTGTTTTCAGCATTTGGCATTGTAAAGATGAACCCATTGATAACTGTCATGGTACTTGTCTGCCGCCATATTATTGTAATTATGGAAATTGTGAGTGCCGACCGGAAACTTGTACTTGCCCCGAAGGGGAATATAATTTCAACTACTATTGCCGCCCACTTAAAGAAAATGAGTTAAAAGGATATTGTATTTCTAATAATGCACAGTGTGGTATGGATTCTTTTTTTATTGAAATTATCAAAGAAATTTACAGTAATCAGTTTGATTCAACGGAACATATCGCACAGTTAAATATTAACTATTGGTTTGACGGGAAATTCTATTATACAGGTAATGGTATAGCGACTTATTATACGAGGCCTACTGGCGACAGTGTGTTATCTGGACTAATTTTGGACACTTGCTCTCCTCCGATAAACAGTATTGGTGTTTGTTCAGGCAAGTATAATGTGGCAAAAGATACGTTAAGATTGAGTATTGCTTGGTATCCGTATCCGGGAGATACTGCTTTCGTAGCAGACACGTCTTACTATCTCTTTCATAAATAGTTGCGTAAGCTTTAGACTAAAACTATCCGAGAATATTTTATTTTCGGGTAGTTTTCTTTTATCATTTTAGCTGCTACATATACCACAAGGTTTTTTACCAATTCACTTACATCAAATTTCAATACTCTTCGCAAAATCCATAAAAAATTGTAGCGATTCGGGGTTTCGCAAAGCATCTTTATTAAGCAGTTTTGTAACGTCCATTCCCATCAATATTTTCTTGACGGGAGCTTCCATTTTTTTACCACTAATAGTATAAGGAATGTCCGCTACGGCAATAATTTCATCCGGTACGTGGCGAGGGGAATAATCTTGTCTAAGTTGTTGATTTACAGCTCTTTTTAAATCATCCGTCAATGTAATATTATCTTTTAGAACAACAAAAAGCGGCATAAAATGTTGCCCACCTTGCAGCTCTAAATTCACAATCAAACTGTCTTTTATTTGTGCAATTTTATTGACAGAATTATATATTTCTGCCGTCCCTATCCTCACACCTTGTCGGTTCAAAGTTGCATCGGAGCGACCTAAAATTATTAACGAATAATGGGGTGTAATTTTCAACCAATCGCCGTGTCGCCATACGTTTGGGAAAACATCAAAATAACTTTCTCTATACTTTTCAAAATTCGTGTCACCCCAAAAATATATCGGCATGGAGGGCATTGGTTTGGTGACAACCATTTCGCCAACTTCATCCATTATCGGTTCTCCTTTTTCATTAAATGAAAACATAGAACAACCCATAGCGCGACATTGAATTTCGCCCTCATACACCGGCTCCAACGGGCAGCCACCAACAAAGGCAGAACACACATCCGTGCCACCACTCATGCTGCACAACCACAAATCTTTTTTGATGTGTTCATACACATAATCAAATGCTTCGGGCGGCAATGGCGAACCGGTAGAGCCAATTGAGCGCAACTCTCTTAATTTAAACTGTTGGTTAATTTTTATTTGCTCTTTCATACAAGCTACTAAGAACGGTGCACTTGTACCAAAGTGGTTAATTTTGGCATCTTCGCAAAATTGCCAAAGCACATTCAAATTTGGATAGCCCGGACTGCCCTCGTACAGTACCGTTGTAGCACCTATCAATAAAGCTGCATTGACGAAATTCCACATCATCCAACCAGTGGTGGTGTACCAATAAAATCGCTCTCCTTTTTTAACATCATTATGAAAAGTCAAGTACTTCAAATGCTCCAATAATACCCCACCCTGCGAATGTGTAATTGCCTTTGGCAACCCGGTTGTGCCGGACGAAAACAGCACCCAAATCGGGTCGTTAAAAGGCACTCGCTCAAACGTTAGCGTTGTATCTGAAAAATCGTTCAATAAATTTTTATAGGAGACATATTGGTTATCCGTTTGCTGTCTTTCAACAAAATCAATTAGGATTGTTTTTTCAATAGAATTAATTTCTTTTGCCAAAACATCAACAACATTTTCTCTGCGATGAATTTTACCATTATAAGAATATCCATTTGCAGCAATTAATACTTTTGGTTGAATTTGCTTGAACCTATCAATAACACTACTCGCGCCAAAATCGGGAGAACAACTCGACCAGATTGCACCAATCGAACAAGTTGCCAAAAACGCAATAGTTGATTCTGGAATGGTAGGCAAATACCCTACCACACAATCACCTTTCTGCACACCAATACTTTTTAAATATGACGCCAAAGCTGCTGTTTGTTTTTCCAAAGTTGCCCACGAAATTTGCTGCATCGGCAAGTGCTCCGCTTGAAAAATTATAGCAGGAGCATTTGTGTTTTTTTGTCTGAAAATATGCTCAGCATAATTCAAGTTTACACCTTCAAACCACTTACATCTTGGCATAACTTCATCAGATAAAACCTTTGAATAAGTACCCGAAAATTGAATATCAAAGTATGAAAATAACGATTGCCAGAATGTTTCAATATTATCAACTGACCACTGCCAAATGTCCTGATAATTCACAAACTGTTGCCCGTAATTCTCAGAAACCCAATGAATATAGTGTTGTAAATTGCTATTTTCCTTAAAATAATCGGTTGGTTGCCACAAAATTTGATTGTTAGTATCCATATTTTGAAAAATAATTTAATTTTGTTTGATAAACATACAACAGAAACCTACTAAAACACGAAATCAGAAGCATCCTTATATTTTATAGCACTGTTGCCCAATGCTACTATAATGCACGAAGTTATGCAATTTAAGCAATATGCAGCAACACATTTCCATACAAAACACGCCCAAAATTCGCCACCACACATTACTATAGTACCTCCATTTAAGTGTAGTCAAACTACAGTTACTGCATTGAAAGAAGATTTAAAAGATTTAGTTTTATATGAAGAAAGTAGTATAGTACAAATAAACGGTTTTGGTCATTTTGCTGATAAAGTAATCTACCTGAAGATAGAAAATTCTAGATATTTGCAAGGAATCTATCAAAAAGTGAATGGTCTATTATACAATAATTATGAAGTTTTAAATATAACGATAAAGCAAAAATTCATTCCACATATCACTATTGCCAACAGAGATTTATCAACCGATTTTTTCCCGTTTGCCTATAAATATTTTTCTGCATTACCCTATCAAAAAGATTGCCTAATCGAAAGTTTAGCCATATTAAAATATGAAGAACACAGATGGATTTTAGAATCATTATTCGATCTGAAAAGTTCTGTTTTTGAAGAATTATAGAGTAAAGAAAATTACAAATGAGTAATTTATATAGTCGTTTGAGTAAAGAAAAAAAGGGTGCTTTACTCATGATTTTAACAGCATTTTTATGGAGCACGGGCGGTTTGTTTATTAAGTTGATACCAGTAAACGCGCTAACCATTCTGTTTTATCGTTCAACCTATGCAGCTATAGTTTTCGTATTATTATTTCAAAAAAAAATATACAGGGTAAATAAAATATCAATATTTGCTTCTATAGTATATGCTGCATTACTCATATCATTTGTGTCGGCTACAAAACTCACTACGGCCGCCAACGCAATTTTTTTGCAATACACAGGTGCAATTTACATCTTGCTTTTGGAGCCTATTTTTTTCAAAACAAAATTGAAGCGATTGGATGTTACAACAGTTATTGTATGTATGTTAGGCATGTTGTTATTTTTCATCGGCGACATGGATTTAAGTAATCTAAGAGGCATTTTAATTGCATGTGCATCGGGGTTATTATTAGCATTTTTCTTTTTGGCGCAAAAAATGAACACCCAAACTTATCACGCATCTGCTATTTTTTGGGGAAACATTATAGTATTATTTATTAGTTTTAATTCGTTCATACAATCACCTGTTTTGACGTTTTCACAACACGCCTTGTTAGCCTTTTTAGGCTTTATTCAAATAGGGTTAGCGTATGCAATTTATACCTTTGCTATCAGTAAAATTTCTGCATTTGAAGTTTCAATTTTAGGAATGATAGAACCTTTGCTCAACCCCATTTGGGTAGCCATCGGTTATGGCGAAATACCAACTTTATCATCAATATTTGGTGGAATAATAATTATATTTATGCTTATTTTACGAATGTTTCTTATTGAAAAAATGAAGCCAGAATGAGGGTATTACTCACTACTTTAAATGCTAAATATATACATATTAATCTGGCAATCAGGTTATTATATGATTTAAACAAACACCACGAAGGATTGGAATGGAAAGAGTTCACTATAAAAGAAAACCAAAATGATGTCGCAATTTCTTGTTCATGTTTTGAGATAGTAGCTTTCAGTTGTTATATTTGGAATATTACACAAACTTTGGAAGTTGCTAAAAAAATTAAAGAAATAAACCCTGCTTGTAAGGTGCTTTTGGGTGGACCTGAAGTTAGTTATGAATGGGAGGAAATCATTGCATTAGATTTTATAGATTATATCGTGATTGGCGAAGGTGAAATACCATTTTCATCTTTTTTACAAAGCTTTCCAAATGTTGAACAAGTCGAAAACTTAGTTTATAAAAAAAAGGGTGATATTAATATTAAAAGTAATCATCATTCAACTTTTGATTTAAAAAATTACTGTGATAGTAACCCTTATGCTTTTGATGCAATAGAAACGCTGCCTACAAAAGTTTTATATATAGAAACTTCGCGAGGTTGCCCATATAAGTGTGAGTTTTGTTTAGCAAGTTTAGACAATAAAGTGCGCTACTTGCCCACAGAAACCATAAAAGCACAACTTTTGTATTTGATGCAACATGGTAGAGTTATAAAATTTTTGGATAGAACATTTAATATTAAACGCGACTTTACAATTGAAATTTTTAAATTTATATTAGCGCATCATCGCCCACAAAATGTTTTTCAATTTGAAATAACTGCCGATATTTTACATCCCGATATAATAAAGTTCATCCAAGAAAATGTGCCACCCAATTTATTCCGCTTCGAAATCGGAATTCAAACAGTCAATCAAAAAGCTAACCTGGAAGTAAGTCGCAAACAAAATTTTGATAAAACAAAAGATATTATTATTTCACTTTCGGATAAAGTAGAAATGCACTTAGATTTAATTGTCGGGCTGGCGTTGGATTATTACGAAGACATTGTATATAGTTTTGAAGAAGTTTTTAAATTATTCGCACCTGAATTGCAACTCGGATTCCTTAAATTTTTGAAAGGAACACCGCTTCGGCAAAAGCATGAACAACACGGTTTTGTGTTTGACCCTAACCCACCATATCAAATTATAGAAAGCAACTATTTATCTCGTGAACAACTGCATCATTTAGAATTATTAGAGCAAGTTTTAGAAATTTATTGGAATAAAAAACGTGCAGTAAATACTTTAAAATATGTAACAACAAATTACAGGATTTTCGAATTTATGGAAAAATTGGGTGTGTATTTTTCTGAGAATACAGACTTTCAAAAATATACACTTTCCGATGTTTATGCTGTTTTATTTGATTTTGCTAAGCTGTATTATGTTGATGATATTGTTTTAAAAGAACTCATAGCTATTGATTATTATTTGTATCAAAAAAATCGACCTAAATCTCAGTTTATCAACGAATTAGATGAAAGTAAAAAAAATAAAACTATTGTACAAAACAGACTTAATCATCACAAATATCGTTTTGCAATATTGCCTATTTCTTTTGATTTTAATCAATTTTCAATTGATTTGAGTATAAATAAAGTGCCCAACGATTTAATCATTCAGTATGATGGATTGAAAAAAGCCGAAATCGTAAAATTACCCTTACTAATTGCCGAATAAGTATTCTTGAAGCACCATTTTAATATTTCTATAAACCAAATTTTCGCGCGCTAAGAATTGTACTGCATCATCCCAAATAATTTTTTCGATATCCTCCTCCGTTTGCGGAATTGTTAGCACTTCAGGAGTAGCCATAGCAAACCAGAATGTCTTTTTCAAATATCTTTTTTTATTAATACGATAAGTATGGTAGGTAGGTATTATAAATTTCTCTATCTGTAATGTACTCAAGCCTGTTTCTTCATTTACCTCACGCAAAGCAGCTTGTTCACGTAATTCACCAGCATCAATTTTTCCTTTTGGTAAATCCCAACTCCCTCTTCGAAACATGAACAATACTTTATTTGTAGCAGTGTTTTTCACAACTCCGCCGGCAGCTTCTACATAGATAAATAAATTTTTAATCTGATGAAAAATGGCTTCAACATCGTCACTATATAAATATACTGCAGACAAACGGTTCGTGTTTTCCAAAAAATCAATTATTGAAAAAATCTGTTTGTTCTTTTTCAAAAAACGCATAACCAATATATTGTCTGTCTGACGAATTTTATGCTCTGCAATATATGTAGTTTTAACTAAAAAAAAGGGTGTTTCATTAATGATTATTTCGTACATTTGCTGCAAAATTGATAAGACTAAAATATGTTTTCTTCTGCAAATGAAATTGCTCGATTGCTGCTACAAAGTAACGCAATAAAGTTGAGTCCGCATAAACCTTTTACATGGTCATCGGGTTTAAAGTCACCAATCTATTGCGATAATCGAATAACGTTATCATATCCGTTGATTCGTTCTTACATTATTGAAAATCTATGCTTGCAAGCAAAAAAATTTTCAGAAGTAGATGTGATTGCTGGTGTAGCAACTGCGGGAATCCCGAATGGCACGTTGGTTGCAGACAAAATGCAGTTGCCTTTTATTTATGTACGCAGTAAAGCAAAAGAACATGGTAAACAGAACTTGATTGAAGGATATTTTAAAACTGCTCAAAAAGTTATTGTTATTGAAGACTTGATTTCGACAGGCGGAAGCTCTATGCAAGCAGTTCGAACGTTACAAGCTGCTGGCTGCGAAGTAATAGCAACATTGGCAACCTTTACTTATGGATTCAATGATGCTATTGAATTGTTTAAAAATGCAAATATTCCTCTAATAACATTAACTAATTTGGATATTTTGCTCGAAGAAGCCAAAGCTGTATCACAATTATCGGAATTAGAAATAAAAATGATAAAAAAGTGGCGTAAAAATCCTGAACTTTGGAGTAAACAACATCAGCCTCTGATAAACATAACTAATTAGTTACGGTTTTGAAACTCTTTTTATTATTATATCGTATCGAATAATTTACATCGAAACAAAGAAAGATTTATATGTCTATTTTAACAAAAGCTTCTTTAGCTTTTTTGCAAAAATACTTGAATAACGCATCCCCTACCGGTTTTGAGGCAGAAGGACAAAAGTTATGGTTGGAGTACATTAAACCCTTTATTGACGATTGGGATATTGATAATTATGGCAGTGCTTACGGCATTGTTAATACTAAAGAAAAATTCCGTGTTGTAATAGAAGGTCATGCTGACGAAATCGGTTGGTATGTTGGTTTCATTTCCGATGATGGATTTTTGAGTGTATTCAAAAATGGTGGCTCCGACCACATCATTGCTCCTGCAAAACGAGTAAATATTCATACAAAAAATAATGGTGTTATAAAAGGTGTATTTGGTTGGCCTGCCATCCATATTCGGCGTGGCGATAAAGCAAATTTATCTCCCACTCCAGAAAATATTTTTGTTGATGTGGGTGCAAAAGACAAAGACGAAGTTTTAAAAATGGGCATCACTATCGGAACAGTTATCACTTTTGATGATGAGTTTATGTCGTTGAATGAACGCTGGTTGGTTGGGCGTGCATTAGATAATCGCTTGGGTGGGTTTATTGTTGCTGAAGTGCTACGATTATTAAAACAGAACAAGAAAAAATTGCCCTTTGCATTATATGCTGTTAATGCTGTTCAAGAAGAAGTTGGCTTGCGTGGTGCAGAAATGATTGCTGATACTATTAAACCACACTGTGCCATTATTACCGATGTAACGCATGATACCTATACACCATTACTAACTCCTAAACATTTGGGCGATGTTAAATGCGGTAAAGGTCCTTCATTAACAGTTGCTCCAGCAGTACACAACAAATTATTAAATTTAATAATTGATGCTGCAAATGAAAACAATATTCCTTATCAAATGGAGGCTTCATCGCGCTTTACAGGTACTGATACTGATGCATTTGCTTATTCAAATGGCGGAGTACCATCAGCCTTGATTTCAATTCCGTTACGCTATATGCACACAACGGTAGAGATGGCATGTAAAGAAGATGTTGAGAATGTTATTAAACTTATTTATCAATCTCTGTTAAAAATCGAAAAGAATCATAACTTCAAATATTTCTAAATCGGGCAAACACCCGATTTTTTTATTTTGATACTTCGCTGAAAGCATTACCCAAATTATCAATTATATCACCAGCAAGTAATGCTTCATGCCCTAATTTTTTTGCAGCCATATCCCCTGCCAAACCATGAACATATACCCCTAAAACGGCAGCTTCTAAAGGCGAATAATTTTGAGATAACAAGCCAGTTATTATTCCAGTAAGTGCATCACCACTTCCGGCAGTTGCCATACCAGGGTTGCCAGTATCATTAAAATAACAAACACCTTCTGGTGTGGTAATACAAGTATTCGCACGCTTCAGAACAATATAAATTCCGTATTCTTTCGATTTGGCTATCTGCAAAATCAACATTTCGAAATCGTTAATGGAAGCACCAAAAAGTCGTTCAAATTCTTTTGGATGTGGCGTAATAATGCTTTTTTTAGGCAATAACTTTAATAATTTTTGCTCGACAGCCATCAAATTCAGTGCATCGGCATCTAACACTAAAGGAGTAGATACATTTTTCAAAACATACTCTAATGCATTTGCTGTTAGCATTTGTGTACTAATACCACAGCCAATACCGATTGCTTTGTATGGCGAAAGGTCTTTTACACGGGTAAAATAATACTCATGAAAATCTAAACTAACCATTGCTTCCGGCAGACTTATTTGTAAAATTTCATAAGCACATTTTGGGGCATGAATTGTTAATAGGCCAGCTCCACTTCGTAAACAAGCACGAGCAGCTAAAATGGCAGCACCCACTTTTCCGTAACTTCCGGCAATTATCAAAGCGTGCCCGAAAGTTCCTTTATGGTCAAATTTTTGTCGAATTTTATGTATTCGTTTTACGAGGTCAGTACTGATTAAATTGTAAATTGAAGAAATTGTTGCTTCACTCGTTTTGTGTAAACCAATCGGTACTGTTTCCCAATCACCAACTCTGTTCAAATTTTCTGGAAAGAAAAATGCTAACTTTGGTGTATGAAAAGTGATGGTATAATCAGCATGAACCGTTTGATGAGGCGTGTTTCTATCACAAAATAAGCATGAAGGCAAATCAACAGCAACAATTTTTTGGCCTAATGTATTGATATAATTAAATAGGGCTTTTGCCAAACTATTTGGTTCGTCATGTAAGCCAATTCCCAGCAAAGCGTCAATAATTAAATCAGTTTTTTCAGGCTGAACAATGTCATCAGTATCACGCAAGTGGTATAGTCCACTAATTTGACGTTCAGGTAAACGATTCAAATTTATTTGGCAGTCTAACGAAATATTTTCGCTGATATGGCAAAAATATACAGTAATTGAATAGTGTCTCTCTGCCAATATTCTGGCAATCGCTAAACCATCACCACCATTGTTTCCCGTTCCGCAAAATATTGAAATGTCTTGAAATGCAGTTGCGGGAAATTTTTCTTCAAAAATATGAACAAAAGCAGACGCAGCACGCTCCATTAATGCAATGGAAGTGATTGGTTCATGTTCAATGGTCAGATTATCTAAGTTTTTAATTTGTTCGGCTGAAAATATTTTCATTTATAACTTTTTGCTATAATGTTAAAATGCATCAAAGATGCAAAAGTACTTTTTTTTAAAATTGTTTTGAATGATTATGTAAGGTAAAATGTTAAATCATTTTATATATATAAATAAATTTAATATTTGGCATATAAATTGATTTACATAATTATACCCAAGAAACTTTTTCATCCCGTTTTAAGTTTGTGAGGTTTATACTCACCACATATAG
>JAGOHC010000080.1 GCA_017996375.1 Saprospiraceae bacterium | reverse complement strand
CAATAGCGGCGTATTAAGCGGAGGACTTAATGACGAACGAGTACCCAAACTCTTGGGTTTCTTGTTGTTATTTTTTGCTGTTTATCTTGCCATCGCCTTTACGTCCTACCTGTTTACTTGGCAAACCGACCAAGACCAAGTGCTGCGCTTCTCGTGGGATTTACTTTTCAACGGCGATGCGGAGATGGCAAATTGGCTCGGCAGATTGGGAGCAATAGTTTCTAATATGTTTTTTTATTGGGGCTTTGGCTTGCCGTCATTCCTGCTTGTTTTTTTGTTTTTCGTATATGGCAGAGCCTTAATTACACGCACACCGCTTTCGGATTATGCAGATTTATTGCGGAATACCGCCGTGTTAATTGTTTTTCTTTCTATATTTTTAGAGTTTTTGTTCGGGCGTACGGGGTTTCCTTGGGGAGGTGCTTTTGGCGAAGCCGTATGTGCATGGCTGTACAATTTTGTCGGATTAGCCGGAATGATTGTGTTGTTTTTATTAATGGCAGCTGTCGTCGTCGTTTGGTTTTTTAACCCTAATTTTGAAGAGTTAACACCTACGCAAGCAGTTGATAATACCAAAGGCTTTTTTGGCGATATGCTGAGAGGCGATTTTTCAACGGTCAAGCAAAATAATCATCGCCTGAAAGTGCCGCAGGTAGCACCAGTCAAGAAAGGTAAAATTGTGGCAGTATCTGATGAAGATTTAGATGAACTGTTGGCAGCACCTACCAGCGTTGCCGATAAGGTGAAATCCGATGGGCTATTAGAGTTTGATGGTGCAGTAATATCTAACAAAGCGAATAAACCAATTATATCAAAAGATACCGAGTTAGAAATTGCTACGCCAGTTAATGAAGTTCTTGCAACGGATTACGAACCACCAAAAAGAATTAGTGACGACCCCAACCACCCAATAGCGATAGATAAAGAATATGCAGACGAAAGTGTGTTGCACGAAAGTTTGGCAAGCAACAGCGAACCTTACGACCCTACGTTGGAGTTATCCAGCTATGAGTATCCGGTGTTGGCGTTGTTAGATGATTATGGCGACCAAAAAGCCGAAATGGACAGAGAGGAATTAGAGGCAAATAAAGACCAAATTATTGCCACGCTTTTGCATTATAAAATTGAGATTACAAAGATAAAGGCCACTATCGGTCCTACCGTAACGCTATACGAAATTATACCGGCACCCGGGGTGCGTATTTCCAAAATTAAAAATTTGGAGGATGATATCGCCTTGAGTTTGGCAGCTTTGGGTATTCGTATTATTGCACCAATTCCCGGAAAAGGAACAATTGGTATCGAAGTGCCGAACAAGAACAAAAATGTGGTGTCGCTTAAAGAAGTGTTGATGTCGGATAAGTTCAAACGCTCTAATATGGATATTCCTATTGCTTTAGGCAAAACCATATCCAACGAAGTGTTTGTTGCGGATTTAGCTAAAATGCCACACTTGTTGATTGCTGGTGCAACGGGGCAAGGTAAGTCAGTCGGTATCAATACAATATTAATGTCGATGTTATACCGCAAGCACCCTTCGCAGGTGAAGTTGGTATTGGTTGATCCGAAAAAAGTCGAACTGTTTCCATATAGCAAATTGGAAAGCCATTTCTTAGGCTTCTTGCCGAGCCAAGTAGAACCTATCGTAACCGATACGACAAAGGTGATTCATACGCTTAACTCGCTGTGTATGGAGATGGACGACCGTTACAATTTATTGAAAAAGGCGAATGCTAGAAATATAAAAGAATACAACGAGAAGTTCACGGCGCGACGATTGAATCCTGAAAAGGGACATCACTTCATGCCGTTTATAGTTTTAGTTATTGACGAATTTGCTGACCTAATTATGACCGCTGGCAAGGAAATAGAGTTGCCGATTGGTCGCTTGGCGCAACTTTCGAGAGCAGTGGGTATCCATCTCGTTATTGCTACCCAACGCCCTTCGGTCAATATCATCACGGGAATAATAAAAGCGAATTTTCCGGCGCGATTAGCATTTAAGGTAACTTCAAAAGTGGACTCGCGCACGATACTCGATACCAGTGGTGCAGAGCAGTTGATAGGGCGTGGCGATATGTTGTTGTCTATTGGCAGCGAAGCCGTGCGCTTACAATCTGCCTTTGTAGATACGCCAGAAGTAGAGCGCGTCATTGATTACATACACCAGCAGCGCGGGTATCCAACGCCATATTACTTGCCAGATTATCAAGGCGGTGAGGGCGAGCAATTTGGGCAAGCCAATGGTGTGCGCCCTGAAGAATTGGACGATATGATGGAAGACGCTGCGAAATTAGTCATACAAACACAACACGGCTCCACCTCCATGATTCAACGCAGGCTCAAGTTAGGGTATAACCGCGCCGGTAGAATTATGGATCAAATGGAAGCGTTAGGAATAGTCGGTCCCAGTGAAGGGAGTAAGCCTCGCGAAGTTTTAATATACGACGAGTTAGAATTGGAACGATATTTGAAAGATATTAAGATTAGGAAATAGGAGGCAAAACCTTGTGACCGATTACACAAGGAAAATTTACCCACTGCGCCGAGGGGCGCGGTGGGTTTTTTATTTTTTGCCCTATATTTGCACCAAAAATTGTTTGTTTATGTTCAATGTTGATGAATTTTTGACTGTATCCTTCACGCTGTTTGCTGTAATTGACGTGTTGGGGTCAATTCCGGTTTTAATTTCACTAAAAAATAGAATTGGCGAAATAGAGGTAGAAAAGGCAACACTTGCCTCTGGGATACTCATGATTTTATTTTTTTTTATAGGAGAACGCTTTTTACTTACCATCGGATTAGATATTCCTTCATTCGCCGTAGCGGGTTCAATCGTTATCTTTATCATCGGTTTGGAAATGATTCTGGGCATAGAGCTATTCCGTGATGACGGCTCAGTGCAAGCTGGAAGCATCGTACCGATAGCCTTTCCTCTCATAGCCGGTTCGGGTACGCTCACCACCATCATGTCTTTAAAGGCAAATTTTGGTTTCTACAATATCTTGGCAGGCATAATTGTCAATCTGATAGTTATTTACTTCACACTACGCTCATTAGGAAAAATAGAACGCCTGTTGGGCAAATCAGGCTTGATGGTGATACGCAAATTTTTCGGTGTGATACTGTTAGCTATTGCTGTGAAAATTTTTAAAAGCAATGTGGTGCTGCCGTAAGGAGCTAATCTATTCGATTCTATTCATTTCGACGAGTTTGGGCTGTGTCGATTAATCCAGTATAGATAAAGTTAAATCTATATCGGTAATATGCTTTATTTCGATGATGCTTTTAAAGATGGCTGCCTCCCCAAACTCTACATCTCTAAAATAACTTTCTTTTGTTAGGTTAAATTTGTTTAAAGGCACGGCTAACTTATGACCAAATAATTCAAGTTCAAAAAAATCAAATTTTTCGATAATATTTTCAACTCTTTTATCAATTATCACTTCTGGATTTAATAATAAATCACGGTGGGCTAAAATTATACCATGTCTCTTCTTGAAATAGTAAACGGGTAAATCCCCAAAACCATAACGACAGAATAATCTTATAAATTCGAACTTTTCATCATGTGCTATTTGTTTTTGTCGCTGTAATTCTTCTAAAATGATTTTATATATTCCCTTTTTGAATTGTATAATAAGTCTGCTTTGAAAGTTTATATTAGCCCGAAACGAGGACTTTATTTTAAATTTTCTTTTATCAAAATCCACTTTAAAATAGCGTGAAGTAAAGTGTTTAGGGATTTTTGCATTTCCTTTGAGAATTCCAATATTGCTTAATTTTACGAAAGAATTAAGCAACCGATATTTCGAAATGTTAAATGCTTCTTTTATTGTTTCCTCTACCGCAGGATAAGTATTGCGCGTTTCTCCAAAAAATTCATTACAACCATCGCATACTTCAGGGCATATATGTTTGCCTCCCAAGCTTTTAGGGATAGTGTGAGCATCTTTTATAAAACTTACTTTGGGCTCTAACTCAAGGCACCATATACATTTTTTCATTTATTGGGTTTTATGCTATAGTGTTTGGGGGTTCGAATATTTTTTTACTATTGAAAAAGATAATATGCTGTAAAATAATCCAAGCCTCCTCTCAGCATCAAATTCGCACCAACCTTTTTTGTTGCAGTTGTTTTTGGTAAGTTGCCAGCAATTTAATGCCGATGTTTTGATTATCGTATTGTTCGGAGATGAGCTTGTGCGCTTCGGTGCCAATATCAATCAGTTTGTTTTTGTTGTTATAACACCACAGAATGCGTTCAATAAATTCTGCCGGTGTATCGGCAACAAGGATGTTTTTGCCTGGCGTACAATCAATACCTTCTAAACCGATGCTGGTGGTAATAACTACTCTGCCGAGCATCATGCCTTCCAATATTTTTACGCGCATACCACTACCCGAAAATAAGGGTACAATCATAATGCTATGCTGATTGATAAATTGTGCGGAGTCGGGTATTTCGCCGTGAACGAATACGTTTTTATTCCCCAAGTAATAAATCCACTTGGGAGTGTTGCGCCCGGCGATATGTAAGGAGAGTTCAGAGAAGCGGTGTACGGCTTTGTCCCACACATTGCTCAAAAACCACTTGAGCCCTTCGATATTAGGAATCCAATCCAGCGAGCCGATAAATGAAATGGACAGGGGTTTGCGGTAGCTCGAATAATCTACGGTATAGCTGCGGCTATCCAACCCTACTGGTGTAACCACCGAGTTGCCGTTATACCCAAGCTGTTTAAAAAGGCGCAGGTCGCGTGCAGTCATGGCTACTAATATATCGTAGTTTTGGAGTTGCTCAATTTCATAATATTTGAGTTTGCGTACCAACATTTTCAGATACCATTTTAGTGGCAGAAAAGTATAGTTGTTGGCGACTCTTGCCCAAATTTCGTGTTCTACATTGTGGGCACGCATGGCTACCAACGCATTGGAATATTTACGTATGACCGATATGTACGGCGCAAGATTCGGGCCTTCCAACTGCACCACGTCAAATTCTTCTTCTTTTAACAGGCGGATGAGGTAGTTCTCAAATTCGGGCGTTTCAAAACGTGTGATGTGGTACGACCGTTTGCTGAATAGATTAAAAAATGCGTCTAAGGGCTTGATGCGATTATCCAAATAAACAGTATGTATAGCTTCGTAGTGGTTGTAATCGCTTGGGAGTTTATCAATATCCATATAATGTTTTTGGGTATTCATGCTCAACAGTGTAATCTTACAATTGAGCTCGTGTAGTGCTTTGCTAAGGTAGGTCACGGCGATAGACTCGCCGTCTTTCAGGGGGAAAGGGAATTTTTTACACAGTTGTAATATCTTCATAAATGTTTATCGTTTGGAAGTTGTAAAAGTAGATTTCAAGATGCTATTCCTAACAACTTCGTGTTTCACTGTTTGCACAGTTTATCGGTTTTTATACGCTACAACAAAGTTTATATAATACACGCGCCGCCACGTTGCCATCCCATTCGTTGCCGATACCGGCTGTTTCGCATAGGTCGAAGCCAATAATTTTTTTTCCGCTTTCGCGCAACACTTTGATAAGGAAGAGTGCTTCCTGAAATTCAAAACCACCTGGTACCGGTGTGCCGGTATTTGGGCAAAGATGCGGAGAAAGTCCGTCAATATCAAAACTTATATATACCTTTTTTGGCAATTTTTTAATGATGTCTTTTGCTAATTCATAGAACGAAGCACCTTCGTAAATCGCTTGCCGCATTTTTGCATCGGTATAAATTTTTATGCGCCCGTCCGAATGTTTTGCAAGGTAGGTTTCCTCATCGCAATAATCGCGTATGCCTACCTGCACGATTCTTGAAATATTCTTCAGCTTTGCTGCATTGTAAAAAATAGATGCGTGTGAATAAATGAAACCTTCGTAGGCTTTTCGCAAATCGCAATGAGCATCTATGTGCAGGATACCGAACTCCTCATGTCGCTCAGCCAGTGCTTCCAGATACCCCAACGGAACGCTATGCTCACCACCTACGAGGCCGACTATTTTGTCGCGTTCTAACAGTGCAGCAGTTTGTTCGTGTACCCATTTTTTTAGTTGGCGACATTCATTATTCAACAAGTCGAGTGTTTGCATCATTTTTTTGCTGTTGAGCATATCGCCACCGGTTTCCAAAAAATTGATGTATTCTTCCGCTTTTTTTCGTAAGGAATTATTTTTTGCTAATATTTCGCTATCCACGGGGCGCATATAAATACCGCGCTGCCAAGCATCGCGGAGATCATTATCATATAAGTCCAACTGCGATGAAGCTTCGAGGATGTTGCTGCCGGCGGTTGCGGTGCCTGCCCGATACGAAACCGTAACATCCCAAGGTACGGGGAGCAAAACGATATCTGCATCATTTTCATCAAAGGGTAACCCGATGAAGTTGCCATTTTTTAACCCTACGCCATTGGGGTCGAAGGCTAATATTTTTTCCTGTTTTGTCATTGGATAACAAACTGAATGTGTTGCGTTGTAATTCGGCTGTTAAAAATAAATAAATTATGTTGGAAGTTGTTGCTTCAAAAAGAATTATTAAAAAAAGATGTGTGCGTGTGCCGTAAGTGTGGTGCTTTTATTTACTATCCCATGTGCGGTAGGGTGCGGTTTCTTCGTACACTCTGTTCAGAATAGTAATGTCCTCATCAGTAAGTGGTATGGCTCTGCGTGTCATCACACGTTCGGCGGCTTCTAAGGCTTTGTCAATACGGTAAGTGGAAAATGGTGTGCTGCTGCCGCCCCACGCGAAAGAGGGTACAAAATTGCGTGGGAAGCCTGCGCCAAAAATATTTGCTGATACGCCTACTACGGTACCAGTATTGAACATGGTGTTGATACCACATTTGGAGTGGTCGCCCATGATGAGTCCGCAAAATTGCATACCTGTAGGCTCGAAGCGATTGGTAACATAGCTCCAAAGTTTTACCTCGTCATACGTGTTTTTCAGATTTGAATTGTTGCTGTCTGCACCAAGATTGCACCATTCTCCGATAATGGAGTTGCCTAAAAAACCATCGTGCCCCTTATTAGAATAGCCTATCATCACGCTGTTGTTTATTTCGCCACCTACGCGACATTGCGGACCGATGGTGGTGGGTCCGTATATCTTTGCACCCATTTTTACTTGAGCCCCTTGACATAGCGCAAAGGGACCTCGTATGATAGCTCCTTCCATTATTTCAGCGTGGGCACCAATGTAGATGGGTCCATTTTTAGCATTGAGTATGGCACATTCTACGTTAGCACCTTCTTCAATAAAAATTTGATCGCGGTTAAATACCGTATTAGTTAAACTGATTGGTTGAGACTGCCTGTTTTTGGTGAGAAGAGCGAAATCGTATTCAATGGCTTTACCATTTTTGGTAAAAATTTCCCAAATATTGTTTATGCGAAAAAGGTCGTCCGGATTTATTTCGTAACCATCTAATTCGTCAATAGCTTCATCGTCAATGAGTTTGTCAAACTGTTCTTCGCTGAGTTTTGCAGCTACAAGCTCTCCGTCACAAAGCAGTGCTTGGTTGATGCCGAGTTGCTCAATGTGTTGGCACAATTTGCTTGTAGGCATTACTGCGCCATTAATCACATAATTGACTTCTTTGATACGTATCGGAAATTTTTCGGAAAGATAATCCTGTGTGATGTATGAGGCACGACCTTCTAAAGCGCGTTCCCACTTTTCGCGGATGGTAAGAATACCCACGCGCAACTCCGCTACGGGGCGTGTGAAGGTGAGGGGCAATAGTCGGTCTCGAACTTGGCTGTCATCGAACAGGATGATATTTTCCATAGTGTTGCCAACAGTGTTGATAAAGAAAAAGCCCCGCAGGAGAGAGGCTTTCGTAAAATTTATTTTTCTGCTTTTGCAAATTTTGAACTTGCGAACTTCTTGTTGAATTTATCAATCCGACCGGCGGTATCCACAAATTTTACCTTGCCGGTAAAGAAGGGATGTGAGTAACTGGAAATCTCCATTTTTATTAACGGATACTCATTGCCATCTGTCCATGTGATTTTTTCTTTAGATTGTGCACAAGATTTTGTCAAAAACATTTCATCTACCGAAATGTCTTTAAAAACAACGGTGCGATAAGATGAAGGATGGATATCTTTTTTCATATCTGATATATGTTATAAAATGCTGATAAATACCCTATTTCGCAAGGGCGAGTGCAAATCTACGACTTTTTGTACAAAAAGTCCATTAATTACAGCAAAAAAATGTGCTAATTTTTTATTGTCGGTTGCCTACCATTTTATTACCTCTTGGTGCTTGTTGGGCAGGCTGTATAGTGGTCGGTATAGGAGAGCCACATTTAAAGTTTTTCTCGAAAGTTGACCAAGGCGTTTTCTTATAGTGGTCGCCTGCAAAGTAGTTGATGATTGCTTCAAATTTAGGCGCGTCGCTGTAACCAGGTATGGGTTGGATGACGTTAAGGTCTTCATCCAAAAACACCACCGTAGGATAGCTCATTCTGCCCTTGAGCAAGTCGGAGGCTAATTCGTGGTAGCCTTTGCGCCCTCCTGCACTATTGAACTTATAGAGTCGTTCTTTAAACGTGATATCCTCTTTGTGTTCAGCGTTGAAGCGAACAGCATAATAATTTTCGTTGATAAACTTTACGATTGCAGAATTTTGGAAAGTGGTTTTATCCATTTGTTTACACCAGCCACACCAATCGGTAAATACATCCACCATGACTTTGCGCTTTTGCGCTTTTGCCAATTCTTGCACTTCCGTCATGGTGCGCCATTGTATTCTGTTTTGCGAAAATACAAAAGGTACATTGACCGAAAAGCAGAGTAGAAGTAATAATATTTTGAGTTGTTCCATTTTATGTTTGTACCCGAAAAGGGACTTTGAAATGATTATTCGCTACAAAGTTACTATCAAAAAACCAAATGTCAATCTATAAAATGCCGAAACGATTAACTTTAAAATAAGTTTAACGTTTATATAACACTACGACAAAATATTCCGGAATATCTGCACATAATTGTCTTGTACGCAATAGGTTGCTTTGGGCGCTTGTGTCAAAACAGGCGCACATATTCCGCTAGCCCAATAAGTATGGGCTGCCGTGATAACTCTGGCTTCATCCCAATAGCCGGAATGAATGAACTGGTGCAATAAATTGCTGCCACCTTCCACCATTACAACGGCAATTTTCTGTTCGTATAAATATGATAGTATATTTTTGATGAGTGCATCATCAAAAGAAACTTGCTGAATGCTTATGTTTGGTTTTGCCAATATATTTTTTTCGGTGAAAACTATTGTTTGTGCTGTACTGTCGAATACCCGATGTGTGCCAGGTATGCGCCCGTAGCGGTCTAAAACGATACGCACAGGTTGTTTGCCAAAATAGTAACGATTGGTAAGTGCAGGGTTATCCAAAAAAGCAGTTTGTGTACCAACCATTACGGTATCTACTTCGCTGCGCCATTTGTGTACTAAGCGTTGTGTGGCGGCATTACTTATCCATTGTTGTGCTTCAGATTTACCCATGTAGCTGTTTGCCGTTTGAGCCCATTTGAGTATAATGTACGGGCGATGCTGTGTAACGAAATGATTGCGATACCGACAAAAAAATTCACCTTCATCAGCCAAAACACCTACGTCTGTTTCGATACCGGCAGCACGCAAAAGTCGGATGCTGTTGCCCGATACTTGCGGTGTCCTGTCGAGGCACGAAACAACCACTCGTGCAAAGCGGTGTTGTAATATTAAATCGGTACATGGTGGAGTGTGCCCCTGAATACAACAAGGCTCTAAGGATACATACAGTGTAGCCTGCGATAGCAAATGCAGTTTATCGGGCGGCACAGAAGCAATGGCGTTTACTTCGGCATGAGGTTTGCGGTATTGTTGATGAAACCCTTCTCCAATGATATTTCCTTGATAAACAATAACAGCCCCCACCATCGGATTGGGTGATACGTGCCCTTCTCCCAAACGGGCAAGGAGAAAGCATCGGCGTATAAACAAATTATCTAACTCAGTAACTGCCAATTTTATAGAATTTAATACTTAAAAAGATGTTAAAGTTGCAATAATAAACTGTAAGACGCATAACATTTTTTTAAAATAATACGTTTTCATTGAAATCCTTATCCTATGATCATTATTGCATGTTTGGCATTTATCTTATTATTAATCGTCATGGAAGCCACATCAAAGCAACCTGTACGCAGATAGTGCCACCGTTACTAACGGTTGAATAGGGCGATTAGGCGTTATGCCAATTCGCCTTATTTTTTTGTAAAACAACAACATATTTTACAAACAGCTTTCTTCTTTAACCGCTAACGCGCCCAATACACTCACCAAATCCTATTCTAAAATTTTTGCCCTCGCACCAACCGCGAAGTGCTACCGTATCACCGTCGTTAATAAACTTCCGTTCCGAGCCATCCGACATTTTTATAGGTTTCGCACCGCGCCATGTCAGCTCTAACATAGAGCCAAAGGAGGAGGGTTCTTTGCCACTGATTGTACCTGAAGCACAAACATCACCCACGCGCATATTGCAACCATTGATGGTATGATGCGCCAATTGCTGCGCCATATTCCAATACAAATATTTGAAGTTGGAAGTGCATACAATTTGCTCATCGGCATTTTTGGGTTGTATTGAAACGGTCAGATGAATATCATAATTTTTTTTACCACCGTACTGCAAATAAGGCAACGGCTTGGGTTGCTGCTTGGGTGCGTTTACCCGAAAGGGTTGTAAAGATTCCATTGTCACAATCCATGGCGACATGGTGGACGCAAAATTTTTGCCCAAAAATGGACCGAGTGGTACATACTCCCAAGCCTGAATATCGCGTGCCGACCAATCGTTAAAAAGTGTCATACCAAAAATGTAATCTTCTGCGTCAGCTGTGTTGATGCTGTCGCCCATGTTGGTGTTTTTTCCGATAACGAATGCTGTTTCTAATTCAAAATCCAATAAGCGGCTTTTGCCGAATACAGGTATGCTTTCGCCTTGCGGCAAATATTGCCCTGACGGGCGACGAATAGATGTGCCTGAAACAACTATATTTGAAGCATATACATCGAACGGGAAACTTACAAATGCCCAGCCATCAGCAGCTTTAAATGTTTTACGAATTTTTATAATGCCATGATTAGCCACAGAGCCTT
>JAGOHC010000079.1 GCA_017996375.1 Saprospiraceae bacterium | reverse complement strand
GTTCCAGGCTGACGGAATACTAATTCCCGTACTTCGGCAAGCCCTGTCCGTTGTACGCAACCCTATTTGAAAATTTCGTTCACCTACAAGTAACAAGACATTCAAGGCGAAAACCCTAACCACCCACCGCACATTGCAGCACATTTGCAAGGCACACAAAACCCACCGCACAGAAGCCAACCTTGCAAAAGAGCTGCAATTGCCAACACACGGCAAACAGTCCTATAATTTGACGGCTGACCATTATTTGTTACATTTGCAACGATGAAAATATTTACACTCATATTTAGTTTCTACTTGTTAGGACTATCTTGTTTGCCTTGTGGCGACAAGGAAGAGTGTACCGTTAAAGCAGACACCACCATTTCAGCACCCATCAACCACGACAATCACAGCCAAGACACCGAACATTGCACCCCATTTTGTGCCTGCTCTTGTTGTGCAGCATCCGTTACTTTCCCTACAATGGCTTCATATAAAATCCCTAAAAGGATTTTCCCCACAACAAAATATCCCGTTTACAACATTTCTTATTCTTCCCAAGTTTCCTTTTCTATTTGGCAACCGCCAAAATTAAGTTAAGCAATAATAAAAAGTTTGGGGGCTTCGCCCCCAAAGCATAATGTGGGGCGTAGCCCCACCTATGCCGTATATTATTTCATTAACTTAATTCATTATTGGAATGTTAGATAACATCATAAAATTCAGTATAAAAAACAAAATCGTAATTGGTATTATGACTTTGTTGCTCATTATATGGGGCGTATGGAGTGCTACCAAACTACCCATTGATGCCGTACCAGATATTACTAATAATCAGGTACAAATATTTACCTCTTGCCCAACATTGGCAGGGCAAGAAGTGGAACAGTTGGTTACTTTTCCTATAGAACAAAGCCTTGCCAATATTCCTAATATAGAGGAAGTAAGAAGTATTTCTCGTTTTGGACTATCAGTTATTACCGTTGTTTTTAAAGACGATGTAGATATATATTTTGCAAGGCAGCTAATCAACGAAAAAATAAAAGAAGCCGAAGAAGCCATACCCAAGGGCATTGGCACACCAGAACTTGCCCCTGTTAGCACAGGTTTAGGCGAAGTGTACCAGTACATCATTCACCCAAAAAAAGGAAGTGAGCAAAAATACAATGCCAAAGATTTGCGTACTATGCAAGATTGGATTGTAGCAAGGCAACTCAATGGCACTGCAGGCATTGCCGAGGTTAATAGTTTTGGTGGCGAACTAAAACAATACGAAGTTTCGGTAAACCCCAACCGCTTAAAAGCAATGGGTGTAAGCATACCCGATATTTTTACTGCCTTAGAAAAAAACAACCAAAATACAGGCGGGGCATACATTGATAAAAAACCAAACGCCTATTTTATTAGGGGTATTGGATTGGTTACTTCGTTAGAAGATGTACAAAATATTGCCGTAAAAAATACAGGCGGTATTCCAATATTTATTAAAGATGTAGCCGAAGTAAAATTTGGTAATGCAGTACGTTATGGTGCAATGACTTTTAACGGAGAAGTAGATGCCGTAGGTGGTGTGGTAATGATGCTGAAAGGTGCAAACAGTAATGAAGTGGTGCAGCGTATTAAAGAAAAAATACCAACTATTCAAAAATCATTGCCCGATGATATTATTATAGAACCCTATTTGGATAGAACCGATTTAGTAGGAAGAGCCATAAGTACCGTAGAGAAAAATTTAATTGAAGGTGCTTTAATTGTAATTTTTGTTTTGGTGTTGTTCTTAGGCAATTTTAGAGCAGGGTTGATTGTAGCCTCTGCCATTCCATTATCGCTGCTGTTTGCTTTAGGTTTAATGAATGTGTTTGGTGTAAGTGCCAATTTAATGAGTTTGGGTGCAATAGATTTTGGGTTAATTGTAGATGGTGCAGTTATCATTGTAGAAGCTACATTGCACCATTTGGGATTACGAAAAACAGCAGGTAAACTAACACAAAATGAAATGGATGATGAAGTGTTTCAGTCAGCTTCAAAAATTCGTAGTAGTGCTGCCTTTGGCGAAATCATTATCTTGATTGTATATATTCCCATTCTTACATTAATTGGTATTGAAGGTAAAATGTTTCGTCCAATGGCACAAACAGTTGGCTTTGCTATATTGGGTGCTTTGATTTTATCTTTAACTTTTATCCCAATGATGTGTGCTTTGTTTTTACCAAAAACAATCACCCACAAAAAGAATTTTTCTGATAAGATGATGGATTTTTTCCAACGTATCTATCAGCCATTATTACAAAAAGCAATCAGGTTTAAATATTGGTTGGTTGGTGTTACAGTTGCATTATTTACTGTATCATTAATTGTATTCAGCCGTATGGGCGGCGAATTTATACCGAACCTTGCCGAAGGGGATTTTGCTTTTCATTGCATACTACCACAAGGCAGTTCACTAAGCCAAAGTATTGAAACATCTATGCAAGCCAGCAGAATTGTAAAACAATTTGACGAAGTAAAAATGGTAGTGGGCAAAACAGGTGCAGCAGAAGTACCTACCGACCCCATGCCACCCGAAGCCACGGATATGATGATTATTTTAAAACCACAAAAAGAGTGGAAAGATAAAAAATCGTATGATGAATTGGCAGATGAAATAAATGAAAAATTAGAAGCAATACCAGGTGTTTTCTTTGAAAAAAATCAGCCCATACAAATGCGTTTTAATGAGTTGATGACAGGTATTAGGCAGGATGTAGCGGTAAAAATATTTGGAGAAAATATGGACAGCCTTGCTACATACGCCGAAAAGGTGAGCAAAGTAGTACAAAGTGTGCAAGGTGCTACAGCCCCTCAAGTAGAACGAGTAAGCGGTTTGCCACAAATAAATATTGAATACGATAGAACCAGAATTGCCAATTACGGTTTAACCATTCAAGATGTAAACGACATTGTAAGCACAGCCTTTGCAGGAAAAAGTACAGGCGTTGTTTTTGAGAACGAACGAAAATTTGATTTAGTAGTAAGATTAGATAGCACTTACAGAAGCAGCATTGATGATGTAAATAATTTGATGATACCAACAAATACGGGCAATCAAATTCCATTATCGCAGGTAGCCAATATCAATTTTAAAGTTGGTCCTGCACAAATAAGCCGTGAAGCAGGTAAGCGAAGAATTGTAATTGGCTTTAACGTAAAAGGCAGCGATGTGCAGAGTGTAGTTACAGAAATTCAGCAAAAATTAGCCACACAAATTAAACTGCCAAGCGGTTATTATTTTACCTACGGTGGCACATTTGAAAATTTACAACAAGCCAGCAAGCGTTTAATGATTGCAGTACCAGTTTCATTGTTGCTCATTTTTATGTTACTCTATTTTACATTCCGTTCATTCAAACAAGCAGGCTTAATATTTACAGCTATTCCTATGAGTGCCATAGGTGGCATATTTGCTTTATTGCTTCGTGGTATGCCATTTAGCATTAGTGCAGGTATTGGTTTTATTGCCTTGTTTGGCGTAGCCGTTTTAAATGGCATTGTATTGATTGGCACTTTTAACCAATTAGAAAAAGAAGGTTGGAAAGATATTTTACAAAGGGTAATTGAAGGCACAAAAATAAGATTGCGACCAGTATTAATGACAGCCACCGTAGCCAGTTTAGGCTTTTTACCAATGGCATTAAGCAGCAGTGCAGGTGCTGAAGTACAAAAGCCTTTAGCCACCGTTGTTATTGGCGGTTTAATTACTGCTACATTTTTAACGCTGTTTGTACTGCCATTGCTTTACATCATTTTCAATTCAAAAATTAATTTAAAAAGAAAACCAAAAGTGAAACCCATTACCACAATAGCAACAATTATTTGTTTGTTTTTTTGCTTAAATGCTACTGCCCAAACAGCAAAACAAATAACGATTGAGCAAGCCATTCAATTAGCTACGCAAAATAATATATCAATTAAAGCAAATGATTTGGATATACAAGCGGCTACTGCATTAAGAAAAACTGCTAACGAATTACCCAAAACGGATTTTAATATTCAATTGGGGCAATACAATAGCATCAAATTTGATAATGCTTTTCAGCTTTCGCAAACCATTCCATTTCCTACCCTTTTTGGTGCAAGAAAAAACCTGATAAATGCCGAAGTAAAAGCAAAGCAAATTGAAAAAGAATTATCGCTTTACGAAATCAAAAATCAGGTTCGTAGCCTCTTTTATCAAATAGAATATTTGCAATACAATCAGCAAAAATTACAAGGCTTAGATAGTTTGTACAGCGAATTTATACGGATAGCCAATTTGCGATACAAAACAGGCGACATCAAAAAAATTGAAATAAGTACAGCCGAAACTAAAAAAGGCGAAATCAGTTTATTGGCACAGCAAAACAAAGTGTATTTACAAAATGCTTACCAGCAGTTAAATAACTTGCTCAATACCAAAGACAGTATAGAAGTGGCTGCTAATAGCAATTACACACCATTACAAGTAAGCAGTTTGATTGATAGCAATGCCATTGCCAATCATCCAATATTGCAATCGCTGTATCAAAATATGCAAATAGCCGAGCAAACAAAAAAAGTAGAAAAGGCACAAGGCTTGCCCGATTTTAAAATTGGTTATTCTAATCAATCGCTGATTGGTTTTCAAAATATCAATGGAATGGATAAATATTTTGGTGCAGGCAATCGCTTTAATGTTGTAAATATCGGCATTGCCATTCCGCTAACTTTTGGTGCTACCAAAGCAAGAATAAAATCATTGGAGTTTCAAAAACAAAGTTTGCAAACACAGGCACAATACCAAACTGCATTACTCAATACACAATTGCAAAACGCTATAACACAGTACCAGCAAGATGTACAGCAATACAACTATTACAAAACACAAGCATTACCCAATGCCGATGATATTGTAAAAGCTGCACAGTTGGGCTATCGCACAGGCGACATTTCTTATGTAGAGTATTTGTATGCTTTGCAAACCGCTTCCGATATTCAATTAAAATATTTGCAATCCATTCAGCAAATAAATCAAACGGTGGTATCCATTAATTCAATAATCAATAAATAATTTCAACTATGTTACTTAATATAAATAAAATAATAGGTTCGGTAATCGTACTAAGTATGTTACTAACTGCTTGCAGCAATAACAAAGAAGGCGATACAAAAAATACAGCCGAAACAAAAACAGAAACTAAGCCCGAAGAAGCCCACGAAGAAGCACCAGCAACAATTGCATCGCTTACTGCCGAGCAAATAAAAACAGTGGGCATTACTTATGGCATGGTAGAAATGAAAGAACTTACAGCCACCATAAAAGCCAATGGCAATTTAAAAGTACCAAACAACAGCAAGGGCAACGCCACTTCATTGTATGGTGGTGTAATCAAATCTTTGAATGTACAAATTGGTTCTTATGTTCGTAAGGGTCAGGTAATAGCCACAATTGCCAATCCCCAGTTTATACAATTGCAGGAAGAATATTTAACAACAGCCAGCAAAATAACTTTTGCAGAGCAGGAATTAGCAAGGCAAAAAGAATTGAACGAAGGCAATGCAGGTGCAAAGAAAAACTTACAAAGTGCCACAGCAGAGTTAAGCAGTTTACGAACCCGTAGAGCTTCCTTGCAACAGCAAATACAGTTAATGGGCATTAGCCCCAATACGGTAAGTAACGGAAATTTAAAATCGGCATTAGTAGTTACAAGCCCTATCAGCGGCACGGTTAGCAATGTATTTGCAAAAATTGGTTCTTATGTAGATGTGTCTTCGCCAGTTGCCGAAATAGTGGACAACGGTAGTTTGCATTTAGACCTCAATGTTTTTGAAAAAGATTTACCCATGCTAAAAGTGGGGCAAATAATACATTTTACATTAACCAATAACCCCACCACCGAATACGATGCAGTGGTTTATAGTATAGGCACCGCTTTTGAAAACGAAAGTAAAACCATACCAGTACACTGTAACGTAAAAGGCAATAAAACAGGGCTTATAGATGGCATGAATATTACAGGTATAGTAAGCCTTAATAATGTAACCACACCAGCCGTGCCTACCGATGCAATTGTAGAGGCCGATAGCAAATTTTACATATTTGTAATTACCAATAAAGAACCCGAAGAACACCACGAAGAAGGCGAAGAAGGGCACGACCACAAAGAAGCTGAAAAAAGCAAGGAAGCCGAACCAACAAACACCACCAATTTTGAAAAAATAGAAGTGGTAAAAGGCGTTACCAATATGGGCTACACCGCAGTAACTTTTGTAACAGATATTCCTGCAGGGGCAAAAATTGTAACCAAGGGTGCATTTTTTATCAATGCCAAATTATCTAACACAGGCGAACACGAACATTAAAAAACCAGACAAGTGTAATTTATTTTAAAACTAAAATATAAATGGAAACAATAAAATCATTACTGTTCTATGTGTTAGCAGGTCTTTGTGAAATTGGAGGCGGCTATTTGGTTTGGCTTTGGCTTAAAGAACAAAAGCCAATTGGCTATGGCATTGTAGGAGCAGTCATTCTTGCTTTATATGGTTATGTAATGACATTGCAGCCCTCAACCTTTGGAAAAGCTTATGCAGTTTATGGCGGCATTTTCATTGTGATGGCACTACTATGGGCATGGAAAATTGACAATTTTAAACCTGATAAATTTGATATAATCGGTGCAGTTGTTATTCTTATTGGAGTTTCAATTATACTCTTTATCCCAAGAAAATAAATACAATTAATAAAATTCAAACTATGGCACATCAACATACATACGATAAAAACGGCAAGCAACTTTGTTGCACACAACAAGAAAAAATTTACAATAATGCAGGTGCAGCAGCATTGTTAAAAGAGGAACATTCAAAAGATGATGGACACAACCACGAAGAACACGGCGATGATGATGGACACGACCACGAAAGCAGTAACCAAACAACGCTGCAAATGTTTTTACCTTCCATTATTTCCCTTTTCCTTTTGCTTGCTGCAATTGCATTAGATAACTATATAAAGCCAAGTTGGTTTACAGGTTGGGTACGTATTATATGGTATTTAGCGGCTTATGCACCAGTAGGTTTTCCCGTAATTAAAGAAGCATTTGTTGCCATTGGCAAAGGCGAAATATTCTCTGAATTTTTGCTAATGAGTATTGCTACCATTGGTGCATTTGCCATTGGCGAATATCCCGAAGGCGTGGCGGTAATGTTGTTTTATGCAGTTGGCGAAGTGTTTCAAACATTGGCAGTAAAAAGAGCAAAAGCAAACATAAAATCCTTGTTAGACCAGCGACCAGATGAAGTAACTATTTTGATAAATAACGAAGCCAAAATTGTAAAAGCAGAAACAGTAAACATTGGCGACATTATACAATTAAAGTCAGGCGAAAAATTAGGATTAGATGGTGAGTTAATTTCCGAAACTGCATCTTTCAACACCGCAGCACTTACAGGCGAAAGCAAGCCCGACACCAAAGCCAAAGGCGAAACCGTGTTGGCAGGAATGATAAATTTAAACACCGTTGCACAAATAAAAGTTACAACCGCTTACACCGATAGCAAATTGAGCAAAATTTTAGAATTGGTACAAAACGCTACTGCTCAAAAAGCACCAACAGAATTATTTATAAGAAAGTTTGCAAAAATTTATACGCCTATCGTTGTGCTATTAGCAATTTTAATTTGTGTAGTACCAATGTTGTTTGTAGATAATTATGTATTCAGCCAATGGCTTTACAGGGCTTTGGTTTTCTTAGTAATTAGTTGCCCTTGTGCGTTGGTAATATCAATACCATTAGGCTATTTTGGCGGTATTGGTGCAGCCAGCAAAAACGGAATACTTTTTAAAGGCAGTAACTTTTTAGACATCATTGCAACCATACAAAACGTAGTGATGGATAAAACAGGCACTATGACTGAAGGTGTTTTTAAAGTACAGGAAGTAATTGTAAAACCAGAATTTAATAAAGATGAAATACTGCAAATGGTCAATGCTTTGGAAAGCCAAAGCACCCATCCCGTTGCCACAGCCATTCATAATTATGTAGGTAAAGTAGATGCAAATATTAAGTTAGATAATGTAGAAGAAATATCAGGACACGGCTTAAATGCCATCATCAACGGTAAACAATTATTAGTAGGCAATTTTAAATTGATGGATAAATTTTCCATCAAATACGACATAGACCCAAACACAATTGTTTATACTTTAATAGCCATTGCTTACGATAACAAATTTGCAGGCTACCTCACCATTGCCGACAGTATAAAAGAAGATGCACAAATTACAATTGACAAACTAAAAGCATTGGGCGTAAAAACAACCATGTTAAGTGGCGATAAAAGCACCGTAGTAAAATTTGTTGCAGATAAATTAGGCATAGCAAATTCTTATGGCGATTTATTGCCAGAGGATAAAGTGAATAAAGTAAAAGAGATAATTGCCCAAAACGAAACCGTAGCTTTTGTAGGCGATGGCGTAAACGATGCACCAGTAGTAGCCTTGAGCCATGTAGGCATTGCAATGGGCGGCTTAGGCAGCGATGCCACAATAGAAACTGCCGATGTGGTGATACAAGATGATAAGCCCAGTAAAATTGCAATGGCAATAAATATAGGTAAGCAAACCAAAAAAATTGTTTGGCAAAATATCATTCTTGCATTTGTGGTAAAAGCAATCGTATTAGTATTGGGTGCAGGTGGATTAGCAACAATGTGGGAAGCAGTTTTTGCAGATGTTGGCGTGGCATTGTTAGCTATACTAAATGCTGTTAGGATACAGCGAATGAAATTTTAAATTATTTCTTATTTTTAACAAACAATTTTTAACATTTAAAACGAAATGCTATGCCATCTACATCAGAAACAGGGCACGCCAAAAACGTAGCCAACTTTGAAGATTTAATTTCATTTTGCAATGGTTATGGAGCAGCTTACAATCCAAGTAAAGCGGCTTTAACCATTGCAGAATTAACCACTCTGCAAACAAACGCCAAAGCAAGTTTGCAACAAGCCAAAACTACCAAAACAAGTTTTGACAATGCCACCAACGCAAGGCAATCGGCATTTAAAGATTTGAAACCGTTGGCAACAAAAGTTGTAAATGCTTTAGCCGTATCAGGTGCAACCCCTTTAACTGTTGCCGATGCAAAAACCATTAACCGAAAAATACAAGGTGCAAAAGCAAACGGAGGTACAAAAACACCAACAACACCAGCCGACCCAAATGCACCAGCACCAACAGACAAAACAATTTCCACAAGTCAGCAGAGCTATGATAGTTTGATTGACCATTTTACAAAAATGATAGAAAGCGTTTCACAAGATGCCAACTACAAACCCAACGAAGTTGAGTTACAAACAGAAACACTTCAAACCAAGTTAAACAGTTTAAAAACTGCCAACACCGATTTAATAAACGGTTTTACAAATTGGAGCAATGCAAGAATTAACCGCAACACTACTTTGTACAATCCGCTAACAGGCTTAGTACAGACTGCGTTGGAAGTAAAAAAATATGTAAAATCAGTTTTCGGAGCAACAAGCCCACAATTCAAACAAGTAAGCGGACTTGAATTTACCAACGTAAAAGACCGCTAATTTCCAACAGTCGGGTAGTTAGACACAGACCTAAAATTCAAACCTACCTACCCGACTGTATTTTTTTGGACACAGGTTTATAATATTAATACCAAGCCGACAAATATTTGCTTACAGACACATACTATTTGCGTACAGGTTGCCAATATTACCGTACAGACAAATACTTTTTGCTTACAGACTGCCAAAATTACCTTACAGACACTCAATAGTTGGACACACCTCAATACTTTAAGTACCCAGCCGACCAAAGCGAATGACACGACCACCCTAACAAGCCAACGCTGCAAGTCAGGCACATGGTCAGGCACACAAACCCACCGCACAGAAGCCAACCTGCCCAAGAGCCTGCCTTGCCCCACCCACAGGACACAGTCTTCAAGTGCCACAACTGCAAGACACCCACCACGAAGAAGGGTATGCGTACAACAGGGGGTTTGCCAAAATGGGGGCAGACGCACTAACAATCAGCTATTTGCATCTATTTAGCTTCAGTTCCGGCTGACGAATATCTATGTGGCTTTTAGTTGTTATCTTCATCTTTTGTAATTCTATTGGGCAGCAGTTCCGGGCGGACGTAATTCTATTTCCCCCACTTCGGCAAGCCCTGTTCGTTGTAGGCAATTCTATCGCTCCGTAGCGACACCCTTTTAATCATTAAACTTTTATGACAAGACAGCAAATTGCGACATTTCTTTTGATAGCAGCATCTATATTTCTCTATAGCTGTAAAGCAAAAGAAAAGCATCCAAAAATTTTAGGGAACATCGTTCTTAACAAAGAGGTAGATTTTAAAAGCCCAGAATTCTTTCAACACTTATCGGAACTATTTTATATCGAAGACCATCGAGTTAAAGGAAATATTAGTGAGACTATTTTGGCAGACCCTGACTTTCAAGACAAGGATGCAGTATTCCATGACAGAAAAGTTAGTAGTAATTGTTTCAAAAAATTTTCAAGGGCTTACTTTTTCAATTCTTTTAACCCAATAGAGAACTATCAATATTACGACACGACCTTCATGCCTATAAAAGAAAAAAAACTTTTGGGCGGCATCTTCCATCCTTTTCAAATTGAAAATATCTTGACAGGTGTAGAGCTTGAGCTTTGTACATACACTCAAACTTATAGCAATTGCCCCTGCCCTGACATTATTACAAGCACACATTTTAGCGCAGAGGTAAAAAATAGTTTTGAACAACAAATGATTGAAAAGCATGGAAAGCCAGATGTAATTGATATTAATTCGCAAACTTTAAAAAAGCAAATTGACAAGATTGGTGCTCCTATTTATCTTGCAGACACTTCATATTGGGACATACATCAAAAAGGTGACGAACCAATGAATGTAATTATGTATGAGTGGAAGAAAGATGGTTACGTTATCAGAATGGTATTCAAAAGAGATGGACCAATCTTTTCAGACAATATTTTAGACCCAGTTTTTAAAAAGTATCAATCACCTAAACAAGAAGGAAGAGAACCTGGCTCATATTTAATGAGTTTACTTAAAGAAAAGCCATCATCAGGAACATTTAGAATTGATTTAATGAACAATTCACTTGTTAGTTATGACGCATTCTATGGT
>JAGOHC010000242.1 GCA_017996375.1 Saprospiraceae bacterium | reverse complement strand
GAGTTTTAGCAATAGTCATTCGCGTACTCAATCCGGGTTATCCCGAAGGAATGATGCTTGCTATTTTGCTTATGAATATATTTGCCCCGCTTATCGACTATTATGTAGTGGATGCAAACATCAAACGTCGTCTGAAACGTGCCAAAACTAACTAAAAAACGGAGGATAAACGATGAATACAAATAAGAATAGTTATACTTTGATATATGCTGTCGTAATGGTGGTCGTAGTGGCACTTTTACTGGCGCTGGTATCGAGCGGACTGAAAGAGATTCAGAATAATAATGTGAAACTTGATAAGAAAAAACAGATATTGAGTTCATTAAATATTCAACTCGATGGTCAGGATGCAAACGCTCTTTACGAAAAACATATTGTAAAAGAAATCGTATTGAATAACAAGGGAGAAGTTATTTCTGAAAAAATGGGCGATGCATTTGTTATTGATGTGATCAAAGAAAATGCAAAAGCAGAGGAAAAAAGACAGTTGCCACTTTATGTAGCCCAGGTCGATGGACAAACCAAATATATTATCACAATGCGCGGCGCAGGTCTCTGGGGTCCAATATGGGGTTATATTGCTCTTAACGATGATAAAAACACTGTATTTGGAACATATTTTTCACATGCCAGTGAAACTCCGGGTCTGGGAGCAGAAATTGCACAACCGGCGTTTCAGAAAAAATTTATAGGAAAACATATTTTGAATGATGCCCGTGATTTTGTTTCGATAGCAGTTGTGAAACCCGGACATATAGCCGAAGGCAAGGAATATATAGATGGAATCTCAGGTGGAACAATAACAAGTAAAGGTGTGGAAAACATGCTTTTAAATAGTATCGGACAGTATAAAATTTATTTAAAAAACTAAAGGAGGAACCGAAGAATGAGTAAATTATTTTCAGAAAAAACAAAGCAGGTTTTCTTAGGTCCACTAAGTAAAAATAACCCGATTGCAGTACAGGTTTTAGGTATTTGTTCAGCGCTTGCTGTTACTGCCAAACTTGAACCTGCAATAGTTATGGGCGTGTCTGTAACAATAATTGTAGCTTTTGCAAATGTGATTATTTCATTATTAAGAAATACTATACCAAACCGCATACGAATAATTGTTCAATTAGTGGTGGTAGCTGCTTTGGTTACAATAGTTAGCGAAATACTTAAAGCATTTGCTTATGATGTAAGTGTTCAACTATCGGTTTATATTGGACTGATTATTACAAACTGTATTCTAATGGGTCGTCTCGAAGCATTTGCTATGGGCAATAAACCTTGGGAGTCGTTTATTGATGGTTTGGGCAATGGCTTTGGTTATGCATGGATTTTAGTCGTAGTGGCTTTCTTCCGTGAACTTCTCGGTTCTGGTACATTACTTGGTATGAGAATAATCCCTCAGACATTATATGACGCAGGTTATGTAAACAACGGGTTAATGATTCTACCGCCAATGGCACTTATATTAGTGGCATGTATTATTTGGGTACACAGGACAAGAAACAAAGAATTACAGGAAAAATAAACAGTAAACAAGGAAACGAGGAAACAAGGGAATAAAGAGTTACATAATTTTAAAAACATATTTTTCTGCCTGCTTCTCGTTTACAAATTATAATTATAATATGGAAAACTTAGCCAGTATATTTGTAAAATCGATATTTGTCGATAATATGATTTTTGCATATTTCCTCGGGATGTGTTCGTATCTCGCAGTTTCGAAAAATGTAAAAACTTCATTGGGTCTCGGACTTGCAGTAATTTTCGTATTAGGTATCACACTTCCTGTAAATTACCTACTTGAAAATTATGTACTGAAAGAAGGTGCTTTAACATGGTTAAGCCCTAATTTGGCATCGCTAGATTTAAGTTACCTTGCATTTATTTTATTTATTGCGGTAATTGCAGCTATCGTACAATTGGTTGAAATGGTGGTAGAAAAATTTACACCTTCTCTTTATGCTTCGCTTGGTATTTTTCTTCCGCTTATTGCTGTTAACTGTGCAATTATGGGAGGTTCGCTTTTTATGCAACAAAAAGCATTTCATAGTATTGCTGAAGCTACTTCATATGCGCTCGGATCGGGCGTAGGTTGGTTATTGGCAATTGTTGGGTTGGCAGCTATTCGGGAAAAAATGGAGTATTCAGATGTACCTGCTCCTCTGCGAGGTTTGGGTATTACATTTATCACCGTAGCTTTGATGGGTGTAGCATTTATGGCATTTTCAGGATTGAAAATCTGATTATCATTTTAGTAAATAATTTTATTTCGAAACATTAACGCAAAAACAAATAAATCCGGCCCGGAACAATAAGAATTTCATGAAATAAATTTCGTGAAAATTTTAGAAGGGTAAAAAATTATGATATCAGCAATTAACACTACTATGGTTATCACCAGTCTGGCAGTTTTTCTGTTGGTGATTCTTATTTTGGTAATTATTCTGCTAGTAGCAAAGCAGTATCTTGTAGCTTCGGGTGATGTAACCATAACAATTAACGGAGAAAAGCAGGTAATTGCGCC
>JAGOHC010000078.1 GCA_017996375.1 Saprospiraceae bacterium | reverse complement strand
CTTTCGTTGATAAGCGTATTGGCATTATTATTCCCCGTAAAGGGATCTGAACCTGCATTGGTAAACACTACGTTTAATTCCGTAGCAACTAAGGTAAGTCGAGTGGCTAATTCTGTCTCATACACAACCGAAACTCTATTAACAGAAGTAACGATGGCTGCTAAGGTTTGCGCTTGCGTTGGGCTTGCTTGCCCTGTGGCTGCTACTGCGTATTCGCCGGTACAGGCTACAGCCAATCGGTAGTTACGGTTGGTGACTGTTGAGTTACAATTAAGTGTTTGTGGCGATCGCCAATCTATTTCGGTGTCCTGTGTAGGATCGTCGGGGTCTTGTATTTTTTCTTGCTGTTGGCAAGCGAATTTTGGCGCGGTGAGTTGATAGTCCTTTTTATAATAACAAATGACGTGTTCGGTGTCGTTCAAGCTGAAGGGGTCTATAAAAAATTGGCCACTTTCGTGGAATAACATAGCATGAAAACCGAATGGCGTAAAATCTAATCTTCCGCTGCTCGTTTTGTCTTTTGTGCCGATTGCTGTAAAGGTGCGGATGTCCGGAAACTGCGCTGCCAATGGTTCTGCCATGATTGGCGAATAATATATTTGGTAGGTTTCGACATCACCATTTGGGAGCGGAATATCCAGATAGATGTTGGAGTTTTGTGTTCCTTCTAAAGGTGCTGCATTTAGGGCTGTTTTAAGTGCTTCAAAATCAATTTGGTAGGTTTGGTGCTTTAGCGGAATAATGCGCTGCGCTCCTTTGGGTGTGAAGCTATCCGGCTTAACAGAAATGAACTGCGCATTTGCGGTATAGCATAGTAACAACACGCAGACAAAAGAGTAGAGTCTTACTTTCATCAGAATTTTGCTTTTAGTCTTTTATAATGAAAAATTAACGGCTTTTAAAGGTTGCGCTTCGGCTTCTTCGGCATTACTTCCTCTCTGTTATCTCTGGATAAAATTGCGTACGAAGTTACATCATTTTTTGTAATTTGCTAACGGCATATTTCGTCAAACACGAAAAAGCAAACGCTAATTGCTCATTTTTACAAAAACCTCTGACGGGTAGATGGCTACATCTTTGATGTACTCTGGTTGCTTGCGGATAGCGACAGGAATAGTTTGTTGCGTATAGATATTTATAGTATCTATTGTGGAAGCATCGAGTTCGATACAAAAATCTTCGGGACGCACTTGTTGATATTTACTCAAACTCACTTGGCAACTTAGTTGTATCTGTTCTGGCACCACGCGCAGGTGCCCTGTTGTGGCATTCGTTACTGTTACCGGCAGCACTAACATTTTTTCGGTAAATTGCTCTATCGGCAAGGTTACGTCAATGCTTGTTTTTGAAAGTATTACTTGCTCATCATTACAAGGCTGAAGTACCAATGTATAAGTTGTTGTTGTTTTTAAATTGCTTACTGCTAAGGGCATCGTTTGCCATGTGTTGATGTGTTGCACCAATGATGCAGGTCCAGTAATGTAGATGCTGTCTGGCTTTAGTGTAGGGGCTTGACTTAAATAATAACCTGTTTTAAATGTAAGTGCACTATTTAATACCACTGGTACTTTGCGCGTTAGTTCGTCTTCTAATTTAATTTGTATAAAGTCATATTCTACATCGCGCACAAAAACCTGCGGGAACACATTATCTGCTATTTTTCGCTTTATGGCGGTACGACTTAACGTCTGTGCCGGCACGTTATCCAATTGAATACTAATGGTGTTGGGCGACATCCAGCGTTGCCATGCCAATCGCCACCCGACACCTTCTAACGTGCAGTTAATTTTTTTAGGAAGGGGCTGTGTAAGTGCTTTCTGCAAGGGCAAAATATAGGTTATGGCTATGGGTTGCTCTACCACATAAGATCTTGATAATTTTGCGGAAAGCCAAAAAAGAACCGCCACACCTATACATATAAACAGTAAGGCGCGGTCATTTTTTAAATAGGAGGCTATATCGAATTTAACCTTCTGCATTTTCGGTGGTTGCTACTTCTGCCGGAGTACTTTTCTGTATTGCTTCGGTCAATTCGCGGGAGATGAATCCCTTTAATACGCGGATAGTGTTTTTGCCATCCACCACTAAGGTAACAGCATTGCCATCTATGTTTAAAATTCTGCCGATGATGCCGCTATTGGTTACAACCTCTTTTCCTTTTACTAATTTTTCTTTTACGAAATTTTCTTGCTCGCGTTGCTTTTTCATCTGTGGTCGGATGAAGAAAAAATAAAATACAACCATAATGAGCAACATGGGACCGAATTGGATAAGCGGACTGACTGCTGTTTGTAGTAAAATCATGTATGTTTTGTTTTAATATAATATGTAAAATATTGCTTACTTTCTTTTTCGCTTTTTAGGCTTCGCATTTGTTTTTCTTGGTGTTGCTTTTGCTTTTGTGACAAATCCTTTGAGGCGTACTTCAGTAGCATTGGGGTAGGTGTTAGCAAAAATCGTAACGGGTTTATCTTGCTCGTTTTCTTTCCCTTGTGTTTTAAATTGCACCTTTATCTCATCACTTGCATTGGGCAAAATAGGCTCTTTAGTCCATTCCGGTACGGTACACCCACAGGTAGAACGCACGTCAGCAATCACTAAAGGCACTGTTCCTATATTTGTAAACTTATAGCTGTGGTTAACTATTGTACCCTCCGATACCTTTCCGAAATCATACTCGGTGTGTTCAAATTTTATTTTTGCAACTGTGGAAGTATCGGTAGGTTTGTTGGCGGATACTGGATTGCGAACAATGCTCGCCACATCGTTTGGGTCTTTTACTTCGATGCGCTGCACAGCATCTTCGGCAGACGGCTGATTCTGGCACGCCGCCACGCTAAAACAATATAAAGCAATTATCCATCTGAAAGGTATCCAACGGGTTTTCGTCATATATATAAGTCCTCTTGTTTTGATTTTAGAATCAAGCAAATATAACAAACTATTCTTAAACGAAAGCATCAATACGGCTGATTGCTAAAAATATAACATATTTTCATCACTTAAAAAATAGTGGAGAGAAGCGTATCTTTGGCGGATGAAATTTGACATCCAACAAAAAGATATTCATACAAAAGCTCGCGTTGGTGAAATACACACCGCACATGGCAGTATTCAAACGCCTATTTTCATGCCTGTCGGTACGGTTGGCAGCGTCAAGGCTGTACATCAACACGAATTGACGGATACCGTGCAAGCGCAAATTATTTTAGGGAATACCTATCATCTCTATCTGCGCCCGAGTATCGACATTTTGCAACAAGCGGGCGGTTTGCACCGATTTATAAATTGGCAAAAACCCATCCTTACTGATAGTGGCGGCTACCAAGTATATTCGTTGAGCAACAACCGAAAAATAAAAGAAGACGGCGTCACTTTTCAATCGCATATTGATGGCTCACGCCATTTTTTTTCGCCGGAAAAAGCCGTAGATATTCAACGCAGCATCGGGGCAGATATTATCATGGCATTTGACGAATGTACTCCGTATCCTTGCGATTACAATTATGCCAAAAACTCCATGCAGCTTACACATCGTTGGCTCAAACGTTGTGTGCAGCACTTCGATTCCACGACACCGCACTATGGTTATGAACAAACACTTATGCCAATTGTTCAGGGCAGCACCTACGCAGATTTAAGAAAACAATCCGCCGAATTTATCGCCGAACAAAACCGCCCGGCAAATGCTATCGGTGGTTTATCAGTTGGCGAGCCTCATGAAGATATGTATGCTATGACCGCGTTGGTTTGCGACATACTACCTGCCGACAAGCCGCGCTATTTGATGGGTGTGGGTACGCCAGTAAACTTATTGGAGTGTATTGCTTTAGGGATAGATATGTTTGATTGTGTGTTGCCTTCGCGTAATGCTCGGCATGGGTTGCTCTATACCGCTAATGGTATAATGAATATGAAAAACGAAAAATGGAAAAACGATTTTTCCGCCATTGACGAAAGCAGCCCTGCGCCTACCAGCCGCCAACATACCAAAGCCTATTTGCGCCACCTGATACATACTGGCGAGTTGCTGGGGGCACAAATTGCAACACTACACAACCTATCTTTTTTCTTGTGGCTAATGCAAGAAGCACGGCATCAGGTTTTAAGCGGTACATTTTTAAGTTGGAAAAACGATATGGTGCCTCGCCTACAACAACGCCTCTAACCATTTTTATCAAAGCTAAACGCATCGGCATCTTGCAAAAAAGCAAACTGTTGCCGAAAGGCTTGCTGTGCAGAATATTGCAACACAAAGGTAATCATGTTGGGTTGATGCGAAAGCTCACAAAGCCGATTGCCTTCATAGTCAAGCATCGTTGAATCTCCAGAATATTCGATGTTTTTTCCGTCTGTACCCACCACATTTACACCCACCGTATACGTCTGATTTTCGATGGCACGCGCTACCAATAATGATCGCCATGCCAACTGCCGTATATGTGGAAAATTGGCAACGTACAACAGCAAATCGTAGCCGTCTGTATTTCGGCTCCAAGCCGGAAATCGCAAATCATAACATATTAGTGGGCGAATTTTCCACCCTTTATAATGTACGGTAAGTAGGCGGTGTCCGGCGGTGTAAGTTTGGTGTTCGTTGGCAAGCGTAAAAAGATGCTTTTTATCATAAAAAAAATATTCCCCGTCGGGTAGCATCCAAATCAAGCGATTGTAGTAGCGTTCGTTTTCCGAAATAATAACACTCCCAACAATGGCGGCTTGTATGCGCTGTGCTTGCTGTTGCAACCATTGTAGCGTTTCGCCTTGCATGGTTTCGGCGAGTGTGGCGGCATCCATACTGAACCCTGTGGTAAACATTTCGGGCAACACCACCACGTCTGTTTGCCCGATGAGCGCATCAAATTGTTGGGTAAAATATTGGCGGTTAGCTGTTGGCTGCTGCCAAGCGAGTTGGGCTTGTATGAGCGTTACGCGCAGTGTGGGCGATACCATACAGATATAAGGATTTTGTATAAATATGTAAAAGTATTCAAAATTATTATAAAAATTTGGGGAATCGCTGCATATTATCGCCAATAGTAATATTACCTTTACCGCATCCTTTGAAGGTTATGTGTTTTCGGGCATACTACATTTATCCGTTTTGAATGAAGAATCTTATGGTGGACGTTAAACTTTTTTCTGGTGTCAGTTCGCTTTTTTTAGCTGAAAAAATTGCGGACTTCTACGGGCAGCCCCTCGGCGACCTAACATTGTTGCGCTTCAGCGATGGCGAAATGCAACCCATTATCAACGAATCTGTGCGTGGCGCATACGTTTTTTTCATACAATCAACTTTTTCTCCTTCGGAGAATTTGATGGAGTTACTCTTAATGATTGATGCTGCCAAACGCGCTTCTGCAGGATATATCACGGCGGTCATCCCGTTTTATGGTTATGCTCGACAGGATAGAAAAGATAAGCCCCGCGTACCTATTTCTGCTAAACTAATTGCTAATTTGTTGCAAGCTGCCGGTGCTGACCGCATTATGACCATGGATCTTCATGCTGACCAGATTCAGGGATTTTTTGATATTCCTCTTGATCACTTGCGTAGCGAGCCTATCTATATTTCTTATTTGCAACAAAATTTGAATATGGAGAATGTCATTTTTGCTTCGCCAGATGTGGGTGGTGTGAAGCGTGCACGCGCATACGCAAAGCACTTTGGACGCGAGTTGGTGATTTGTAATAAGATGCGAAATCGCCCGAATGAAATTGCCAGCATGACAGTTATTGGTGAAGTAGCAGGAGCAGATGTTATTTTGATAGATGATATTGCTGATACCGCTGGCACGCTTTGCAAAGCTGCAGAGGTGATTATGGAGAAAGGTGCAAAAAGTGTACGCGCCATCATCACGCACCCCGTACTGTCGGGCAAAGCCTACGAAAATATCGAAAACTCCTTACTTACAGAATTGGTAGTTTGTGACACCATTCCCCTCAAACGCGATTCGAATAAAATAAAAGTGTTATCTTCCGCAAAGTTGTTTGCTCGTGCTATTCGTAACACCCACGAACATCGCAGCATTTCGGCATTGTTTGTTGAAGATTAGTTTTTTACACAAAGGGTATGGGGCTTTCCGCGAATTTAAAACGATGGGTACAACATCCATATAGCCTATGGGTAGTGTTTGTATTGATTGCTATTGTTGCTTCCGTACAAGGATATATGCGTCTTCAAAAGTTGGTGGGCAATGTGGTTTTTACTTCCTACAACAATTACCTAATTTTTAAGCACTCCTTTTTTCATCTTATCCACCACAAAGATTTATACATACTCTACCCGCAAGAACATTGGGACTTATATAAATACAGCCCTGCGTTTTCTCTGCTTTTTGGCATCTTTGCGATACTGCCCGATTGGTTGGGTTTGATGGGGTGGAATTTACTGAACACACTATCCTTACTCTGTGCCATCAACTTGTTGCCGAATGTCAGCTTTAGCACCAAGCAATATATCTTGTTGTTTGTTGCGCTCGAACTGCTCACGGCTACTCAAAATGCACAAAGCAACGCGCTCATGGCAGCTTTGCTAATATTTACTTTTTGCTATTTGGAGCGGCGGCAATACGGTTGGGCAACGCTGTGTATTGTTGCATCAATATATATCAAACTATTTGGATTAGTAGCGTTTGCATTGTTTTTGTTTTATCCGAACAAACTGCGCCTCGTTGGTTATACGCTATTTTGGATACTTACTTTTGCATTGCTCCCACTATTGGTTGTTGATGCTGGGCAGTTACAATTTTTGTATCAAAGTTGGTGGAAGATGCTGGGTAATGACCATGCTGCTTCATATGGGCTTTCCGTTTTAGGGTGGCTACATTCGTGGTTCGGATATGCCTTGTCAAAATCTATCCCAACCTTAGCAGGTGTATTTATTTTTTGCTTACCGCTAATGTACATTCGGCGATATCAACAATTTTTTTTTCGCCTACTGATGTGTTGCTCCATATTACTTTGGGTAGTCATTTTTAATCATAAAGCAGAGTCGCCAACATTCATTATCGCTATGTGTGGTGTCGGCATTTGGTATTTTACGCAACCGCGTTCTGCTTTGAATACTGCATTAGTGGTATCGGCATTTATCTTCACATCGCTCTCGCCCACCGATTTGTTTCCAAAAATATTGCGCGAAAATCTAGTTGTTCCTTACGTATTAAAAGGTGTTGCGTGTATTGCTGTTTGGTGTAAAATTATTTTTGACTTGTTGTCAGAAAACTATAAAATAAGCACCTCAAAAAACACTTAATATCAATACAGTTTCTTCATGGCTACTATCGCTTCGGAAGGATTGTTAGCACCAAAAATACTGCTGCCTGCCACTAACACATCTGCACCGGCTTGCAGCAGTACTTCTGCATTTTGCAAGCCTACACCGCCGTCTATTTCGATGAGCGTTTTGGCATTGCGTGTGATAATCATTTCTTTAAGTGTTCGTACTTTGGATAGCGTTTGGTAGATAAATTTTTGCCCACCGAAACCCGGATTAACCGACATTAAACATACCAAATCTGTATCCTCTATTACGTCTTCCAATACCGCTACGGGTGTATGCGGATTGAGGGCAATGCCAGCTTTCGCGCCTGTAGCCTTTATTTGTTGCAACGTGCGATGCAGGTGCGTACAAGCCTCCCAATGCACGGTGATGACATCGGCGCCAGCAGCGCGAAATTGCTCAATATATTTTTCAGGTTCAACAATCATCAGGTGTACATCCAGTGGCTTAGTAACGATTTTGTTTATCGCTTCTATAATAAACATTCCGAAAGTGATGTTGGGTACAAAATGCCCGTCCATAACATCTAAGTGCAACCAATCGGCTTGGCTTTCATTTATCATTTCCAGCGCAACATTCAATTGAGTAAAATCGGCAGCTAATAGTGAGGGTGCAACTAAGTGATTCATAATATCAAATCCGTTATCGTTAATTGATGCAAAGTTACTACCTTTGGCAAGTAATTTGTAAAAAATGGCGAAGTTAAATTTTTTAGAACATTTCGGTCGCTACCTCATCCTGATGAGACAAGTTTTTAGTCGTCCGGAAAAAATGTATATGTATTGGCGCGAAACGATACGACAGATGTACGACATCGGCGTTGGGTCATTGATAATTGTTGCACTGATTGCAATATTCATCGGTGCAGTTACGGCCGTGCAATTTGCTTATCAATTAGATGGCTCACTCATCCCGCGATATTACATCGGGTACATCGTTCGCGATATTACCATTATTGAGTTAGCTCCTATGATTACGTGTTTGGTGTTGGCTGGCAAGGTAGGTTCAAATATGGCTGCGGAAATTGGCGGTATGCGACAAAAAGAGCACATTGACGCTATGGAAATCATGGGTGTCAATACTGCTTCGTATCTGATACAACCAAAAGTGATTGCAGCAATGACGATGATTCCGTTGCTCATTTGCGTTGCTGCATTCGTCAGTATCGTTGGCGGGTATATAGCAAGTGTACCAACGGGCGTTATTACTGATTCTGAATACACTCGGGGTTTGCGTTCCTTTTTTGAGCCTTACAACGTATTTATGATGTTGGTGAAGTCTATCGTATTTGCCTACATCCTCACAACGGTTTCGTGCTATCAAGGATACTTCGTAAAGGGCGGAAGTATCGAGTTGGGCATCGCTAGCACCCAAGCGGTAGTGTATAGCGACATCCTCATTTTGTTGGCAGATTTGGTTATTGCAACTATCTTGACAAAGTAAAAAATTTCAACTTGAATCGTCATACTATTTTATCATTCCGGATGGAGTTATTGTGGTGGCTGATTACGGCAGTAGTAGTAATTGGTGTTTTATTTCCTATCTATCAATGTGTATTGTATTATCCGTTTGTTGTTTCTAATATCATATTTATCGTGGTGTTTATCAACTTCACACGCTACGTCTTTTTACTTAAACATACCTTCTGGGCGCACCACCAATTAACCAAAATTATTGTAGGGGTGCTATGCTTTCCGCTTATCTTTTATCTGATAAGTGAAATCAATTATTTTAAAACATATATGGATGAAGTAGGACTTTACGCCATTTTTAAACCTGCCGTTGATAATCTGACAACCGCACCAGACGTGACGCGTTACATCCGCAACGAAATGCTATTTTTTGGCATCGGGGCGGTTATCATTGCTTGTATCATGCCTTTTCGGCTCATCATGTCGGTATGGCGCACACACAACAAGGGTACCGTTTAAGTAAATGATTGAAACAACTGATTAAATCTATCTGCATATTATTTTTGATTTATAAAACTTTTTATGATATGAAAAAAATAACCATCCTTTCAGTACTACTGACTATCACGTTGTTTGCTTGTAAGCAAGAAACAAAAAAAACGGATGCCTCCACAAACACAAGTGCTGCTACAGAGCGATTAAAAATTTTTAAAAGTGTAAAACTAACCACCGATATTACACAACTCTCTGCTGACGAAAAACAGATGATTCCGCTTTTTATTGAAGCAGCAAAAATTATGGACGGTCTGTTTTGGCAACAAGCCTACGGCAACAAAGATAGCCTCCTGAGTGCCCTAACAAACGTCGATGAAAAACGCCTCGCCGAAATATACTACGGACCTTGGGACAGATTAGATGATGACAAACCATTTATAGCAGGCGTGAGCGCCAAACCACTTGGAGCAAATTTTTATCCAACGGATATGACTAAAGAGGAGTTAGAAAAATCGGATATCAAAGACAAAAAAGGGCAGTACTCCCTCATTCGCCGCGATGCCAACAGCAAATTAATCGCCGTGCCATACAGCGTTGCTTACAAAGCCGAATTGGAAAAAGCTGCCGCACTACTCAACCAAGCTGCAGCCATCGCCAAAGATGCGAGCTTAAAAAAATACCTGTCGCTTCGCGCTAACGCTCTACTGACTGACAACTATACCGCCAGCGATATGGCATGGTTGGATATGAAAACCAATGGCGTGGATTTCGTTGTTGGTCCCATCGAAAATTATGAAGACAAACTCTACAACGCTCGCACCGCTTACGAAGCCTACATTCTGGTAAAAGACCATGCGTGGAGTAAACGTTTGGAAAAATACGTTGCCATGTTGCCAGCATTACAGCAATCACTTCCGGTGGCTGCGGCATACAAAAAAGACAAACCCGGCACCGACTCACAACTCAATGCCTATGATGTTGTTTACTATGCAGGTGATTGCAATTCGGGCAGCAAAACAATTGCCGTCAATTTACCAAATGATGAAACTATCCAACAAAAAAAAGGAACGCGCCGCTCGCAACTCAAAAATGTGATGCGTGCCAAATTCGACCATATTTTGAAACCTATCGCCGACGCACTCATTGACCCCGCTCAAGCGAAGCATATCAAGTTTGATGCGTTCTTCTCCAATGTAATGTTTCATGAGGTTGCTCACGGCTTGGGAGTGAAAAATCCGGTAAAAGGAAAGACACCTATCCGCGAAGCCTTAGCCGAAGATTTCTCGGCATTGGAAGAAGGGAAAGCCGATGTATTGGGGCTGTTTATGGTATCACAACTCATCGAAAAAGGCGAACTGAAGGATACTGAACTGATGGATCATTTCGTAACCTATATGGCAGGTATTATTCGCTCGGTACGCTTTGGTGCTGCCAGCGCACACGGCAAAGCCAATATGCTCAACTTTAATTACTTCCAAGAGCAAGGTGCCTTTACGCGCAATGCGGAAGGCAAATACAGCGTCAATTTCGATAAATTTAAAGCTGCTATGACCTCTTTAGCCGCCGTGATTTTGCAGTTGCAGGGCGATGCAGACAAAGCTGCTGCGGACAAAATTTTAGCAGACAAAGGCATCATCCGCCCTGAGTTAAAAGCTGATTTGGATAAGTTATCGCAATTGGGTATTCCCGTAGATTTGGTGTTTGAACAAGGCACGGATGTGTTGGGCTTGAAATAGCTTTTGTTATGCGTAATTCCAATAAAATAGTTTCAACCATCGTATAGCGAAGACAGCTAAATTTGTGATAAAAAATAATGCTAAATAAGGTGAAAGATAACTACTTTCCAATACAGAATTTGCTGAATATATTTTCTAATAAATCATCCGTAGTGATGTCGCCCGAAATTTCGCCTAAGTAATGCAGCGCACGCCGAATGTCCATTGCCAAAAAATCGTGGCCGACATTTACCGCTAATCCGTCAAGTACATCTTGTAGGGCGCGGTCCGTATGTTTTAGTGCCTCAAAGTGGCGCGTGTTAGTGACGATGGGGCTTTCTAGCAAGATA
>JAGOHC010000077.1 GCA_017996375.1 Saprospiraceae bacterium | reverse complement strand
GATATTGAATATTATTATTTCCAATAATAATATTCAGTATACTGAATCTAATACCAACATTCCCATTTCCTCCCCATATCTCAAACCCTCTTGTATCGGGGTAAAATTGGCAGTCCACGGGATTGCAGCCAAAAAGGATATTGCCTTCGCAGTAGGCTTCCCATGCCTGCCCGTTTATCTTGCAGGTCATTACATAATCTTCGTGCGGGTTAGGCGGGTCTTCTTTCATACAGCTTGGCTGTATGAGCAGCACCGCAACGATGCACAGCAGGAGTGGCAGGGACGTTAATAATTTTTTCATAATAAAAAATTTTTGTGATGAAATATTGTTCCGGCATAATTGCCTTCCTTTGCTTTTTAGATTTCCTTACAAAGTTACGGGCATTAGCAGCTTCATTTTTGGCAAATATCAATACAAACATATATTTTTTAATTACATATCAATAAAAATGCAAAAAAAAGACGGATATATTTTGTTATAAATATAAAAAAGAGTTTTTTTACCCACAAACCATATTTGATTATGGCATTTGCTTACACATCCTGCAAATAACGCACAGGTGTTATCAAATTACTAAATCCTAATGTGAATCGTTAAGGGTGTACCTACATTGCCAAATCTAAAATCTCTTCTGCGTGATTTTTAGTATTTACTTTCGTAAATATTTCTGCAATTTTGCCAGCTTCGTCAATGATGAAAGTAGTGCGGTGGATACCGTCATAGGTTTTTCCCATAAACTTTTTGGGACCCCACACGCCATACGCCTTCAGCGTAGTTTTATCTTCATCCGCTAAAAGCGGAAACGGCAAGTTGTATTTCTCTTTAAAGGCGGTATGTTTTTTTGCATTATCGGCACTAACGCCTAATAACGAAAAACCTTGTTTGCGAAGCTCGCTGAAGTTATCACGCAAGCTGCACGCCTCTGCCGTACAGCCGGGCGTATCGTCTTTCGGATAAAAAAATAAGACCAATTTTTTTCCTTTGAAATCGGCAAGCGAAACTTGGTCGCCCGTATCCGTTACGCCACTAAATTGTGGGGCTGCATCCCCTACTTTAAGATGTGTCATAGATAAATTTTTTACTAAAAAATGATAGATTCGTGATAGTATTGTCATTACAAAATAGTTGTTTCGAGTTCTTGTAAAAACACTTCGCAATGCTCCGAAAATTCGGCATCAAAGTTTGCTTGATGGAGTTGTTTTAAGACGGTTTTTATCGGTGTACCTTCGCTAATCCACTGTTCACAAACGGATTGTTTGTATCGCACACCCATAAGTAAAACACCCGACACACAATTTTTGTTTGAAGGGTTATATACTAAGCGAATTGATTTGTTTTTTGTGGGATGCTGCCAATGCAGCGAAGGCAATTGTGCATCATTTGGAACAAAACCATACACTTGCATTTCTATATCAAAAAACTTTGCTGAATTGTACCAAATGCCTTGTTGATACTTGGTAGGTTGTCCACAAATTGTTTGGGCAACCGTTTTGCCCATTCTACGCGCGGTGTACCAAACGGGTTCAATAGCTTTACGATATGGCGCAATAATTTGTAACTCAGCACAGTCGCCGATGGCATATACATTAGGCAAATTGGTAGTTAAATATTCATCAATAACAACACCTTTTTTGCAATGTAGCGCATCGTTTTTTATCCACGCAATATTTGGCTGTACACCGATAGTTACACCTACAAATTGGCAATCAATTTGTTCGCTTGCATCTGATACGGCACGCGCCACGTTATTTTTTTCATCACCAATTATTGTTGATAACTGTCTGTTATACAATATATTAACTTTTTTTACTTTTAAATGGCGGCTTACCATTTCGGCTTCTTCGCGTGGTAGTATGCTTTGTCCAAAAGCAGGTTCGCGCACTAGCATCGTCACGGATATTTTTCGAGAAATAAGCATCTCAGCTAACTCCACACCTATTAATCCGCCACCAACAATTACAGCATTTTTAATAAACGGCGATAGCGATTCTAATTGCTCCAAATCCTGCCAATGATATAAATGTTGCACACCATTCAGACTTTCGCCGATGCAACCTAATTTACATGGCAACGATCCAGTTGCTAAAATTAGTTTATCATAATGAATTTTCAGGTCGTTCTGCGTAAGCAAAAATTGGTCGAAAAAGTCTATATGAACAATGCGCTGTTGTAATAATTGCAAATTATTTTTACGCCAAAAATCATCAGCATAAGGCTTAATATCTTGGAGGCGCATCTGCCCCATATACACGTACATCAAAGCGGTGCGTGCAAAAAAATATGGCGACTCATCCGAAATTATGGTTACCTCGAAATTCGATAATCTGCGAATATGCCGCGCTGCCGTAACGCCGCTAATGCCATTACCTACTATGACAATGTGCATTTATTTTTCTATTGTTTTACAAATTGTTGTTGCGCTGTTTTGTTCTTATGCGCTATGCGAAGTAGGTAGTTGCCTTTCGGCAAATGTGCTATATCTATACGCTCCGAATACGGGTATGTCGCCACTTGTTTGCCTTGAATATCAATGATTGTAATAATGCCTTCGAGCAGATTATCAGTGGTAGAAATATTAATTTTATCGGATGTGGGATTCGGGAAAATTGTCAATCCTTCGCTATATGTTTCCGATACAGGACTGGTTATCGTGTTTGCTTTTTCTACTTGTAACACCTCTTTGGTATCAGCATTTTGTATTATAGCAAATGCCTCTAATTTATTAACATCCCAAGCTGAATTAATGGCAGTCGAGAAAGTTTGGGTTACACTAGTACCCACAGGTGGCAACTCAAAAGCTACACCGTTTGCAGGAGTTAAGGCTTTCCGAAAAACGTCGTGGTGGGTATTTTCGCCATTTGGTGCATTGTAAAATATTGGCTCTTCGGCAAGTGCTACAAATATTCTTGGATTGGTAAGGCTCGTCTCGGATAAGTTTGTCACAAGAACAGATACATTTAATTCATTATTTGTAATGGTCTGATTAATAGCTAATTGTATAGTAGATGTATGGTTTTGGAAAGGTGTAAACAATGTGCTTGAAGCATAATTCGTAGAAGCCGACTGTACACTACCTTGTATTGCAATTTTTGGTGTGCTTCCGTAAACGCCATAAAAATTAGTACGTGCATCATTCTCTATCGGGTTGTGCTGACTGAAAACGCATGTCGAATACGGCGAGCTCGGGTGATATGCAATATGCAACACGTTGGGGTTATTAGCTAAATTGGTATATAATGCCGGATTTCTGTTTGCACAAATCCCACAGCGTGAGTTAGTAAAATGTTCTACAATTACTTTTCTGGCAACCGTTTGTGCATGTAATGAAATTGTGCTGACAAACGCGACCCACATGAATATTAATTTTTTCATAGTTGTTCAATATAAAATTAGTTAAATGATTGAAATGTGATATTACATTATTGTTATACCGTAACAATTTGTCGCTGTGCTAATTGCCGCAAGCCGACACTACAGCGGTAACGGTCTTCGTGATAATATTCGTAAAGCGCATCCATTTTATTAACGCAATTTTTATACCCTAATTCTTCTGCCCATTGCAACAAACCTTTCGGGTAGTTCACGCCTTTGGTCATGGCTAATTCAATATCATTTTTAGTAGCTATATTATAGTAGTGTGCATCGGCGGCTTCATTAATGAGCATGATGACAATTCTATCAGCAATTTTTCGTAATAAAATATCGTTGGTGTCCGGGTGTTGTGTTGGTGCATCGGCAGCATAAGTATAATATCCCTTCCCTGATTTCTTGCCGAGCCAACCAGCTTCTACCAATCGCTTTTGGGTGAAGGCGGGGCGATAGCGCGGCTCGTAAAAAAATGATTCATACACCGATTGTGTTACCGCAAAATTAACGTCATTCCCTATAAAATCCATCAAGGCGAAAGGTCCCATACGGAAGTTGCCAATGGTAGTCATGGCATAATCAATCGTGGATACATCGGCGATGCCTTCTTCTAATATCCGCAAGGCTTCGCTGTAAAATGGGCGTGCAATGCGGTTCACAATAAACCCGGGTGTATCTTTAGCGACTACGATAATTTTATGCCAACTTGTAATTAACTTTTTTGCACTATCTAACACTTCAGTAGTGGTTTGAATGGCAGGAATAATTTCTACTAATTGCATGAGCGGTGCAGGGTTGAAGAAGTGAATACCTATCACTCTTTCAGGCTGTTGGCAGCCCCCTGCAATGGCAGTTACAGATAGCGAAGAAGTGTTAGTTGCCAAAATGCAATCTGCTCTGACGATAGTTTCTAACTGAGCGAACAGATGTTTTTTTATGGATAAATCCTCAACGATAGCTTCAATAACAATATCGCAAACGACACACGCAGCAGAATCACTTTGAAAGCTAATTGCTTGTGTAAATTGGGTAGCTTGTTCGTGTGTGATTTTTCCTTTTTCGATTAATTTGGTAAATGTATTTTGCATCTGTTGTGCGGCTTTTTTGAGAGCTGCTGTATTTGTATCGCAAAGAATCACCATACAACCTGCCATTGCAGCCACTTGTGCAATACCACTACCCATCGTTCCACTGCCGATTATGCCAACATTCATAATTTTATTTACTTAGTGAATGATATTTTGGGTAAAAATAACAGAATTATTTACTTTCAGGTGCAAAAATCGCCAAAACAGTCATAATGAAAGGAAATGCGGATAAGTTTAGATCGTTTATTTTTTGCGTATTTTGTTATCGGTCATAAACCAAGGCGGCGATTCATTGTTCGGGTCGCCATGATAATTGATGGTTATTTCTTCACCGGGTTCGATGTCGCGGACGCAGAAAATATCTATGGTTTTATGTTCAAAATCCATCACATAATCAGCATTGGAGGGTGCTGCATGATTGTATAAAGAACCGTAACCAAGCGCAATGGCACAAGTCTCCAAACCTGAGTCGGCATCTTCCCACAAAAAGTAATAATCGTATAGGGTGGTTTTATCTAAAGTAGAAGTCTGCCCGGGTGCTAAAACAATCACCGGACAGACTTCTATAACATCATCTTTTTTTATTTGTTCTGCTGCAAAAACTCCGCGTCCTCCCAAATCGCTGGGGGCAACGTAAATATTTCGATGCAGTAAACTCATACTTTTTCAAATTCAATTAGCGGTCGTTTTTGTCTCTATCGTCGTTATATGAACGATATCCGCCGCCGCCTCTGTTGTTATCTCTATCTCTAAAATCTCTGCGGTCTCTGTCTCCACCACCTCTGCGGTCATCACGTGGCGGACGGCGATCGTCGCCTCTATCTCCTCCTCCATAGTTTTCACTACCTTCTGGTCTTGGAGGGCGCGGAATCAAAGCTTTGCGCGACAGTTTGTACTTGCCGGTTCTTTTATCTACTTCTAATAACTTCACTTTTAATTCATCACCAACGGCTAAGGCTTCTTCAACTGTTGCTAAACGAGAATGTGTTATTTCAGAAATGTGCAACAGACCTGTCTTTCCTTTAAATTCAATGACAGCACCGAAAGGCATTATGGATTGTACTTTACCTTCATAAGTTTCTCCTTCGGTAGGCACAAACACAATTTGGCTGATACGCGCCAAGGCTTTATCCATTGACTCTTTATTCGTGCCGGCAACGTTTACTTTTCCGATACCTCTTTCAAAATCTTCTTCTATGCTGATAACTGTTTTTGTAGTTGCCTGAATATCTTGAATGATACTTCCTCCGGGGCCAATAATTGCACCGATGAAACTCTTATCCACTTCCAACTCAATAATGCGCGGAGCGTGAGGCTTGTAGTCTTCGCGAGGCATATCAATGGTTTCATTCATTTTGCTCAAGATATGCAAACGCCCTTGCTTTGCTTGTTCCAATGCTTTTTCGAGAAGCTCATACGGCATACCGTCAATTTTAATGTCCATTTGGCAACCTGTTATGCCATTCGCAGTTCCCGTCACTTTGAAATCCATATCACCTAAAGCATCTTCATCGCCTAAAATATCTGACAAGATTGCTGTTTTACCACCTTCCGAAATCATCCCCATCGCAATACCGGATACGGGAGATTTTAGTTTAACTCCTGCATCCATTAATGCTAAAGAGCCCGCACAAACTGTTGCCATTGAAGACGAACCATTTGATTCTAATATATCAGAAACGATACGCACAGTATAAGGGAAGTTTTCTGTTGGCATCATTTTGCGGAGTGACCGACCAGCAAGGTTGGCGTGTCCTACCTCTCTGCGTCCGGGTGCACGTTGTGGCTTGATTTCGCCCACAGAGAACGCCGGAAAGTTATAATGCAAAATGAATTTATCAAACGCAAGTTCGGCAGCAACATCTACCATCATTTCATCTTGTTTTGTACCTAAGGTACAACTTGTCAAGGCTTGCGTTTCGCCACGTGTGAACACAGCAGACCCGTGCGCCGACGGCAGGTAATCTATCTCGCTCCATATTGGGCGAATTTCTGTTAAAGAGCGTCCATCTAAACGCACAGATTCATCTAACACCATTTGGCGAATGATTTTTTTCTTTAACTTGTCAAAATATTTTTTTGCAAACGGTTTTTTTTCCGCTTGTTCATCTTCTGTGTAAGCTGCTAAAATTGTTTCTTCTGCTGCTTTGTAAACTTCATCAAATGCATTCTTGCGTGTATGCTTATCTGAAAATGATTTTGCAATGCTATAAATTTTGTCTTTGCACAATTCTTCGATTTTTGCCTCTACCTCTGGATTGGTAGGTGAAGGGGTAATTTCTCGCTTAACAGTTGCTTTCGTTCCTACTTTTGCTGCGAGGTCTAATTGCGCTTGTATTTGTGTCTTAATAGCAGCGTGTGCTATTTTGATTGCTTCTACCATTTCAATTTCGGAACACTCATTTGCTTCGCCCTCAACCATACATATATCGCTCATAGTGGCTGCAACAATCATATCCAATGTTGCGCGTTGCAATGCTGATTTATTTGGATTAACTTGATATTCACCATCTATTTTTGCTACGCGCACTTCCGAAATAGGTCCGGCAAACGGTATGTCAGATACTGCCATTGCTGCCGAGGCTGCAAGTGCCGCAAGTGCATCGGGCATAATATCGGTATCGGAAGATATAAGGTTAATGATAATTTGGGTTTCGTTCATGTAATCGTCCGGAAAGAGTGGACGAATGGCTCTATCCACCAAACGCGAAATAAGCACCTCATAATCGGAGAGTTTGGATTCGCGGCGGAAGAAGTTGCCGGGTATGCGCCCCGTAGAGGCAAATTTCTCTTGATAATCTACTGATAGCGGAAAAAAGCTCTGCCCTTCTTTTGCTTCTTTGTAGGAAACTACAGAAGCGAAAAGCATTGTGTTGCCCATTTTTACAACAACTGAACCGTCTGATTGGGTTGCTAATTTTCCAGTTTCTATGGTAATGGGTCTTCCGTCAGGAAGGTTAAATGTTACGGAGTGGGGAGTTCTGATACCCTGATTTGACATATTTTGATATTGGTAATGTTATTAAACCTTTTTCTATCGCTATTACTCTATAAAACTAATTCGGCGAGGAGCTTTTGGTTCGTTAAAAAATTGTTATGTTAATGTTGGGTTGTTGTGTAAGATGTAGTACGCTGCGCTAAGGAAAATGTTTTGAATTGGTATTATTTCTTTATGCCTTAAAGTAAAAAATGTTCCTGCATCACAAAAGACGACAGGAACATTTTTATAATAAACGCTACTTACGAATACCGAGTTTTTCAATTAGCTCTCTGTATTTGAGGATATCTTTTTCAGCTAAGTATTGTAACAAACGCTTTCTTTTACCAACTAAAGTTAATAATGAGCGTCTGCAAGAATGATCTTTTTGGTTGCGTTGAAGATGTTCAGAAAGTGATTGAATACGAAATGTGAAAAGCGCGATTTGCCCTTCTGTACTGCCTGTATTGGCTGGCGTTCCGCCGTAGGTTTTAAAAATGTCTTCTTTTTTTTCTTTTGATAAATAAACTGCCATTGTAATAAAAATTAAAGCGTTACCAAATGTGATATGTTCTCTAAATAGAGCCCAATCAGTTTTAGCGAGCGCAAATGTACAATTTTTTTATGAAACAATCAAATTTACGCTTATTCTTTTATTGTAAGTGTGCGAACGGACGGCTCCCATTGTTTGTGCTTGGCTGCGATAACATTTGCTTCCTTTTGGGTACTGACAATATCTTCCAAAAAAACTATAAACTTATCTGAATTACTCATGCAACCTTCCCAAATATATCCGCAGCGAATTCCTTTCTGCTGAAATCGTCGCACTTGGCGCATTGCCATACTATATTTTGGAAACTCCCCTACATTCGCTACATATTTTTCTCCTTTAATATTGTACAAGCGCGAGCAATCCTCGATGGCGTACTCCTCCGTTTTATCAGCTACGAACATCACTGGCTCTCCGTTGATTGGTGTGTTGGCAGCAGCTGATACTACTGATGCTTCATCAGTTTTTCGTACATCATTCTTAGCCAACTCATTTTCCAAAAGGCGGTCAGCATCTTCGGCATAATCAAATTCGCTGTCTTGATGCCAAATTCGATAAAAAACAAACCCTGCTAATAGCAGTGCGGTTAGGCTGACTAATATTTGATTTATATTGAATTGTTGGTAGCGCATAATGAATTTACTTTTTTGCAGTGCGAGCTGTGTAGGCAGCTTATTTAATTGTTGCATAAATGGCTGATTACCTAAACGTTGCCCAAGTTGGCTTTTCGAGAGAAACGAAACTTTTTTTCGCTTTTGTTCAATAACACGTGAGCGCGCCGGTGTTATCACGGTAGTAGCTTCTCTGTTTTTATCAATAACCACCAAGCCAAATCCACTATAAGTGCATTGTTTACGCAACTCCTCAAATGACGAGCTATTGGTAAGCATACAGTTTTCTCCTAATGCAATCCATTGTTCGTCAGCCTCATAATCTTTAAATTGTTCTAATGCAAAAATGTAGCGATAGCGCGTAAACGATTTTAGAATAAAATGCAATGCAACAAAAATACTTAGTGCGGCAAATAGAAAAAAGATTATGTTACTCTGTAAAGGCAGCGAAACAACGCTTTTCCAACCTAAGGCATAGCCAAATGCCAGATAGAGTGTCGGCAACAGTAGCCCAAATGACAGCGCGTCCCAAAACAGCAGTTTATCTTTGTAGCGATAGATAACTTCAAAAAGAGAATTGGTAGTGACTGCTTCGAACGTACTGGTAAACGTATTGACATCCTCTTCTATAGTAATGACACGAAACGTGAGCATACCATCAACGATATGGCCAGCGGAGGTTTCCATATCATAACCGTACTGGTATTCGCCTACGCGGTTGTATCCTTTATAATACGTTTTCAGGTATGCCATCATACCCCGTTTGACATCCGTAATATGAATGCCTAAATCAAGTGTTTCTTGCAAATCATCAGAAACCTGATGTGCATTGGTGGGGTGGATTTCTTGTTCATCGTGCATAGAGTACAGTTATTTTTTATGTGTGATGCACTTTTATACTTCTTTGCTGCAAAGCTACTACTTTTGAATTTTTCAACCTATCACATAACTATTTTTTTTGATATACTGAATACATAATTGTAAATTTGTCAGATAGTTGTATTGACTATACTTTTTTTACGATATTTTTATCATGAAACGAATAACCTTTTTCCTTACCATATTGTTATGTAGCAGTTCTGTACTGATAGCACAAACAAAAACTATCAAAAAAGCAAACACTTTATACGATAACAAACGCTATGCGGATGCAATTCCGTTATTAGAGAAAATCCTTACTACCGAAAGTAATATTGCGCTCCGCACCAAATTAGCAAATAGCTACCGATTGACTAATCAATCCAGCAAAGCCGAAGAGCTTTACAGCCAAATTGTTTTAGATGATAAAGCCAAAGACATAACTTACCTCAATTACGGCGAAGTGCTTATTATTAATGGCAAGTACGATGCTGCCAAAGATTGGATAGCTACTTACTTAGCTACAAACCCTAGCGACGAAACCGCCTTGCAACTACTCCAATCTTGCGATGCTGTTCGCAACATTAAACCCTATTTTGAAGACATTACGATTCGGTCATTTCCATACAACACCCCTAACGATGAGAACTGCCCCATACTATTGGATGACCGCATACTTTTCGCCTCTGATAAGCCTTCGAGCGGATTATTTAGTCGAAAGTCAGGTTGGACAGGACGCGATTTTATCAGAATATACCAATCCAAATGCAACAAACCCGGCAATACTTACGCTAAACCAACATCGTTTGCTGCTGCAAATGCTTATAATAAAAACGTTGGCGGCATCAGTATCAGTCCGGATAAAACAGAAATAGTTTTTGCTCGCAACAATACTGAAATGAGCAAGAATAATGCTTTCAACTTGCAACTCTATTCGGCGGAAGCCAAAAAAAGTGGTGGCAAATTCCGCAAAGTGAAAAAGATTTCATTTTGCTCTAAAGAACACAATTATATGCACCCCGCACTATCGCCCGATGGGCGTTACCTCTACTTCGCAACTGATAAAGCAGGTGGCGAAGGTGGCTTGGACATCTGTGTCAGCGAGCGAGACGCAGACGGCGATTGGGCAAAACCTATCAATTTGGGTAAAGCAATTAATACAAATGCTAACGAAGCATTTCCGTTTGTAGGAGAAGACGGTAAAATATTTTTTAGCTCAAAAGGCTGGGGCGGACTGGGCGGCTTTGATGTTTTTGTTTCCGAGCCGGACAGCAACGGCAATTGGGGGCAACCAATAAATTTGGGGACACCCATAAACAGTTCCTATGATGATTTTAGCTTTTATATGCTCCCACAAGAACCCAAAGGTATGTTTGCCTCTTCAAGACATGACAGCAACGACAACATCTTCTTTTTTGAACAACAAACTATTCAGAATAATTTTGAAGTGACACCAAAAACGTATGAACAACCCTTACCAGAAACAACAATTATTGAACCGGAGGTGGACAAAAAAACACCGATTAATAACCCCGCAATAACGACAGATACTAACATAAAAATAAAGGCAATCACTACACCCGACAACACGCCAGCTACTTCGAGTGAGGACGATTTTATCGTAAAAGAAAAAAAGAAAGATGACGAGTAAATTCACTTGCTCGAACACAGAAATCAGCACAACCTAAAATATGCAATCAACCATTCGCGGTGTAGTAATTTTTGGAGCAATCGCCATCATTAGTATCATTTTGATTCAGATGTATTTGGTGAGGCAAACTTGGGATTTGGAGGAGCGAAAATTTAACC
>JAGOHC010000006.1 GCA_017996375.1 Saprospiraceae bacterium | reverse complement strand
CTGTTCAGGTTTTTATTCGTTGTGGTAAGCCATTGTTCGGCAGTATTGAGCCAATGCAAATGCACATCTTGTTGCGGTTGTGCTTTTGCAAATTTTACCATATCAGCGAGGTTAAGCAGGTCGCGAAGAGTGGAAACTTGTGTGGAGGCGGAGTAGTGATGCAGTGATTTTATGATTTCATCAGTAGTTTGTTCTAATGCTGAAACAGCATATTTTTTTTCGATATATTCTCTGATAATAAATGTCAAGTCGGAATAATATGTCTTGATGTTATCGGGCTGCTCCCACATTTTTGTTTGCCGTAAGGCGGCTAATTTTTGCATCGCTACTTCGTAAGCATCTGGAGCGTGTGCTGCATTGGTTTTGGTGGGTGCTTTCTTTTTGTAATAGCGATTATATAACCGATAACCGAGTATCGCTAATGCGATTAGCAGTACGGGGAGGAGCAGGTAGTTGGCGTAATCGAGCCAAGTGGCGGGTTCTTTAATTATATCTTTGATAGGGGCAATTTTGGCAGTATCCGCTTTTGGGGGTAGCACTACTATCGCAAGGCTGTTGGTTTGTATCGTTGCGGTATCGTTATTTATTTCGCAGACGACAGGGGTAGGTGGCAATTGATATACTCCTTCCTCAAATAAGGTAATGGTGATGTTTTGTTGGCTGCCGTTTGGTATGTTTTTAAAACGACTTTTTTGTATGATTTCTAATGATTTTATACTGTCTAAGACGGCAAGATTGGCGTAGCGTATGGTGGTTTCGTTGCCGTGTTTTACGGTAATATGTAGTTGCTGTTGGTCGCCGATATACATAGTATCAGCATCTAAGTGTGCAGTGGCTTGCGGCTGCCCGAATAGCGTTAAAGAAAATATTAGAAAGCCGTAAAGACAAATCCATACACGAATCATATTAGCCATTTGACGCAACATGGGTATTGGTATTTTATTTTTTTCGTTGTTTAAAAAATTGCAACAACGTATGGATATATTCTTCACCACTTCGCAGGCGGATGGTGTCGGCACCGACTTTGGCAAACAACTGGCTAAATCGCTCACTATGCTGTCGAAACCAACGGCTATGTTGTTGCCTCATTTCGGCGGAAGCCGTATCAATGAGAAGCACTTGTCCGGTTTCGGCATCACGAATGTGCATCATCCCGACATTAGGTAGCACTTCCTCCATAGCATCTGCAATTTGTACCCCGATAAGGTCGTGCCGTTTGCCAACAATACGCAGGGGTTGCTCGTAATTAGCGGATAGAAAATCGGATAAAACAAAACACACACTCCGCTTCTTGATGACGTTATTGACGTACTCCAGGCAAACGGCAAGATTGGTCTTGCTGTGCTGTGGTTGGAAGTCTATCAACTCGCGTAAGATACGGAGCGTGTGCTGCCGGCCTTTTTTGGGCGGTATAAATTTTTCGATTTTATCTGAAAATAACGCCAACCCTACTTTGTCGTTATTGCTTATTGCCGAGAAAGCAAGCACGGCGCAAAGCTCTATCATGAGTTCTAGCTTGGTTTGGCGGCGCGTACCAAAAAAGGACGATTGGCTTACGTCCACGACTAAGAGAATAGTCAGTTCGCGTTCTTCTTCAAAAACCTTGACGTGCGGAGCGTTGGTTCGGGCAGTCACGTTCCAATCAATATTTCGAACATCATCGCCGTATTGATAACTGCGAACTTCGCTGAACGCCATACCCCTCCCTTTGAACGCACTATGGTATTCTCCTGAAAATAAGTGTTTGGAGAGTCCTTTAGTTTTTATTTCAATTTTGCGAACTTTTTTCAGTAGCGCTGCTGTTTCCATTGCGCTTATTTCTTCTTAGCTGCCGACTTCTTTGGTTTAGCTTCTGCCTTAGGTGCTTCCGCTTTCTTCAAAGCAGGTGCAGCTTTTGGAGCAGCCTTTTTTACAGGTGGTTTTGTTTTAGCTTTTGCTGGTGTTGGCGCGGCTTTCTTTGGTGCTTCCGCTTTTTTGGGTGCTGGCTTCTTCGTCGCTAGTTTTTTAGCTGGAGCAGCTTTTGCGCTTGGTGCTGTCGGTATGCCAACTTTGTTACCCTTAACGGCATCTTGAATAAACGTACCCCAGGTGAGGTTCATTTGTCCGGGCTTTTGTGCTAAGGCTCTTTCGATGGCAAATTTGGCGGCGTTTTCAACAATCCACTCAAAGTTTTCTGCACCTACGGAATTTACATCGGCATCAGGAGCCGGATTGCAAAAATCTATTGCGTAAGGAATGCCGTCGCGAACAGCAAACTCAACAGTGTTGAAATCGTAGCCTAAGGCGTGGTTGAGGCGCAACACATAGTCGTGTACTAATTTTGTGATTTTTTCGCCCGCCGTATTTTCTGCTGCGTAGCGTAAGTGGTGTGGGTTGCGTGGCTCGTAAGGCATAACGTGTACGTACTTGCCACCCAAACAATAGCAACGGAAGTAATGGTCGAATTGGATTTCTTCTTGCAGCATCATAACCAACTGTCCGGTTTCGCTGTGCTTCTCAAAGAAGTCACCCATGCCGTCCACGCGGTAAACGCTTTTCCAACCGCCACCAGCGAACGGTTTCATATATGCTGGAAAGCCGATGTATTGAAATATACCTTCCCAATCTAACGGGAAAGCTAAGTTTGTGAATGACATTTCGGAAGTGTCAACAGGTAACAATTTAGAAGGTAACAAAACAGTGTTTGGTACAGGTACGCCAACTTTTACGGCGAGGGCGTTGTTGAAAAACTTTTCATCGGCACTCCACCAAAAAGGGTTGTTGATAACTGCTGTACCGCCGATAGCTGCATTTTTTAAATATCCGCGATAGAAAGGTACATCTTGTGAGATGCGGTCAATGATAACTGCATACTCGGTAGTTTCCCCTTGCATTACTTTGTCAATATTGACAACTTCTGCTTGAACGCCTTTTACATTCTTGCTATTAACACGGTCAATGAACGCCTGCGGGAAGCTGCGCTCCTGTCCAAAAAGGATACCTATTTTTTTCATTAGTATTAAATGTGATTTAGTCTAAAAATATGGATATGAAATATATCTTGCGAAGATACGACCAATTCTGTACGTGGGCAAATTTCGTATCTATTTTTGTTAGTGTTCAGAATGAAGAGATTATGATCAGCGGTGATTGTGTTTTTCACAAAAATTTTTGTTATAAAAAAGCGGAGCAGTTATATATTATAACTGCTCCGCCAAATATGTGATTGAAAAAATGAATCGAACTATAATCGTCCGTGTGTCATTTTTACTAATTTTTTAGAAATGAGTAGTACAATTATTCCTAACGCGATGGTCACGCCCGCGATGATGGTAAATATTTTAACAGACCCCATGCGCTCTACGTACTCAACCGTAGCACCAGCAATATAGTTAGCTACAAAACTGCTCAATAACCATACGCCCATGAGGAGCGATGCGAGGCGGGCAGGTGCCAATTTGGTTACCATAGAAAGTCCCACCGGCGACAGGCAAAGTTCGCCCATTGTATGTATGAGGTATGTACCAACTAACCACCATAAACTTGCTTTAACGGCTACGTCAGGATTATCGCCACCGCGCTCAGCAGCAGCAGCTAACATGAGTAGGAAGCCTAAGCCGAGTAATATCATACCCAAACCCATTTTGATAATCGTATTCGGCTCTCTGCCTTCTTTGCTTAATGCTAGCCAAAGCCAAGTGAACACAGGTCCTAATATTACAATAAATAACGGATTGACAGATTGAAACCACGAAGTAGGGATAAGGAATCCGCCCAAATTGCGATTGATATAACTATCTGTATATAAACTAAGCGTTGAGCCTGCTTGCTCGAAACCAGCCCAGAAGAAAATCACAAAGGTTACCATAACACCTATTACGATAATGCGCTGTCTTTCCTCCGGAGTGAGCGGCACAGCAACCGTGTTGCCATTGGCTTTTGCACGTTCTACTTTAGCATCAGGTTCAACGCCGATGTTGCCTAAGTATTGGCGAGCCAACAGGTTGAATAATATTTGCCCTAATACCATACCGAAGCCTGCCGCCAAGAAACCGTATTGGAATCCATACTTTGCCACGGTCGAACTGCCGTCAGCTGCGGTTTGTTTTATGGCAAAATAATCTTCGGCAAGGTAGCCGCAAATGAGTGGTGCAAGAAATGCGCCTAAGTTAATACCCATATAGAATATAGTGAATGCGCTATCGCGGCGTTTGTCGCCCTGTGGATATAACTTGCCTACTACAGTAGAGATATTTGGTTTGAAGAAACCGTTGCCGATGATGAGCAAACCTAAACCTAAATATAAAAGACTAATAGAAGAGGATGAGGCACAATAGAAAAGTGCAAATTGCCCTAATGCCATAGTGATACCACCAATGGTAATAGACCAACGCTGCCCTAAGTAGTTATCAGCTAACCACCCACCAATGAGCGGTGTGAGATATACTAAGCTCGTATAAATACCATAAATTTGCCCTGCGTGACCTTTCTCGAAACCTAAACCGCCCTCCATCAAAGATTTGGTAAGGAACAAGATGAGCAATCCACGCATACCATAGTAGCTGAAACGCTCCCACATTTCGGTAAGGAACAGCAGAAAAAGCCCCCGTGGGTGTCCAAACAATTCTTTCTGATTTTCTTGCATTTGAAATAAAAATTTGAGTGAATTCAAAAATAACGGTACAAAATACTATTAATTTGCAGAAATAAAAATAGCTCCACACAAAAAATATATTTCGCAACAAAAGCAATACTTTAATATAAACTTTTATGTATCACGCAATATTCATACCACCTATGTATAAGTACACCTCTCTTCTTTCACTTTTGCTGCTTGTTGCTATCGGATGCACGCGCAAGCTACATACGCCCATAGCGGATACTCAGGCAATTAATCAACTTATGGACAAATGGCATCATGCCGCTGCCGTTGCCGATGAGGACACTTTTTTTGGCAGTATGGCTGCCGATGCTATTTATTTAGGTACTGATGCTTCGGAGCGCTGGACGCTCAACGAAATGCGCGAATGGTCGAAACCCTACTTCGCAAAAGAATCGGCATGGGTGCTCAAACCGTTTAGTCGAAATGTCTATTTTAGTAAAGACGGACAGTATGCTTGGTTTGAAGAAAAGATTGCTACTGACCACATGGGCGAATGTCGCGGCTCCGGCGTATTGCGCCGCATCGCATCCGGCTGGCAAATTATGCACTACAATTTGGCTATTGCCGTACCCAATGCTTTGGTGAAAGATTTGCTGCTTTTACAAAAAAAGAAATAACTATTTACTTTTGCGACTTATCAGCTATTGACAAGTTTGTGCGAAGCAATTACCCTTGTGCATCAGATATGTATTTTATGATTTCGTTACATTGCACATATTGCTGCTGTTATTATTATCGTGATGCAACACATCTCTAAACGGCAGCAGCCATGGGCAATCAAACACAAAAAATTGCTTTTAACGTAGCAACTATGATGGCTACACCATACCGCACCGATGTTATTCAAGATAAATATTTTGTTGCGCAAACATATGAGCAACTATACGAAAGCTTACCGCAAATAAAACAAACTTTAGCACAGTTAATTATGTGACGATGCCGCGGGTATTAAATTTGGGTAATCTGTAATGATGCCATCTATACCTAAGGCGATGAGGCGGTGCATCTCGGCAGTATCATTGACCGTCCAAGGAATAACCAACATATTTTTTTGATGACACTGTTCAATAACCTCCGGCGTGAGTAAATAATAATTAGGACTGTAAATGTTTGGCGCAAAACCAAGTGTTTGCAAGTTAGCGGAAAGCCCATTCAAATTTTCAACTAACAGTGCGAGAATTATCTTATCATCCAAACGGCGCATAGCTTGTAGGCAGCGCACATCAAACGATTGGATGCAGGTGCGGTTGTAGATGCCTAAGCGTTTTATTTCTTTTAACAACAAAGCGGCAAAAGCATCAGGTGCAGGGTGGCGAAGGTTGTCCCATTGTGCTTCGCTTTTCATCTCAATATTATAAAAAGGTGCTTGGCGTTTGTGCTGAACGCAATACGCATTAACGGCTACAACTACTTCTTGCAACGTGGGCTTGTGTGCTGCTTGTGCTTGCTGTTGCGGGAAGCGTGGATGCCCGCGTTTGCCACAATCGTAACGTTGTACTTCGGCAACGGTCATATTATAAATAAGGTGTTGTTCGGCAGTAGCCGTATCAATGGGCGAGCCATCGGGGAGGCTACATATTTCGGCAGACATCCAAGGCTCATGGGAAAGTATAATTTGACCATCTTTTGTAACGGCAACATCCATCTCCAACGTTTTTACAGCCGGATATTTCAGGGCTTCCAAAAAAGCCATTACAGTATTTTCGGGTAGCAACCCGCGTGCGCCTCTGTGCCCTTGCCAATCAAAAAGAGTCGTTTTGTTTTTTTCGTTCATAGTAGTTTGGCAACCCAACAAAATGAAAAGTAATATAATCAGAAACGGTGATTTCATAACATGAAATAATTATATTAAAATGCTGCGCTGCCCGGTGTGCGCGGAAACGCAATTACATCGCGGATGTTAGTCATACCGGTTGCAAACAATACCAACCGCTCGAAGCCCAACCCGAACCCTGCGTGTTGGCAAGTGCCAAAGCGGCGCGTATCTAAGTACCAATACAATTCTTCAACGGGGATATGCATATCTTCCATGCGTTGCACGAGCTTATCGTAACGCTCCTCGCGCTGCGATCCGCCGACAATTTCGCCGATGCCCGGAAAGAGAATATCCATAGCGCGAACGGTTTTGCCGTCTTCGTTCAGGCGCATATAAAAGGCTTTTATATCCTTCGGATAATCGGTGAGTATAACGGGGGATTTGAAATGTTTTTCTACCAAATATCGCTCATGCTCCGATTGCAAATCGGCACCCCATGTATCAATTGTGTAATTAAATTTCCCTTTTTTATTGGGTGCCGAATTTTTTAGAATATCTATTGCTTCAGTATAGGTTAATCGCACAAATGGGTTGTTAATACAAAATTTCAGCTTTTCCGTAAGCGACATTTCTGAGCGTTCATTTTGCGGTTTTTGTTTTTCTTCATCCGCCAAGCGACTATCCAGAAATGCAATATCTTCGGCACAATGCTCCAGCACATACGATATTACGTATTTCAACATGGCTTCCGCCAAATCCATATTGTCGTTTAGATCGGCAAAAGCCACTTCCGGTTCAATCATCCAAAACTCCGCCAAGTGGCGGGAGGTGTTAGAGTTTTCGGCGCGAAACGTGGGTCCAAAAGTATAAACTTCAGAGAATGCCATTGCTCCTAATTCCGCCTCCAGTTGCCCTGATACGGTGAGGTTGGTTTCACGCCCGAAAAAGTCAGTTTTGTTGTTTATGGTACCGTCTTCGTTGCGTGGTGGATTGTTTAAATCTAAGGTAGTGACACGAAACATTTCGCCAGCACCTTCGGCATCCGAGCCAGTGATGACAGGTGTGTGCAGATATACAAATCCTCTATCATTAAAAAAATGGTGTATGGCAAACGCTAAGGCATGGCGCACGCGAAATACTGCCCCAAAGGTGTTGGTGCGGAAGCGCAAATGAGCAATGTCGCGCAAGAATTCCAAGCTGTGTTTTTTGGGTTGCAATGGATATTGCTCGGCATCGCAATCGCCTAATATTTCTATGTGTTGTGCGGTTATTTCTATGCTTTGCCCTTTGCCCTGCGAGGCCGCCACGTTACCCCGAACGGATAGTGCTGCTCCAGTGGTGATGCGGCGCAATAGGTTGGCATCTGTATTTTCAAAATCTACAACTATTTGCAGGTTGGTATTGGTTGAACCATCGTTTAGGGCAATAAATTGATTGTTGCGAAATGTGCGTACCCACCCTTTTACGGTGACGTGTGTGCCCACAGGGGCGGTGCGTAATAATTCAACAATTTTTGTGCGATTTGACATTTTACGTAAGTATAAAATTTAATAATTGAATTTGGGTTATACGGCAATTTGTTGCGTAGTGTTCAAAAAGTGGGGCAAAGATATTTGTATTCGTGTGAATAAAAAAGTGTAGGCAATAATTCAACTATTGCCTTTTGGGAGTGGGTTTCGTTATGCAAAATTTATAATGTATGTTTGTTTATATGTGTAAATCCATTTCTTTAGCTACGAGTTCCTCAGATGTAGGGTTTAATTCATAAGCATCTCCGAACTGTTGAGCTAATGCAGCACCACAGCTATAAGTATTTAGTGCATTGAAAAATGAATGTCTAAAAGCGTCACAACAGCCGTTAGTACAAGAGCCATCGGCAAAAACTTGTGCGGATATTTCAAAAAAAGTTTTTTTCTGTTTTTATGAATTTGATAGGCGCAGCATTTAACCTGACGTTATATATTTATATAGTAGAAAGTAATCGTTTGCAGTATTTTTTATCAACAAGCTTTTAAGAATATTTCCACTAAAAAGTGGAAAAAACTACGACACTTTGAGAGGCAAAGTTGTAAGTGATTGAGTTCTCAATAAATTGACCATACAATGAATCGAAAGTGGGCGCGCCGGCTTTCTTATCGTTTTCGTGTAGGCATCAATTTTTTAAAAAACCTCATCATCGTCTCTTTCCATAACAGTTAGTGTACTTATTGTAAGTGCTTGTTTGTTTAAGGTTTCATCTTTTGAGCAAGCAGTAATTTAAATAAGTAAAAACGGGAATAAAAACCTAAAACTTTTCATGGAGAAGAATTTTTAGGGTAAGAAGTTTATTAAAATTAACGTTTGCTTGCGTATGTATGGTTATGCAACCTGTTAGCTATTAGTTGTGCGAATAAGATATTACTCCTTTCCGCCGTCCAATTGCTCTTGATACACCCTTAGCTCCTCCCACAAACCTGCGGCAGCCATGTGTGCTTGATTAGGCCAAGTAGTCGGGTCGTGGATGCGGTAGCGTTCGCCGGCAGCATCCAAAATTTCTTTTAGTCGCTCGTAGGAGCTATCGGCTAATTGTCGGAAAGTATGTATGCCACCATCGTTGAGGAGTTGTTCAATTTTTGGGCCGATGCCTTCAATTTTTTTCAGGTCGTCTGGATTAACGATTGCCGCTGCTGCCGAAGCCATTGCTTGCAGCGAAGTGGCAACGCTGCCATCGCCGGAGGCTACGCCACTCTGGGTAGTTTCGGTAGTAGCAGTTGATTTGCTGCCACGACATTTTGCCAATTCTACCGTAAGGGTATCTACCTCTTTGGATGAAGCAAGGTAGTTAGCATATATCTGTCCTTTTTCGGCTTCGTGTTTGCGGATAGTGGCGGCATTATCATCCAATTCAAAAAGCACTTTTTCGAGCCTGTCTGTTTTCTTTTGATAGTCAGAAGTAAGGGTAGTTAATTTTGCACGGAGGTCGGCAATCTCATCTGCTTGCGTAGAAATGGTTGCTTCTAAGCGTTGAATTTTTCGTCCCCATATCCACCAGCCGGTAAGCAAGCCTATCAGCCAAGAAACGAACAAAAAGAATAGCACCAAAAAGCTATCCTGTGTATTGAGTGCTGAAAATAATTGTGTGAAGAAGCTCATGATATGTTAAATTTTATGGATACGATGTGAAAATATTTATGAAGCATTGTTTTAGTTATTCGATACGAATATTAACGCGCCGATTTTTCAATTTCCCTTCGGGCGTATCATTAGGGGCAACGGGCGCTGTTTCACCTTTCGAGTCAGTGGATATGCGTTTGCCGTCACGCAATATTGTATTTTGCAGTAACCACTGTTTTACGGCGGCAGCACGTGCTTTGCCCAAAGCATAATTGGATTTCTCGTCGCCGTCGCTATCTGTATGTCCGATGATGGTCATGCTTTTATTAGGATTGGCAACGAAATACTGCTTGAGCGAATCGGAGTATAATTGGAATTGTTCGCTTGGGCGAAACACTGCCGAGCCAGACTCAAAGTTAGCATCCGTGAATGACATATTGGTAAAGGTGAATGATGCCGGTGCGCTTCCAGTTTTTTCTGTAATGACGAACATCGCAGACTCGCTCAAATCATCTGTGTTGAGCATCTTATAATCTAAGGATATGCGATTTTCTGAAACACCCATTTCTACAAGCCGAGCGCGGAGAGCGGCAGCACGCGCCAGCCCGATGTTTTCAAAGAAACCTTGTTTAATATCTTTTTCGCTTTCGCGGTAATAGCCTGAAATGGTTAAAGTTTTATTGGGGTGTGCCTTTAGGTAATCGGCTGTTTGTTGCAAGAAGCTGTTGTTTTTGTCAGAAACAACATTAGTAGCAACAGATTCACCGTGCTTATACATAAAATGCGGATAGCCACTCAGTATGGTAGAATCGCCATCGGTTAGTCCTAAAGTGTTAGCTACGGCAAGCGAGGGCACGGGTGCAGTTGCCTCGTTACATAGGTGCTTGATTTGACAAACGTAGTACCATCGGGCGAAAACTGCCCAGAGGCAAAAGAGAACAAACCCTTGTATAAATGGTCTCATAGTATATTTTTTTGTTGTTTGAATAAAATTCCGTATAAAATATAAATAAAAGTATATAATTTTTATTGTCACACAAAATTTGAAGCAAAAAACTTTATACTTATTAAGATAAAAAATTTATGCTGGTATAATGTTTATAAAAATAAATATAGACGATTGCTTTATAAACAATTGTCTATCAACGTATAATGTGTGGTTTATTAATGTTTTATATTAATATTATATATAATAAATAAAAAAATGTTTATCAATGATATACATATTATATTTTGGCATAATGTTTGTTATTTATCTGGTTGGGTTTTTTCATGAGATTATAATTTGTTCAAGAATTAGGCCTTGGCTAATAAGTTAGTCAAGGTTTTTTTATTTTTATCAAATAACCGTATATTTGCCCCGCACATTGCGGGACGTAGCTCAGTTGGTTCAGAGCACCGCCTTGACAGGGCGGGGGTCGGTGGTTCGAGTCCACTCGTCTCGACACAGCAACAACGCTATCAACTCGTTCCGATTGGTAGCTTTTTTTATGAAAATATGCTTCAAACGGCAATCAAAAAAATAGTTATCACAGGTGCCGAATCGTCGGGCAAAACTACCCTTGCACAACAGTTGGCAACCTACTGCGCTGTACCGCTTATGCCTGAGTATGCACGCGAATATTTAGAGCTGCTCCAACGACCCTACCAGCAACCCGATCTACTCCAAATTGCTAAAGAACATGTCCGCCGCGAAGATGCTTGCATTGCCACTGCTACTGCATCCTATATTTTTTTAGATACAGATTTGCTTACAATAAAAATTTGGTCGGAGTATAAATACGGTAACTGCGCTCCTTGGATACTGCAACAAATTATGCAGCGCAAGTATGATTTGTACCTGCTTTGCTCTCCCGATATGCCTTGGCAATACGACCCCCTGCGTGAGAACCCACACAACCGCCATGAAATATTTGAACTGTATTGGCGGCAACTTACGCAATTAAATGCTACCTTTGCGGTGCTTTCGGGCGATGAGGAACATCGCTTCCAGCAAGCAAAACGTCTCATTGGGGTGTAACGACATATTGTTTGTTACTGAGATTATACCCATCGAACCTGCGCGGGTAATGCCACGAAGGGAATGAGTTGCGAGTTTTTCTATTGCAGTATTTATTAGAAAAACTACGCTGCTGCGGTATCATTTACTACTGTCAAACTTACCTCTTGGTTTACAGATTTTATTCGTTGTAAAACTGCAAATCATGTATCAAAGAATCCTTGTTTTTGTTTGTATTTTTGTAATTGCCTACCAAGCGTCAGCACAAACCGAAGTGCCGGACACCACGCCAACCTACACATTACCTGCTACCGAAATAAACGCAAATTGGGTGCGCGACAATCAACCATTTACACATAACAACCTTTCAAAAGCAAGCATACAGGCACACAACTTTGCACAAGATGCACCTTACCTATTGCAGCAACTACCCTCCGTAGTCGTCACATCCGATGCTGGCACAGGCATTGGTTATACGGGTGTTCGCATACGGGGCACAGATGCCACACGCATCAACGTAACTATCAATGGCATACCCGTAAATGATGCGGAAAGCCAGCAAGTATATTGGGTAGATTTGCCGGATATTATGGCTTCTGCCGAAAATGTGCAAGTGCAGCGTGGCGTGGGTACATCTACCAATGGCGCGGGTGCTTTTGGTGCTACTATCAACCTCAGTACAAACAAGGTTAATACACAACCTTATGGTAATTTTTATACTACTTTCGGCTCATTTAACACACAAAAATACAGCCTACAAGTCGGTAGCGGATTCCTCAAAAATAGCTTCACCATAGATGGACGTGCATCGTATATCACTTCTGATGGATACGTGGATAGAGCTTCAGCACAACTACAATCGTATTACCTGTCGGCAGCGTATATACGCGATAAGTACTCCCTGCGCTTGAACGCCTTCGGCGGTCACGAAAAAACCTATCAAGCATGGTATGGGCTACCGGCGCAATACTTGTCAGATGCCTCCTTACGCACCTACAACGCTGCGGGTACGGAGCGACCAAATTCGCCATATAGTAACCAAATTGATAATTATCGGCAAACGTATTTTCAGTTATTGTTTAATCGGCAACTGTCGCAACAATGGCACTTCAATTCTACGCTACATTACACCAAAGGAAACGGCTATTATGAAGAGTATAAAGCGCAACAGGATTTGACACAATACAACCTGAATGACTCCCTTCCTGCTGACCTCGTGCGACAGCGTTGGCTCGATAATGATTTTCTCGGTGGTATATTTTCGGTACAACAAAAAACGAAAAAATATGAACTTACACTTGGCGGAGCATATCACCATTATATCGGCAATCACTTCGGAAAAGTTATTTGGGCAGCTAACAAGCCAATACTCGGCAACCACGAGTATTACCGAAACCATGCCTACAAGCAAGATGCAAACCTGTTTGCAAAAACCACCTACGCACTATTGCCGCAACTTCACTTATTTGGCGATATACAATGGCGTGGCGTGGCGTATAATTTTAAAGGACAAAACCGTTTACGCCAACCTTTACAACAACAAGCAACCTTGTCGTTCATCAACCCCAAAGTCGGCATTTTTTATACCGCACAACAAAACCACTATTATGCATCATTCGCAATAGGCAACCACGAGCCAAATCGTGACGATTATGTCAATGCAGCCGTAACAAGTCGCCCACAAGCGGAACGGTTATACGATACAGAAATAGGTGCTCGCCGAAAGGCAGAAAAATATGAAATAGAAGCTTGCGGATACTATATGTATTACCAAAACCAATTAGTGCTAACCGGGTACATCAATGATGTAGGCGAATATAGCAGGGTTAATATCCCGCGTAGTTATCGCATCGGTGTCGAAATGCGCGCCGCCGTCGCGCTGCTCCGTCGCCTAAATGTCACCGCCAACATAGCCCTCAGTCAAAATAAAATTGCTACCTTTACGGAATACATCGACTACTGGGATACTGGTAAGCAAATAACCCTTGAGCACCACAATACGGATATTGCGTTTTCGCCAAATATAGTCAGCAGTGGAATAATCAGCCAAACAATTTTGGATAAAAAACAACATAAAGTAATGGCGGATTGGACAACCCAATTTGTTGGAAAACAATACCTCGACAATACCCAAAACCAAGCCGCACAACTCAACCCTTATTGGCTCAACCACCTGACGCTGCGCTACCAATGGCAACCTACACGTTGGCTGAAAAACATAGCGGTATCGCTTACGGTGCAGAACTTGCTCGATGTCTGTTATGAAACTAACGGTTGGATATATCGCTTTCGCTCTGATGGTTACGACCCCCAACTGGACGATGCATACGCTCGCAACGAAGCAGGCACGATGTACCATCTGGCAGGATATTTCCCACAAGCGGGAAGACACGTTTACGTGATGCTTCAAGCGCAATTTTAATTAAAAAATAACCTATGCAACGACCATTAGTATTTCCAAAAAAAGATGAAAACGATGAAGCCTTACAACAGCTCATCACTTTCTATAACGAAACACTTGGCTTCTGCCCAAACAGTGTAAAAACCATGCACTTCCGCCCACAGATTGCATATAGTTTTATTGAATTAAACAAAGCGGTAATGGCTTGCCACGGGCGTGTAACGAGCGCACTCAAACGGCTTATCGGGTACGTTAGCAGTCACGCAGCAGGGTGTCGCTATTGTCAGGCACACACCATCCGCGCTGCCGAGCGATACGGCGCAGCACATGAGCAACTGACACAAATTTGGGAGTATCGCAGCTCTCCGGCATTCAGCGAAGCAGAGCGCGCCGCCCTCGATTTTGCCGTTGCCGCTGCTGCTGTACCTAACCAAGTAGATGATGTGTTGGCAATGCGAATGCGGCAGTATTGGGATGATGGCGAGATTGTAGAAATACTCGGTGTAGTGGCATTGTTTGGCTACCTCAATCGTTGGAATGATACTATGGGTACAGCCCTCGAAGATGATGCTATTGCTTCCGGCAAGCAATGGTTGCAACCAGACGGTTGGACGGAAGGAAAGCATAAGTATTAAGTAGCAACAAGCACACAAATTGGAAGACAATAAGAGCAGATTTTTATGATGAATAACTGTGCAGTAAAATATATAACTTACTTCAGCACCCTTCTGCTGTATGTGCAATGTACCACCACGCCACCGGCAGCTACCTTTTCGCCAGCTTTCGCCAAATACTGGATGAGTGGTAACGCGGAAGTCAATACATACCGCTTGGAGAATATGCGCTATGGCGAAATGCGACAAGGCGATGCTGTACTAATCTTCGTAACGGAGGAACTCTCTAACGCCAAGCAAGTAAAGTTGGATAATGCCGAAGGCATCCGCGAAAGCGAGAAAACAAGGGTACTCAAGCTCAACCGCATCCAAAAATTCAAGACGGGAATTTATGATTACAGCATGATGCAATCGGTGTTTACACCTATACAGCAAGCTGCATCAACAATGAAAACTACCACCACCATTCAGGAGTGGTGCGGGCAAACATTTTTGCAATGCAACCTTAAAAACAATATGTATCATTTTGGCGGATACTCCTACTTTGAGCAAGAAGGCGACCAGAAATTTTCGCTGCCCATGCACCTACTGGAAGATGAGCTTTGGACGCGCCTGCGCCTCGCGCCCGATAAATTGCCCATTGGCAAAACGCCGATAATTACAGGTGCTTTTTATACGCAATTGGCGCATACGCCTATTGGTATTGAACAAGCAACCTTGACGATGATTGCAGACAGCACAGCGCAAACCTTGACGCTACAATACAGCAATAATCGTGTGTTGAAAATTGTTACGGAAAAGACTTTCCCATTCAAAATAATGATGTGGGAAGAGTGGCAAAACAACAACCTTACGGCACGCGCCACACTCCGCAGCAGTAGGCAGATACCGTATTGGCAAATGAACAAAAACCAAAATGCAACTTGGCGCGACACACTTGGATTAAACTGACTTTTTGTCGTTTTAATGCGTGTCTTTATTTAAATAATATGATGAAAGGGTAGGAATTTTGCCATATTTACAGGTTAATGTGTGGTGGCATGAGTATTGATAAAACTATTATTCCCGAATAGCCCCTCAAAAAACAATTACTATCAATATTTATGTATGAAACAATTAGAAGATATACTACAAACCATACCTGACGAAGTACCCTTCATGCCTATCATGTCCTTAGAAGAAGATGAAGAAACCGTAAATGCAGAAACCTATGCGGATAGCTTGCCCATTATACCACTTAAAAATACCGTGCTGTTCCCGGGTGTAGTACTGCCTATCACCATTGGTCGCGATAAGTCCATCAAAGCCATTGAGCGTGCTTATGCCAAAGACAAAATTGTGGCAGTGCTTTCGCAAAAAGACACTAAAACCGAAAACCCTGTGGGGGCGGATTTGTTCATGATAGGTACAGTAGCGCGCATCATCAAAATAATAAAGATGCCTGATGGCTCCATAACAGCTATCCTACAAGGACGCAAGCGTTGTGAACTGATAGAGATGCTTACCGAAACACCATATATGCAGGGCATCATGCGCGTATTAGAGTATGACAAAATAAAAGACACGTTGGAATATGAAGCCATAATTGCTTCCGTAAAAGACATTGCCGCGCAAATTATTGACCTCTCGCCAAACATACCAACGGAGGCTAACGTGGTGCTAAAGAATATCAATAATCCCGCATTCTTGATTAATTTCCTGGCTTCTAACTTAGGTATAAAAATAGGCATCAAGCAGCAGATTTTAGAGATTAACGACCTTACCAAGCGAGCTTCCCTATTGTTCCAACACATGGATGGCGAATTGCAATTATTAGAGCTGCGAGAAAAAATAGAATCAAAGGTGCGTGGCGATATCGAAAAGCAGCAACGCGATTATTATCTCCACCAACAACTAAAAACTATACAAGATGAATTGGGGCAAAACCCACAGGAAGAGGACTTCAAAATACTTGCCGAGCGTGCCACAAAAAAGAAATGGGATAAATCCATCGAAGAAGTTTTTCAACGCGAATTTATGAAACTCAGGCGCATGAACCCACAGGTTGCCGAGTATTCTATTAACATGAATTACCTCGATACATTTTTGGAACTGCCTTGGAACGAATACACACAAGATAACTTCGAATTAGAAGATGTCAAAAAGGTGTTAGATAAAGATCATTCGGGGTTGGATAAGGTAAAAGAGCGCATACTCGAACACCTTGCCGTACTCAAATTGCGCGGCGACATGAAAGCACCAATTTTATGCTTAGTCGGACCTCCCGGCGTAGGCAAAACATCGCTCGGCGCATCCATTGCCAAAGCAATGAAGCGCAACTATACCCGCATCGCATTAGGAGGTTTGCACGACGAAGCCGAAGTGCGCGGACATCGCAAAACCTATATCGGGGCCATGCCCGGGCGCATCATCCAATCGTTAAAAAAAGTAAAATCTGCAAACCCTGTTTTTATCTTAGATGAGATAGATAAAGTAGGTAAAGATTTTCGCGGCGACCCTTCCTCCGCTTTGTTAGAAGCATTAGACCCCGAGCAAAATAAAAACTTTTACGATAATTATTTGGAAGTCGAATTCGACCTGTCTAAGGTGTTATTTATCGCTACTGCAAATAGCCTGAGTACAATTCAGCCAGCGTTGTTAGACAGAATGGAGATTATAGACATCAGCGGATACTCCATTGAAGAAAAAGTTGATATTGCCAAAAAACACCTCATCCCGCAATTACGCGTTGAGCATGGCTTAAGAGCCAATCAGATAAAACTGACCGATGCCGTTATCACCAAAGTGATACAAGAATACACGCGCGAATCGGGGGTGCGAAACCTGAACCGACAACTCGGCAGCATCATGCGCCACGTTGCCAAAAATGTAGCGATGCAGACCGACTACAACCCTACTGTAAAAATAGAAGAGCTTCCCAAAATATTTGGCCCCGTCAGGTTTGATACGGAATTATACCAAGAGCGGCAGGTGCCGGGCGTAGCCATCGGGTTGGCATGGACAGCCGTTGGCGGCGATATTCTTTTTATAGAAGCAGGCTTACACAAAGGCAACGGCAAACTCACCCTTACAGGTAACTTAGGAGATGTAATGAAAGAATCTGCACATACCGCCTTATCTTTCATTAAATCCAATGCCGAAAAAATGGGGATTGATCCGCAAAAGTTTTCGGAAAGCGACATACACATACACGTCCCCGAAGGGGCGATACCTAAGGACGGACCTTCGGCAGGGATAACCATGCTCACAGCATTGACATCTATTTTCAAAAACAAACCAGTGCAACCTTATTTGGCTATGACAGGCGAGATTACGCTGCGCGGAAAGGTGTTGCCAGTAGGCGGTATTAAAGAAAAAATATTGGCAGCCAAGCGTGCCGGTATTCGCAATATTATTCTTTGTAAAGATAACAAACGCCATGTAGAAGACATCAATAAGGAGTATATCACTAACCTCACTTTCCACTACGTAGATACTATGCAGGAGGTGGTTGCTTTGGCACTAAAATAAACGATTGCCCTTGGCAAAATAAACTAGCACCGAAACATATACAAAAGGTCAGTACCACGTCATAAGTAGTATTGACCTTTATTTTTTATAAAACATCCAAAATTATTTTAATGAGAATACACATCAAAAAAATGTGAATACAGAAAGAACTTGCGTAATTTTGCGCCAATATCAACTTTGCTTCAGCGTAAAACAAACAACAAATGGCTGAGAAAATTTATGCCGCCATCACTGGCATTCAAGGATATGTTCCCGATTACGTTTTGACCAACAAAGAACTCGAAACTATGGTGGACACCTCCGACGAGTGGATAACCACGCGCACTGGCATTAGCGAGCGGCGTATTATCAAAGACGGCATCACCTCCGATTTAGGCGTACGCGCCGTAGAAGGGTTGCTAAAAAAATGCAATCTTAACCCTAACGATATTGACCTGCTGATATGTGCCACCGTAACAGGCGATATGGTCATGCCTGATACAGCTAATACTATCCTTGATAAAATAGGTGCAACCAATGTATATGGATACGATATTCGTGCAGCTTGTTCAGGTTTTTTGTTTTCATTATTTGCCGGAGCTATGTATATTGAATCAGGGCGATTCAAGCGCGTAGTGGTAGTTGGCGCAGATAAAATGTCTTCAATTGTAGATTATAACGATCGCACTACTTGCGTGCTGTTTGGCGATGCTGCTGGAGCAGTACTCTTAGAGCCTCGCACAGATGACACTGGTGTGCGCGATGCGGTATTGCGTGGCGACGGTTCAGGCAGAGATTACCTCTATATTGCAGGAGGTGGAGCCCAGCGGCCTACATCAACCACAACGATTGCCAACAAGCAACATTTCGTTTATCAAAATGGGCAACCAGTTTTTAAAGCCGCTGTAAAAGGAATGGTGAGTGCTATGGAGGAAGTGTTGCGCCGCAATCATCTCACCAAAGAAGATATACAATGGGTAGTACCGCATCAAGCCAATATGCGTATCATCAATTCAGTTAGTGAAATGTTAGGATTTCCAAAAGAGCGAGTGATGATGAATATTGGCAAATACGGTAACACAACGGCAGCCACAATTCCGCTGTGTCTGTGGGAATGGAGTGACCGCCTCAAGAAGGGTGACAACCTTTTGCTCACCTCCTTTGGTGGTGGATTCACATGGGGAGCTATTTATGTAAAGTGGGCAATAGATCCACAATAGTAAAACGATTACAACTTGTTGTTAAAAAAATACATACCGCTACTACTAATAGGTTTGCTGCACATTGCAGCAGTTGGTTTTTCGCAGAACATCAAAAGTGCTACCAACCCGTTTGAGATGGAACACCGCATACTGCAACGGCAGCAGGCAGTAGAAAAAGATACTACCCAACAAAGCGGCGAAGCAATAAGTACCAATCCGTTTGACATCAAACGCTCAAGCGCACCTAAAGCACCATCGTTGTTGACAAACGCATTACAAACGCCTCAACCAATTAAGGAGGCGATAGTGCCTATAGTTGGCGCACAACAATTTATATTTTGGATATTGCTCACGGCATTGCTACTGTTAGCAATACTCGCCGCCTTTCGGCGCGACCTTGTCGGGAAGGTGCTGCGCGCTGCACTCAGCGAGAACAATATTGTGGCATATCAACGCGAACCCAACCGATTAGCACCTATTATCATATTCCACGTTGTCTTTTTTCTGGTTGGCGGCTTAGGTATCTATTTGATATTTAGGTATAATAATTGTTGCTTTCAACACATTGATATTACATTATACTTGTGGTGTGTGTTGGGGTTAGCAATAATTGTGCTGTTAAAATACTTGCTGCTGTTTATAATAGGTAATATTTTTCCGTTAGAGAAGCAGATGGAACGATACATTACCATCATAGCTGTTTTTTACTGTTTGCTGGGAATGGTGCTGATACCGATTGTACTGCTGATAACTTATGCGCCAACAACCCTCACCCAACCCTTCATCCTTGTGATGATAGCAATTAGCGCAATCTTCTTCGCGTATAGATGCTTGCGTGGGCTAATTATAGCGAGTAATCAGGCAATACAACATAAATTCCATTTTTTTATGTACCTTTGTGCCGTTGAAGTGGCACCGGTAGTAATTCTGGTTAAAATTATTGTAAATATTGGGCTATTTCCGGCGTAACATTTACTCCTGGACCAACTAAACATAATAACCTTGAAAAAATTGGGGGATTTGTAAAAAAAATCATCACCTCAAGTATAATAATAAATCGTATTTGAATGGCTGTAAAAAGTATGGCAGAGACGTACAGAAAAGTAAGTACTATTTTAGTTTCTCAACCCAAACCACCGGCAGGCACCAAATCGCCGTATGCCGATTTAGAAAAGAAATATGACTTAGCTGTCGATTTTCGACCGTTTATGCAAATAGAACCCGTGTTGGCAAAGGACTTTCGGAAGTATCGGATTCGCCCCGACGAGTTCCCTTGCGTCATATTTACCAGTAAAAATGCAGTAGATCATTTCTTTCGCTTATGCGAAGAGATGCGTGTAAAAATGTCGCCCGAAACAAAATATTTTTGTCCAACCGAAAGCATAGGCAACTACCTGCAAAAGTTTATCGTATTTCGCAAACGCAAAGTATTTACAGGCGAGAAGTCACTCCAAGATATTACCAACGCGTTTAAAAAACATAACAAAGAAAATTTTTTGCTGCCCTGCAATAACCACGGCGTTAAAGCACTTTCCGATTTTTTGAATGAATTGGGCATAGCCTTCCAAGAGGCAATTATGTACCTTACGGTAAATGCAGACCTCGAAGATTTGCGCCACGTAAAGTATGATGTGCTGACGTTTTTTTCCACCTTAGAGATACAATCCTTGTTCGATAATTTTCCTGAATTCAAACAGGACAATACACGTATCGCAGTATTCGGTGCTGCCACCGAAAAAGCAGCGCAAGAGCGCGGGCTACAAGTGGATATTGTTGCCCCCACTCCCGAAACGCCATCCATCCAAATGGCACTCGACAAGTATCTACAGTTATCCAACAAAACAGCGTAGCGAAAAGAGATGAGTGATATTATTATGACACAATAACTATCCCCTTTCCATAATTCGCTTTGTTGCCTAAATATGTTGTTTCGCTTAGATGAGTCCATCACATTTCCTCACCCGTCACTTGCTAATACAGACGGGCTGCTCGCCATCGGCGGCGACCTTTCGCCTGAGCGATTGTTGTTAGCCTATCAGTGGGGGATTTTTCCTTGGTTTAATGAAGGTGAACAAATATTGTGGTGGTGTCCGCAACCACGTTTTATGCTCATACCCGAAAAGGTAAAAGTTGCCAAAAGTATGCGTGCCTATTTCAACCAAAATAAATATACTGTTACATTCGATACCAGTTTCGCCGCAGTTATGGAAGGATGCCGCAATCAGCCGCGTAGCGGGCAGCAAGGCACATGGGTAACTGACGACATCATACATGCCTACACACAATTACACCGTTTGGGCGTAGCACACTCTGTAGAAGTATGGCACAACAACACATTAGCTGGAGGGTTATACGGCGTATCTTTAGGAAAAATATTCTTTGGCGAATCCATGTTTGCACGCGAGCCTAACGCCTCCAAGTTTGGCTTCATCACCCTTTGCCGATGGCTGGCAGCGCACGAGTTTTGGTGTATTGATTGTCAGATTCACAGCGAGCATTTAGCTACCTTAGGTGCAGCATACATCAGTAGCAGCCTTTTTATGGATTTGATTAACAAGAACCAACAGCAACCGACGCTACAAGGCAGTTGGGAAACGTTATTATGAAAATATACGTTATGTAAATACGCAATTTGAAAAAATAACCCGTAAAGGCAAAAATAAATCGTAAATTTGCCCGCTTGAAACATATCGCTCGAAATGGACGAACAAACATTAGCATTAAAAAATCAAATTAATAAAGATAAACTACCCCAACACGTCGCCATTATTATGGACGGTAACGGGCGTTGGGCAAAACAGCAAGGCAAGCCGCGTGTATTCGGGCATCACGAAGGTGTCAAAGCCGTGCGTCGCGTTACAGAAGCCGCTGCAGACTTGGGCATACGATACGTTACGCTGTACGCATTCTCCACCGAAAATTGGAGTCGCCCGCCGATAGAAGTAACTGCACTTATGACACTACTCGTGGACACTATGCGGAAGGAAATGGACGACCTCAATAAAAACAACATTCGCATACAAGCCATCGGCGATATTGCAAAGCTGCCCACAAAAACCTATCAAGCGCTGCTGGACGGCATTGAGAAAACAAAAAACAACAGCCGCATGACACTCGTTTTAGCACTCAACTATAGTGCAAAGTGGGAGATAGTTCGCGCTGCCCAAACCGTAGCCGGCAACGTACAAAACGGCACAATGAGCATTAATGATATTAATGAAAAAACCTTCGCCAGCGCATTGAGTACTACTGATATGCCTGACCCCGAATTGCTTATCCGCACAAGTGGAGAGTGCCGTATTAGCAATTTTTTACTTTGGCAAATAGCTTATGCAGAACTATGCTTCATGCCTATCTATTGGCCCCAATTTGAAGACCAACACCTCTATCAAGCTGTTTTGGATTACCAGAACCGCGAGCGGCGGTTTGGTAAAATCAGTGAACAATTAGTATAAAACAAACAAGGGAAATAAACCGTACAAACACCTAATTTTTAGAGAATGAATCGTAATTTTTTAGTCATACTTACTATCACTTGTATTAGTACGCTTACACAATTAGCCCTAGCACAAACCGATTCGATACCCAATATGCCCTACGAAACAGCAGTCGAGTATGAAATTGGTGGCATCAAAGTAATAGGCGCACAGTACAGCGATGAAAATGCCATTATCGCCATTACCGGACTAAAAGTAGGAGAGAAAATCCGCATCGGTACCGGCGCAACAGATATTTCTAAAGCCCTAAAATCTCTTTGGAAGCTAAAGCTATACAGTGATGTTCAGATTATAAAAGAAAAAACAATCGGCAATATTGTATTCCTTGAAATCATCATAAAAGAGCAACCACGCTATTCGCGCCATGCTTTTAAAGGTGTAAAAAAGCACTACCACGACGACCTCAACCCACTTGTCGAAAAACACTTTATAAAAGGAGGTATCGTTACTGAGAGTGCAAAAATTGCTACACAAAACGACATCGTCAATTTCTTTAAAGAAAAAGGCTACTTAGATGCTACCGTGAATATCACGGAAATGCCTGATGACAAAACAAGCAACGCCACTAAAATAGAATTCAACATTGATAGAGGCAAACGGGTAAAAATTCAGAATATCACCTTTACAGGTAACAACAACGTCAAGGCGAGTAAATTGCGTAAATTATTAGATAAAACTAAACGCAAGTCGCGCATTTTTGCTTCATCAAAACTCATCGCTCAAGACTACGACACCGACAAAATTGAAATAATAAAACACTATAACAATATAGGCTATCGTGATGCACAAATCATCTCCGATAGCATCTGGCGCGAGCCAGACGGCGACCTCCGTATCCAAATCAATCTTGACGAAGGCAACAAATATCACTTCCGAAACATCGCTTGGAAAGGTAATTCCATTTATCAAACGGAAGTATTGCAAGAAATTTTAGGCATCAAAAAAGGCGATGTATATAACAAAGAACTCCTCGAAACACGCCTACGCTTCAGCCCAGATGGGCGCGACGTGAGTACTTTATATATGGATAACGGCTACCTGTTTTTTAATGTAGAACCAGCAGAAATTTCGGCGGAAAATGATTCCATAGATTTAGAAGTACGCATTTATGAAGGTCCGCCCGCAACCATTGATAAGGTAATAATAAAAGGAAACGACCGCACACACGAGCACGTCATTCGCCGCGAATTGCGCACACGCCCGGGTCAAAAATTTAGCCGTAGCGACATCGTCCGCTCCCAACGCGAAATCGTCAATCTCGGATATTTCAATCCCGAAAACCTACAAATCAATAATCCTATTAACGCCCAACGTGGCACCGTGGACATCGAATATACAGTAGAAGAAAAACCTGCCGACCAGTTGGAACTTTCCGCCGGTTGGGGTGGGCAAGCTGCCGGCGTTATCGGTACGTTAGGGGTATCATTCAAAAATTTCTCGTTCCGCAATTTACTGCACCGCGAGACGTGGAGTCCGCTGCCACAAGGTGACGGGCAAACGCTGTCGTTGCGCGCACAAACAAACGGCCGCTTTTTTCAGTCATACAACATCAGTTTCGTAGAGCCATGGTTGGGTGGCAAAAAACCGCAATCATTTTCGATAGGCGGATTTTATAATCGCTATACCAATGGAGCAAGTTCAAACACCACAGGATTTGGTAAATTTGAAATTATCGGCGGGCAGATGGGTTTAGGTTCGCGCCTGCAATTCCCGGATGATAACTTCGTGTCTAATACCACTATGAGTTATCAACTCTTGCGCTTGCGTAATTGGTATGCCGGATACTTCCAATTGCCTGATGGATCAGATGTTCGCACCGGCGATTTCAACAACTTTAACTTTCAGCAAACCATAGCACGCAACTCTATCAACGACCCGATTTTTCCACGCGAAGGCTCAAACATCAGCCTTACCGTGCAGTTCACACCGCCTTGGTCATTACTAACGGGCGGCAGCAGTTTTGAAGGAAAAGAAGGTGCCGATAAGTTCAAATTATTAGAATATCACAAGTGGAAATTTGTAGCCGAATGGTACACCACATTGGTAGATAAATTAGTGCTTCGTGCACGCGCCAAAGTTGGTATGTTAGGTTTTTATAATAGAAAAATTGGGCAGACACCATTCGAGCGATTCGTACTCGGTGGCGACGGTTTGTCTAACCAATTTACGGGATTTACGGGTAATGACATCATCTCCTCGCGTGGGTATGAAACCAACCAATTTCCTGCTAATAACGGCACCGCCGGCGCATCAGTATATGACAAATATACCGTTGAGTTGCGATACCCGCTTTCGCTAAATCCAAACTCAACAATTTATGTATTGGCTTTTGCCGAAGGCAGCAACGCATGGAATCGCTTTCGCGACTTCAATCCTTTTAATGTGAAACGCTCCGTAGGGATGGGCTTGCGCGTGTTCTTACCCATGTTCGGAACACTCGGCTTTGACTATGGCTTCGGTTTAGACCAACCAAGTTTGATAGAATCTAATGCACGATGGACGAAGTACGGAAACTTCAACATCATATTAGGCTTTGAGCCGGAATAATCAAGTTGCCCAAAACAACATTATGGTACAACAACGATATATCGCGCAAATAATATCATTGCTACTCGTAATGATGTTATGTATGCAATGCAGCAATGACCCAACGTTGATGCCACGCCCACGTGCCTATCCGCGCGTGATATATCCACCTAAAACATATCAAGCTTTTGATACTTCGTTTTGCCGATTCACGTTTGAATACCCCACCTACGCTACTATACAAAAAGACACCAATTATTTTAGCGATCAACCTTTAAATGAATGTTGGTTCGATGTGGTGTTTCCAATGTTCAATGGGCGCATACATTGTACGTACTACCCTATTAACAGACAAAACACCTTCGACAAATTGCGAAGCGATGCTTTTGAACTGACAGATAAACATAACGTCCGCGCAACATTTATTGACCAACAACCCGTTGCACACGGAAACGTAAAAGGTTACATATTTTATATTGACGGACCCGTAGCAACGCCTCTTCAGTTTTATCTTTCCGATTCCACAAAACATTTTTTGCGTGGCGCATTATACTTCAATAATCATGTAGCGTTAGACTCCATACAACCCGTTTATGAGTTCATCAAACAAGACGTTAATCAGATGGTGAATACCTTTGCATGGAAACGCTAACGCAACCATTCTCACAACATACACTTTCAGCACGCAGGTAACTATTTTGCTTACGCAAAAAGTACTGGCTCATTTTATCTAAGCCATAATACAGCATTTTACAGATTCTTAATTATATTTGGTGCTATTAAAAATAATAGTATGCAGCGACTTCAACAGATTATTGAACAGACTTGGGAACAACGCGAGAACTTAGAATCGGCGGAAGCCAAACAAGCTATCCGCAGAGTAATTCAACTCTTAGACGAAGGACAACTCCGCGTAGCAGAACCCACCGAAAATAACCAATGGCAAGTAAATGAATGGGTAAAAAAAGCCGTCATTTTGTATTTTCCGATACAAGAAATGCAAACCTACCACGTTCCACCTTTTGAGTTTTACGACAAAATTCCGCTCAAACAAAATTATCAAGAGTTGGGTGTGCGTGCAGTGCCACACGCTATTGCGCGGTACGGCGCACACATAGAATCAGGAGTGATTTTGATGCCCAGCTACGTAAATATTGGAGCGTATGTTGGCAGCGGCACAATGGTAGATACATGGGCAACAGTAGGCTCATGCGCCCAGATAGGAAAAAACGTACACCTCAGTGGCGGCGTGGGCATCGGCGGCGTGTTAGAACCCATACAAGCCGCACCTGTAGTTATAGAAGATGATTGCTTTATAGGGTCGCGATGCATTATTGTAGAAGGCGTGCGCGTAGAACACGAAGCCGTGTTAGGTGCAAATGTCGTCATCACACAATCTACGCATATTATAGATGTGACACAAGCAACACCTGTTATACAAAAAGGCATTGTGCCGGCACGGTCAGTAGTTATACCCGGCAGCTATACCAAAAAATTTCCTGCCGGCGAATACCAAGTGCCTTGCGCCCTCATCATCGGGCAGCGCAAAGAAAGTACCGACAAAAAAACTTCATTAAACGGAGCCTTGCGCGACTACAACGTGTCCGTCTGATAAACTTAAATTAGGAAAACTATTAATGCCAATTTTATGGAAAAGTCAACGCTTTACGAACCACTCCTCGTCGAAACTGCTTGGGAGATTTGCAATAAAGTAGGCGGCATCTATACCGTGATTCAATCGAAAGCGCCCTATATCACCGAGCGGTGGGGCGACAACTATTGCACCATCGGACCAATGCTATCTGATAGACTGCCCATTGAGTTTGAACCTACGGAAGCATTTGATGATCCTTTCGGGAAAGCCATTGTACAAATGCGTAATGATGGTTTTGAAATATACTATGGGGATTGGCTCATTGCCGGAAAACCTAAAGTAGTATTGATGCCGTTGCAGCAGGCTAATGCAAAAATGCACCTTATTAAGCAGGAGTATTACCAAAATCATGGCTTGCCTTTTAACGGTGACCCCCTAGTGGATAAGGTGGCTGCCTTTGGTTGGCTGACATTCCAATACCTAAAGCGATTGGCAAAACCCGAAGTAACCGATAAACCCATCATCGCCCATTTTCATGAATGGATGGCGAGTATGCCCATCATGGAAATCAAACGGCAGCAGCTTCGTATGGCGACGGTATTTACTACTCATGCCACTTCGCTCGGGCGATATATGGCGATGAATGATTTGAACTTTTACAAAAAGTTACACAACATAAATTGGGCACAAGAAATGAAGCGTTATGCTATTGAGCCGCAAGTAATGATTGAGCGACTCTCCGCCGCTAACGCTGATGTGATGAGTACCGTAAGCCGTGTTACAGACAACGAATGTAAATATTTATTGGATAGAGAATCAGATATTATTTTGCCGAATGGCATGAGCATTACACGTTTTATCGCTACGCATGAATTTCAAAATATGCACTTGGCGTATAAGGAGAAAATTCATGAGTTCGTCATGGGGCATTTCTTTAATAATTATACGTTCGATTTAGATAATACGATTTATTTCTTCACCTCCGGACGATACGAGTTTGTCAATAAAGGATACGACCTCACATTAGAGGCATTGCGTCGCCTCAATTTGCGGATGCAGAAGGCAAAATTAGGTAAAACGGTAGTGATGTTTTTTGTTACCAAACGCCCGTATCATACCATTAACCCTTCTGTATTGGAGATGCGCTCCTTGATGGGAGAAATTAAAGAAACCTGCGATGAAATTGTACGGCAACTGCAAAAAAAATTGTTTTATCGGGCAGCACAAGAAGGCGATTACAACCTACCGGATTTGAATGAATTAGTGGATGATTATTGGCGTTTCCGCTTCCGCAAAACTATCCAATCGTGGAAGAGCAATCACTTACCGATTATCGTCACGCATAACTTAAAAGATGACTCGCATGACGAAATTTTACAATATATGCGGAATGCACATTTGTTTAACCTTGCGGATGACCCAGTTAAAATTATCTACCATCCCGATTTTATAGATTCTACTAATCCGTTGTTTAAATTAGATTATCAACAGTTTGTACGCGGTTGCCATTTGGGTATCTTCCCGAGCTATTACGAGCCGTGGGGCTACACCCCGGTAGAGTGTTTGGCATTTGGTATCCCTACCGTCACGAGCGACTTAGCCGGATTCGGCGATTTTGCCAAACAAAACCTGAAGAGTGTGGACGAAAACGGCATTTATGTAGTGCGCCGCCGCAACCAAACCTTCGATGAAGCCGCCGAAGAATTGACTGACTACCTATTTGATTTCGTGAAACTCTCGCGGCGTGAGCGCATCATGCAGCGCAATAACGTTGAGAATGTTGCCGAAACATTCTCGTGGCGCAACTTAGGGCGTTACTACCTCGAAGCCTACAAGTTAGCCATAGAGCGGATGCCTAAATAATATAAAACGAACTACTGTTCAAAACTCGCTTCGCGATAGTTAGGGCGCATAGCAGAAGGTGCAGCATTTTTCAATCGCTTATTGATGGCGATACACTCCTTGGGTGTCACCAAAAAGATAGCGGGCTGCTCTTCGTAAATGACTCCTTGCAGTTGTTTGTATAACGCATCGCGCTTTGTTTTATCCAACGTGCTGCGCAAGTCTTCAATAAGTTTGTCGGTAGTTGCGTTGCCGAAGCCAAAGCGATTTGAGCCGTCAGGCGTGTTATTGTCAGTATGCCAATATTGATAAGGGTCGTATAGGCCGGGTTCTAAAGAAACCGCCATTGCTACCAAATCAAACTGCCGCTTTTTTTGCAATTCTTGAATGACGTTTTGCTCTTTTACGTCCAACTGCACGTTTACGCCAGCTTTTTTTGCTTCTTCTTGCAAGAGTAGCGTCATTTTTTGCGCCACCTCACCCGAAGTACCCACCAATACGTGTATATCCAATTCGGTAGTTTTGCCATTTACTTTTTTATCCACGGTGCCATTACCATTTGTATCTGCCCAGCCAGCTTCTTTCAGTAGCGTTCTTGCTTTTTCGACATCCAATTTAATCGGTTGTAATGTCGTATTGTAATAATCCGTTGATGGTAAAATAGGACCCGTTATTGGTGCTGCCATACCTTTCATCAGGGTAGTAACCACTTGGTCGGTGTTTAAGAGATGTGCGATAGCTTGGCGCACGCGCTTATCAGCTAACTTAGCATTATTACCACCGTTGAAAGCTAACAAAAAATATTTCATTGTAGGTGCGGCGTATAAATTGTATTTCGTTGTAACTGCATCATTTTTCTGCAACTCCGAAAACGCTTTGGGCGGTATAGTAGCACATACATCTAACGTTCCTTCTTTGAGCATGGTTAATGCGGTATTGTTATCTTTCACAACCTTATACACCAACTTTACCGGATGCGCCACTAACGCGGGATATTTTGCAGCGAGCTTATCGCCCCACCAATTTTCTTTTTTGGATAGTACAATGCGCTCGCCAGTAGCCCAATTATCTAATTGGTACGCGCCGCAACCAACAACGCCACCTTTCTCACGGACAAATTTTGGGTTCGCAAATTGGTCGGCAAACTGCTGTAAGCGCGGGTCTTTATCTGCTAATAAAACAGCCTTTTTTTCATTGGCTAAGTCGCTCAGAGGAATATCGCGCATTAATCCCTTTTCATCATAAATATATTCGGGTAGTAAGTAAATATCGCCGCAAACTTGCTCTGCCATCATGTAGCGTTCATTGGCAATGATGGTAAACTTTTTTGGATTTTGAACATCCGGCACTACATCTTTAATAAAGCCCAAACCGCCACGCCATGCTTGAGCGGGCACTTTAGGATTCATGATGGTTTTGAGGGTGAAGATATAATCGCTTGCTAAAATAGGCTTGCCATTATCCCAAACTGCATCAGGCTGTAACTCAAAAGTGTAGGCAGTACCGCCTTTGTTTGCACCGGTGTCAATAGGCGCAACAACGGGCAACGATGTTGCCAGCATTGGTATCGGCTGAAGCGTGGTGGGGTCAAAAGTTATTAATTTTCCAAAAATCAACTCGTTGAGCTGACCTGCAATGGCGTTGGTCGTAACAAATGGTTGTAGCTTATCTGGCTCATTATTTAGGCGGATATTCACGGCAAAAATTTCGCGCTTCGAGTCAGTTTTGCAACTTGCAAAAATCAACACTAAGAGGCTGCTTAACACAAATATTTTACCAGAAAAAATTGTTAGGCGCATAAAGGTATGTTTAGAAACGGGTTTAGAAAATGATTTGTCTGGCAACAAAGGTATCGTTTTTAAAATAGTGCTTGTAACTTTTTGTATAGTTTTTAACCGATACCCTGTTGGCATTTTTTATAAATTTGTAATAAATTTAGTAAAAAACTATATGGACACATTCTTCGTATCGCCAAAACTTGAAGACATTCTGCAAGTAATTTTTATCATCTTCGGCACGCTGATAGCCGGATATATTTTCAATAGAACTTACTCGCGGTTCATCCAAAAATCAACAGCTATCATCCACAACGACCCTACCAATTACAAGTTTGTCGGGCATTTCCTCATGGCAGTTATTTACATAATTGGCTTTAGTTGGGCAATTTACGAAGTGCCAAAACTGCGCTCTTTGGCAAGCTCCTTACTCGCCGGTGCTGGGATACTCGCCGTAGCGGTCGGTTTTGCTTCACAACAAGCATTGGGCAATATTATTAGCGGGCTATTTATTGTTATTTTTAAACCCTTTCGGGTGAATGACAGACTCAAACTCCGCGACAATTCGTTAAGCGGTATAGTAGAGGATATTACCTTACGCCACACCATTATCCGCGATTTTGAGAATCGCCGCATCATCATCCCTAACGCCGTAATTAATCAAGAAATTATTACCAACTCCGATTTCGGCGATGATAAGATATGCAAGTTCATAGAAGTAGATATCAGCTACGAAGCAAATTTAGAAACAGCAAAAAAAATATTAGAACACGAAATTTTGCACCATCCTTTGCATATTGATGCTCGCACAACAGAGCAAATTGCAAACGGCGATCCCGAAGTGCCTGTAAAAGTAATTTCGCTTGGTGAGTATGCCATACGCATTCGTGGGTGGGCATGGACAAAAGATTCCGCTTCAGCATTTGACCTCTATTGCGATATTATTGAAAATATCAAAAAGCGATTTGATGAGGAGCATATCGAAATACCATATCCGCACCGCATTATCATCCACCGCAAGGAAGAGGATATTAAAAACATAGTAGGTGATTTAGCCGATTAACCCTGTGGTGGTGTGGTGGGTACAACCCTTAGCTCGCGGATACAAACATATGCCCAATAGCCTATCAGCAACAGCCAAACCAAAGCGCCCAACATCAGGTATTCATGGATGTTTTGTATAATAAAAAAATCATATATGCCATGTGTTAGCACCGCAACAAAAAAACCTTTTGTCAGCCAAAGTTGTGCGGTTTGTGTGGTATCAAATTTGGCTTTCGCCAGATAGTAGCCACTAATAACACCAATAGCTGCATGGATAGGCACAGCCGTCAGCCCACGCGTGATAGCCGTAGCGATACCCATTTCGTAAGCGTATAAAACATTTTCGGTAGTGGCAAATCCCATTGACAGCATACCGACAAATACAACGCCATCAATCGGCTCGTCAAAATCGGTGATGTTGTAAGGAAAGATGAATCCCAAAAACTTAAACGTTTCTTCGCAGAGTGCGATGAGCAAAAATGCAGACAAAAAAATATTACCGAGGCTTTTTGTTTCTTCAAATCCATAATCGGCAATCGCCGTTTGAATAAACATTACCGGAAGGGTAACTAAAATACCCAGCGCAAAACATAGCAGCAATGGCGCATAAGCCTCACGCTGTACATCCACAACATACGCTAATAGATAGCAAAAAAGCAGACCAGGCAAAATAGCTACTATAATAGCGGCGGCAGTGAGCATTATGTGTGCATTAGTGGTGTAACATAACCGGCATGACGAGCATAAGAATATCCTCATGTTCTTTGTTGATGGTAGGGCGGAGCACTCCTGCTCGACTTGGTGTCGAAAGTGAAAGTGTTATTTCGTCGCCTTCCATTGCGCCCAGCATTTCAATCAAAAATTTAGCGTTAAAGCCGATGGTAATAGGGCTGCCGTCAAAGCTGCACGGCTGCTGTTCGGTAGCTTCGTTCGAGAAGTCCACATCTTGCGCCGAAATATTGAGGCTATTATCTGAAATAGTCAGCACTACTTGGTTGGTAGTTTTATTAGCATAGATGGCAATCCGCTTCAGCGAGTTCTGAAAATCGTTGCGAGCAATTTGCAGGGTACTTGGGTTGTCTGTCGGAATAACAGCGTTATAGTCGGGATAGCGTGCATCAATTAATCGGCAAACCATATTCACATTATCAAAGCTGAAAAATGCATTGGCGTTATTGAAAGATAGCGTTACTTCTGTGCCGGCGGAGAGTGCATTTTTTAATAAGTTCAGTGCCTTTTTTGGCACGATAAAACTTGTTGATTCATCACTTAAAATGTTCGTTGCTTTGTAGCGCACCAAGCGGTGTGCATCGGTGGCAACAAACGTGAGCGCATTGGGCTCTATCTGAAAATAAACACCGGACATGGCTGCACGCAACTCGTCATTGCTGGTAGCGAATAACGTTTTGTTAATGCCATGCAGTAATGTTTGCGACGGGATAGTTATATTTTTTGCAACCTCTGCCTGGGGTATTTTTGGGAAGTCTGCGCCTTGTTCTCCTACCAATTTGTACCTGCCATATTCGGAGGTTATTTCAATGCCTTGGTTATCGTTAATCGCGAAAGTGATGGGTTGCGACGGAAGTGCTTTGAGGGTATCTAATAGTATCTTTGCAGGAATAGCGATGCTGCCATTGCTATCCGACTCTGCTATTTCAATGCTGGTAGAAATAGAAGTTTCTAAATCGGTAGAGGATATGCTAAGCTGGTTGCCGTCAATGACGAACAGAAAATCTTCTAAAATTGGCAATACTGGATTAGAGGCTATTGCGCCGTGGGCAATCTGCACTTGGCGAAGCAGCTCGGAAGACGAAACCCTAAACTTCATAGACAAGTATTTTTTATATGATTATTTTTTAAATTAAATGTATGCTGATTATCAATCACATAGTGCAAAGGTAATTTATAATATTTATATTTTTTCGATTAAACATCAACACGAAAGTGTTAATAACACCGCGCAGTTTTCCACAACAATAATTTTGATGTACATTTTTTCGCCAACGACTAAGTGAGCGGTAGGTGTTGTAAAGCCTAAGGTAATTACGACAAAAATTTAGCGGTAGCGCCCGCCACATTTTGCCCGTCCATTGCAGCAGAAATAATCCCACCTGCGTAGCCGGCACCTTCCCCACAAGGGTACAAACCTGCTATGTCTGGGTGCATGAGGGTATCCGCTTGGCGCGGAATACGGATAGGCGAACTCGTGCGACTTTCCGTACCCACCACGTTCGCTTCGCTTGTAAAATAACCAGGCATCATTTTGGCAAATTGGAGAAAGCCTTTTTGCAGGCGAGTACAAATAGCGGTAGGCAACAAGTCGTATAGTGGTGCCGCGAACAATCCGGGGATGTACGAACTCTCATTTAAAGAGGCAGATAATTTTTTGTTTACAAAATCGGGCAAGCGTAGCGCTGGAGCTTGCTGACTGCCATTGCCTGCACTGAACATTGTTTGCTCAATTTGCTGCTGGAATGCCATACATGCAAATACGCCATGTTGCCGTATAAATGGTTGTATATCCTCCAACTCGATAGCCGTAACGATACCGGAATTGGCAAATGCCGAATCGCGCCGCGAGAGCGACATACCATTCACAACAATTTCGCCAGGCGCAGTTGCTGCCGGAACAATTAATCCGCCCGGACACATACAAAAAGAAAAAACGCCTCTGCTACCCACTTGGCATACAAGCTTATAACTTGCTGCCGGCAGGTTTTCTTCGCGTGGTGTTTGCCGATATTGCACTGTATCAATAAACGTTTGCGGATGCTCCACACGCACGCCCAAAGCAAAAGGTTTGGCTTCTATGCGAATATTTTTTGTGTGTAATAATTCATAAATGTCGCGTGCTGAGTGCCCGGTTGCTAAAATAACAGCATCTGCGAGAAATTCCGTTTTGTCATTAGCAATTACACCTTTTATACTTTGTTGATGAATAACGAAATCCGTAACGTGCTGCCCGAACAATACATCGCCTCCAAACTTTAGGATGGTTTCGCGGATATTGGCAACAATTTGTGGCAACTTATTTGACCCGATGTGCGGATGAGCATCTACTAAAATATCGGTATCTGCGCCATGTTCAACTAACAGCCGTAAGGCTTTTTCGATAGAGCCGCGTTTGTGCGAGCGCGTGTAGAGTTTGCCATCGGAGTATGTGCCCGCGCCACCCTCACCAAAACAATAATTGGAGTGTGGATTGACAATACCAAATTGTTGAATAGCGCGGAGGTCGCGCCGGCGAGTCCGCACGTCAGTTCCTCTATCTAACACAATAGGTTTTACTCCTTTTTCGATCAACTCTAATGCGGCAAAATAGCCGGCGGGTCCGGCACCAACTATCACTACCTTCTTTTTGGCAGAGGCAACATCTTGTAAGTTGTGTAATAATATGGGTTCGGGTGCTGGCATTTCTTGGAAATAAGCGCATACGCGCAACTGTATGGCGGGCTGCATACTGCGTGCATCTATGGAGCGACGGAGGAGTTGTACGTGCGTTAGTTCGTGTTCCTCAACACCGCAGGCAGCTGCCACAGCGCGGCGAATACTGGCGGGGTCGGCAGCTTCGGCAGGCGATAGTTTAAGAACGAGTTCACGCATCATATCATTTAGCGATTACTTCCCACAAATCGTCTTTGTTTAAATATAGCCGCGCCATTTCGAGCAAATCTTCGGTGGTGATACTCCGAATTACTCGCGCCGTATCTTCGTAATGTGTGAGCGGAATATCTTCGGTAGCTAATGTGCGAATGACATCAATGGTATTGAACGGTCCGTCAATCATGGCGAGTAGCCCTCCCATCAGGTAATTGCGAACCATCATCAACTCGTCAGCTCCTATGAGTTCGGTTTGTAGTTTTTTTATTTCTTTATGAATTTCTTTGATAGCTGAGGACACAAACTTATGACTTACCTCCGCGCCGATATAAAAATACCCGTCAAATAGCATGGGGTCTAGCATTGAGTAGATGTTATATGTAAACCCTTTTGCTTCGCGAATATTGCTCATTAGGCGAGAGCTGAAGTATCCGCCCAAAACAGTATTAAGGACGTACATTTTTTTATAATTAGGATGTTGGCGATTGAACAGATGTCGCCCGATGCGAATTGCTGCTTGCACACTATCCGCATTATTCTTTATTAACATTTTGTGAGGTTTTTCGGTGCTGCCTATTATGGGTGGTGCGAAGTTGGTGGCTTGTTTTCGGAACTGCCCGAAATAAGTATTTAGTGAGGTCAAAATGGTTTCATCTGTTCTTCCGGCAATAAAAATTTGACAATTATCGGCAGCGTAAGTGTTGTTCCAATGTGTGATTAAATCATTTTGTGTAAGCGCGTTATACGTGTCGGCGGTGCTGTTGTATCCGTAAGGGTGGTTTTCGCCAAATATCAGAGCCGTAATTTTGCGATAAGCAACGGCATCACTTTTTTGTAAATCTACTTGCAAACGTTGCTTGTTGTTGTTGATGAATGTTTGCAGCTCTTGCTCCGGAAAGGTAGGCTCAAATATAATTTCTGCCACAATGGGCAACAACAAATGAAAGTGCTTTTTTAGACAACTGAATATAATACTGGAGGTATCTAAATTGGTGGTTGTAACGAGCGAAGTACCATAAAAGTCAAAGGCTTCCGCAATGTCGGCAGATTGGCGATGCTTTGTACCCTCACGCAATAAGCGGGCGGTAGCGCGGCTGGCTAAATGTTTTTGCTCAAAAGGGCGACCAGCCCGAAAAGTTATCTCTAATTTGATAATATCCTGCGTGCCAGCGCAAACTTCGTAAACCGGTATGCCATTGTCTAACCTGTGTAGGCAGTATTTTGGCAAAGCAAGTGTGGTGATTTCACGAATGGGAAGCGGCGGTAATTTTTTCAGTTGTTTCATTGCAACAAATGTACAAAAAACTTTGGTTTACAATCAGTTGTGATATAAAAAGTGAAAAGCCCAAACAGTTTAGTTATTAAAATATATAAAATAAAATTGGACAATTAGATAAAAAGCCTTACTTTTGCACTCGCTTTTGAAATAATCATACAGTTCATACAATGAAAAGAACATATCAGCCATCAAGAAGAAAGAGAGCTAACAAGCACGGCTTCCGCAGTCGTATGGCGACAAAGAATGGTCGTAAGGTATTAGCACGTCGTCGTGCAAGAGGTCGTCATAAATTAACTGTTTCGGACGAAAAGAGATTGAAGGATTAAACTTCCTGATATTTACCCGAACTCGGGTACATAAGCGAAAGGCAATCTGTCATCATATAGGTTGCCTTTCGTTGTTTGTATCACACGGCATTAATGCTTTCTCAATATATATGCTATATCTTTGTTCGGTATGCTCGCTACAGTTCGTTTTACGCTTCCCGCCACAGCGCGATTAAAAAGTCAAACTAAGATAAATCGGTTATTTCAGGATAGCCGGTCTTTTTTGTGTTACCCGTTGAGGGTTGTTTATCAAATTTCCGCGGCGCAACAAGCACACGAAGCGCAAGTAGCGATAAGCGTTCCAAAAAAAATATTCAAGCGGGCTGTAGTGCGCAATCGCCTGAAGCGGCGCATCCGCGAAGCCTACCGAGTAGAGCGGCACGCTTGGCAACAAACCCTACCACAAACGTCAGTGGCTTTGGTGCTTATTTATATTGCAAAAGAAGAATTGCCATTTGCAACAATTGCTGCCGCCACAAAAAAAATAATATCACAACTGCCGCAACGGTTATCTTCGCAAAAGCCATCATCCAACGAATAATTTTTATTCAAAATATATCTATGCAAATCCTATCCTACAACCTTAACGGCATCCGCTCCGCAATTAACAAAGGCTGGTTAGAATGGCTGGCAACACATCAATTTGACGTGATATGTGTGCAAGAAACTAAAGCACAACCTGACCAAATTGATACGGCTGCGTTGGCAGCAATGGGGTATCATAGCTACTGCCATTCTGCCGAAAAAAAAGGGTATAGTGGTGTGGCAATTTTTACAAAAAAAGAACCCCTGCGCGTTGTGGAAGGCATGGGGGTACCGATGTATGACAAAGAGGGCAGAGTTATACGCGCCGATTTTGTAGGATGGTCATTGTTAAATTGCTACTTCCCCTCCGGCACAAGTGGCGAAGAACGACAAGCCGTAAAGATGCAATTTTTGAAAGATTTTTATGATTGGATAACCATCTTGCGGCAAGAACAACCCAACCTGATTGTGGTGGGTGATTACAACATCGCACACCAAGAAATTGACATACACGACCCTAAAGGAAACAAAAATTCTACTGGCTTTCTACCCGAAGAACGTGCTTGGATGACGCAGTGGTTTGGTAGTGGTTTTGCAGATGCGTTTCGCTATTTGCATCCAGCCCAAGTGTTGTATAGTTGGTGGAGTTTTCGTGCCAATGCTCGCGCCAATAACAAGGGTTGGCGGATAGATTATCAGTCTGTCAGCATGCCCTTAAAAGATAAAATTAGAGGGGCAACTATGCTAAACGAAGCACAACACTCTGACCACTGCCCTGTATTGATTGACATTGACCTTTGATATTTTTTTATTCAAAAGCTATTAATAATTGATTTTTATCAACGGCATCACCGACGGCAGTATGAATACTCTTAATGGTTACGACAGCATCGGCGCGTATCACATTCTCCATTTTCATCGCCTCCAAAATAAGGAGTGGTTCCCCTTTTTCAACTGTATCGCCAACTGTAACTTTCACATCACGTACCAAGCCAGGCATTGGTGCTTTCAGGTCATTTGCTTTCTTTTTGTTTGCACTGGCTAACCCAAGTTTGTTTACGAGCGTTTCATATTCATCTGCAATTTTTATGCGATACGTGTTGCCGTTTACCGTAACGGAAAACTGTTTTTGTAAAAAATCAACCTTTTCAATATATGCGTGATATGATTTGTGCTCATGCAATATATGGCTACGATTATCGCTTAACGGAACAATATCTAAGGCTGCAATTTCGGCTGCCGTAAGCTCTAAAGTGTGCGCGTCATTTATCGTGACGGTAAATTTATTTGATTGCAACGGTCTGAATTTTCTTTGATGTAATGATAAATTTTCACTTGCTCTTATTTGCCACACAAGGTATAAAATACCAACGCTTGAAGTATTAATTCTTCTTCAGTAGTAGTAGGTTGATAGGTCATAAACACTCTAGGATTCACCTGCGAAGCCGCTACCGTAGGCGATTGTATTGAGCCTATTTCTTTGCCGTAAGCGGCTATATGTACGAGACTGCCCGAAGCAATATCGCTAATTTTTGCAATGGCTTTATTGGTGTTGCTGTAATACAAAACGCCGTTGTGTTGTTGCAATACGCCTAGTATTTGGTTGTTTACAACTATCGTAATTCCTTTATCAGTAATTTTATAAGCGAACAGATGTTCCGAGTTTTGCACACACAACAAACCGTTCAACTTTGGGTTGTTATATCGCCGATGGGCGTATGCCAACATTGGCTCTTGATAAATGTTTTCGATGATGCCTGTATCCATACCTCTTAGTTTAAAGAGGGGTTTCCCTTTGTTGAAGGATAGTAAACTTACCTCCTCGCGTTTCCATGGTGCAAGTTGAGTGCGTGTGTTTTGCAGTTCGCTTTGCATAGCGGCAATATCGCGATTGACGGTATTGCCGAACGGAAGAAAACTGAAGAAACGGCCATTTAGTAAATATAACGAATAGCCAAATAAAGCCATCATCAAAAGTGTCGCCATATTATGTTGCAGTACTAACTATTCTATCACTAATCGGGTTATCCCCCAGCCGTTACTTGTGCTAACTTTACAAGTATAAACGCCTGCCGGCAAATTGCCACGCCAAATGGTTAGCTCACTATCGGTAATATTTTGATAGGTACGCACTAACCTGCCGGTAAAGTCAATGAGTTGAATAGTAAAATTTTCGTGTTTTACATTATTAAACAATATACGCGCCGATTGGTTGAACGGATTGGGAACTACTTTTACATCTAACATATTAGCAAATGCCTCTGAAGTGTTGTTTATGATGCTGCTGCAGTTGCCAATAACGTTGATAGTTTCTTCATGCAACGCATTAAAAATGGTAGCAATTTCGCTGATGCAAACTTGGTTGTCGGTCAGTTCAGTATAATATACGCGCACCAATTCTGTCGGGCTGTTGTGTTTGGTAATAGTATTTTCTTGAATGGAAATACTCAAAATTTCATCATCCGAATAATACAAACTCGTATTGTAATCGGCAGCCAACGAGGTGAGGTGATCAATAGTTGCACCACTAATTTTGAATTGGTAAGCCGCAACGCGTGCCGTAGGGTTTTTTATCAATACATCAAAATATTTTTCGGTGGTATTAATATCGCTTACACTAAGTGTAATGGTATCGTTGATATTTAATATACCAAACGGGAATGCGCAAGTACTGTGGTTATGACCTTGTACGCCGTTAGGGTGTAAAACACATTCGAGTAATAAGGTAGCATCTGCAACCGAAATATCATTGTCTGCATTTAAGTCAATGCAAGACGTTGGTGTAATGGTGTCGGTCAAAATTTCATTAATATAGGTATAAACATCTTGCATAGCCAATGTAGTGTCGCGGTCAATATCGCCAGCTTTGCGAATGCCGGTGCAAGTTCCTTCGCAGTCAACTTTTGCATTTCCAAAAGCCTCGCCCGTGCAATCCACATACGGCAAACACTCACCGTCAGCGATGGTGTAATGCGGAATATTGGTTAGGGGGTCGCGTGTGATGTCAAGGCATACCTGAGCCCAGTTATTCAGATAGTTGGTTTCTTCGTGATGCAGCGCATCGGGTTGCTTCTCCCAGTTCACACGTACCACTAAAGTATAATTACCTGCGGGCAAGTCAGTAATATCAATCCATTGGCAATCCAAACCACTTGAGTAAATATCACCACATCCGGCGGAGATGCCCATATTATCACAACCATACTGTCCGGAGCCACCGCCCGAACATTCTAAGTCGAGCACACAGAAACCATTTTTAAAGCCGATCGGTACTATCTGGAAAGTGTTTCTGTCATAAATGAGGTATTCGGCATAGCCTTTGTAATGCCAATGCCCATGGCAAGCACCCCATTCAAATTGATTGACGATGGTATCCGTAGTAGGGCTGCCGATATAGTAATCTTGGTCGCCAATATTTTTTATATGCGTGGTGAATCGTATGATGTGTCGCTGCCCGTATCCATTGATACATCCTTCTTGTACATAACATTCATCCACCTCATTTAAGGTAGAAAGATGCAGCGAAGTTTCGATGGCGGATTGTACAACGATTAGGTCGGGTCCTGCTGGACAGTTCGGGCTTCCTTGATACACACAAGAGCCGTCATTGGCTTGTGCCAACGGGTTATAGTTGCAAGCAGTAGGGTCAGTACATCCCAATAGTGGACCATTAAAAGTTAATGTCCATGACAGAGCAGGTACGCAAGTGCTGTTGATGCCCCCAACACGGATGTAGTAGGTAGTGCCAGCGGTAAGCGGATAAGTCAGGCTTGCCCAATTATTATCATCGCCACAACCAGTGTCTGCGTAAGCAATTGTACCGATATTTGTGTTGTCCCATGCAAACTGACCACATTCGCCGCCATACAACCATACGCGCGTATCGCAACTGTTTAAGTCAGAGCAAGTTGAGATTGTGTACGTGCCGGAAGTATCCGGGGTGAAGGTGTACCAAGTACTTGGTGTAACGGTAGCTGAGTAGTTGCCCGGAGCAGTAATCAATAATGCCGAGGAGCAGACGGCACCAGCAACACAGCCGATTTCGTGCGAAGCACCGAACGTGAACTCGCCGCCTTGCGCTGCAATGGCATCGTTCAGAAGTAAGGTGTAAGTACCATCGCCAAAGCTACAGCACATACCATCGCCATAGCTGTCTGATATGTTTAGGGTTAAACACGTAGCAGCTGGTACGCAAACGGTATCACTAAAAGTAACTTGACCGTTCGTGCCATGTCCTTGCAGATAGATGTTTCCGTTGAGGTCTTGCAAACGCCAACCAGTTTCTTGGGGGTAGGTATCAAAAACTAGATTTAAGATAGCTTGTTGCTCGTTATCTAAACATTGTGCTTGCATTGGGGCGGTACATATTGCTGTACAACAAAACAACAATGGTAGGAATAAGTACTTCATGTTATTAATTTAATTAATCATCAAATGATTTGTAACTGCGCAAAGGTACAAATTATTGATAAAGGTTAATATCGTATCTATAAAATAAAGTACTTGCCGTGACACAGCACCACGCTATTTCGTTTTGCGAAAGCGAAGATAGTCTAAGTAGTACAAAACCTTTATGGACAAACTATTCGTTTGCGGATTTCGGAACAACTTTTCGGTATGTTTCAGATAGGTTTCTTGTACGTTGGTATCGCCGGCAAAGATGTTATTTTTCCAAACGATAACGATGTCGCTGCCGGGAGCAAATCGCCAAGTATAAACGGCATCAACCGTAAAGGCATCAAAGGCGATGTTATGTAGAGAAGAAACACCATCATCTTTATCAATACCTGTATATGGCGTTTGTGCTAACTCACCTTTTTTATCTAACAAATGAAAACCGAGGTAGTCAACTTTCGACCAGTAGTGCCGCACATTGAGTGTGAAATTCATCTTATTATTAAAGGTATAACTTGCGCCTAAATAATTTTCAACGGAGTGCCGATTGCGCCGTCCGAAGATGATGTCACCCGATGACACCTCATCAAAACCAATAGCTGACGAGTTTTGGAAGATGTACCCGATGTCTTCGCGGTTGTATTCGTAATAGATGCCGGGTTGCATAAAAAATTTCGCGTTGAAGCGTAAGCGTGGGAAGATGCCCACGCCGATATTGTAGCGGTTGTTGTCGTTAAAATCCCGATACTCTACATTGATATCAAAAGCAATTGGTTTGCTGTAATCGGAGGAGTAGAAACCACCCACGCGATAGTTGGTAGGGAAGGTATAATAGCGTGAGAAATCATCGCTGCGAGGCTCAAAATAGTCATACGTGATAATGGGCTCTACACCACCCCAAACCCCAAAGCCTACATTCTTTTTCGTCAGAAAAAAGGTGTTGCAATAGATGGCAAAATTATTGAATTTGTCGGGGCGATGCAGGCGAGTATATTCAATACCAACATCACTGCTGAAGCGATTGAATTTACCGAAAGGTTTAAAAATATAATAACCCACGTTTCCGTAAAACGAACGTTCATTGGGGCTTAACAGAAAACCCAAATCGTTGGGGTTGTAGTTGTAACTCTCTTCGTTGTAGGTAGCGCTATATTGAAACTGCCCACTTGTTTTTGCAAAGCCAAAAGAATATTTGTGTCCGTAGTCGGTAGAATCGGGCAACAATTTTTGGCTAAGGCTTCCGGAGCCATTCAGCTCGTAAGTATTGCTTTTATTTCGTGCACTGAACTTCAGGTTGGTAACGTTGGCATCGTAGAAACTTCCATTGCGCCATACATTTGTATTGGTAAGCGTGACGTAGGAGTTGTTTTTTAAATTTTGGTCAAGCACCACAACGTTGTAGTTGGTTAAAGGTCCTGTTTCGAACGTGCGTTTGTTACCTTCCGCCGTTTCGATTATTGCTTCGCTTCTGCCGGCGATGGCATTGAACAACCCGATGCCTAAGCCTTTGTTGGTACGCCCTGATATTTTTGTGGCGTTGTAGAGCTGCGCTTCGGTAGGGTTTTTTATTATGCGCTCGCCTTCCTGTAGTTGGTCATACACATCAAAAAATGCAAGGGGAGTGCCACCGATGCGGCGCGAGTAAAACAAACCTCCTTTATTAAACAACTCTATACCTTCTGTAAAGAACGGACGATTTTCTTGAAACTGCACCTCAAATGGGCTAAGGTTGAGTATCTGCGCGTCCGAGCGCACTTGCCCGAAATCGGGGATGAGGGTGGCATCTAATGTGAAGGCATCATTGATACCGTATTTTATGTCCACACCACCATTAATACTTCTGCTCCATACATCTTTAGGGTTGCCGTTGTTGTCGTGGTGGTTCTGAATACGCGTTGCGATGTATGGCGTTGCCGAAAGGCGTACCGGCGATTCGATATTTTTTATACCGTTTAACAAACCACACTGCGATAGGAAAAGTGCTTGGTCAGGACGGATGTGATTCCAAAATACTTTTTCGCGACTGCGAAAAGTAAACCGCCCGAAATTGATATGCCACTGCTGCTCTGTTGCTTTTGGGAAGCGTATTGCAGAATACGGAATTTTCAACTCAACAACCCAACCCTTGTCAGTAATTTGAACACTGCTGTTCCATACGGCATCCCAACTGCCATCTTCGCCTCCTTGTTCGGCGGGTAAATATTTTACATCAACTTGTACGCCTGATGCCGATACGATGAACCCAACACCATTGATGCCGTCGCGGTAAGCATCTAAAATTAGAGCGAACCAATCGGTATTGCCTAAGTCATCGCGCTTGCTCAAATCGTGCGCGATGCTATCTGGGTGTATATCGTATAATAGTGCGCCGATGTAAAGGGCTTGGTTGTCGTATAGCACACGCACGTCAGAACGATGTGTTGCTGCCGCACCCGTATTGGGTTGATTAATGACAAAATCGCTTGCTGCCTGTGCGCTTGCCCATTCTGCTTCGTTTAGCTCGCCGTCAATGGTTATGCTTTGCGTAATATTAGTAGCTGACAGCGATTTTTTTGCCCATAGTGCGGTGGAGTCTTTTTGTGCAACAAGCCGTATGTGAGCAACTAAAATAAATATGGATACAACTAAAAACTTTTTCATAAATACATTGGTTGTGATGTTGTGGCTGAGGGTACGGATTAAGCGGTTTGTAATGAATGGACAATACTTTCTGTGAAAGGTTGTATGGGTGAGGTGTATTCTGTAAAAGTTAAACTTTTAATTTTTAAAGGTTAAGGTGTAATTTGCACACAATTTGAAATTTTTATTAACGTTTCCATAACAGTTTCCTGTAAAGGTAAAAGTTGTTGTATAAAATAAAAAGAATTTATTGCACAAATAAGAATCAGCCTAAAACAATTTGATATGTTCAAAAAAGCCTTCACTCTTTCCATTTTGATACTTTTCGTTTCTTTCACAACAAGTTTGGCGCAGCAAGCTATCGTCATTCAACAAACAATAAAATGGGTAACACAACCCCTGCAAGAAACTTCTTTTGGCGGTAATTCTATTTCTGCTTGGGGTTTTGAAGGTGCTATTTATGAGCAAGCGGCACCTACGCTGCCCGTATTTTTGGAGCGCTTTCAACTACGTGAAAATGCAGAACTGACTGCACGAATTATCAATGTAGAATATGAGCCTGTCAGTATGTCCAACATGAAACATTTGGAAACCATTGGTGAGGAACTTCAACTGCGGACGGTTGTTGAGCAAGACAGAAATAAATTTTTTGGCAAACTATTGTTTATGCCTTTTCGGAAAAGCGGCAACGGCTACGAGCGAGTAAAGAATTTTGAAATTGCAATTACAACAACACCCAAACCGACAACGGCATACCGCAACCCGAACAACACCTACAACTCCATTTTGAAAGATAGTGACGTATATCGCATAGCAGTAAAAAGTACGGGAGCAATAAAGTTAGATTACAATTTTCTTAAAAATTTAGGCATAGCCGTAGATAATATTGACCCGCGCACCATCCACCTGTATAGCAACGGTGGTGGAATGTTGCCCGAACCAACTGCTACAACGCGCTATGATGATATAGTTGAAAATGCAATTACCGTTACCGGTGAAGACGATGGTGTTTTTAACACCGGAGATGCAGTATTATTTTATGCAGAAGGAGCAGACAAAACATATTTTAATCCAACCACACTACAATATAATCGCCCGAATAATTTATACACCGATCACCAGTATTTTTATTTAAAGATAGGCAACGGCAACGGAAAGCGAATTAACACAAATAACAGCGTTTCTAATACAGCCTATACAGTAACCAGTTTTGAAAACTACCAACGTTATGAGAGAGATGTTTTTAACTTACTTGACTATTCCACGTCTGCACAAGGCTCCGGAAAGCGGTGGTTTGGCGACCAATTCAAATTAACACGCGATTATGATTTTACCAATAAATTTGCTTTCGCTAACCTGATTATCGCCGAGCCAATTTATTTCCGTATGGCATTTGCGGGGCGTAGTGGAGTGCCATCTGTGGTACGCGCCATTGTAGGCGGGCAAACTTTTTCTGTTAATATTAGTGCCACAGTTTTGACCGATGTTGAGGCTGATTTTGCCAAGATGGGTAACATCAACCAAAGTATAACGCTTACCAACAACAGTCTTGATGTCGTAGTGCGTTATCCCGAAGTGGCAGGTGACCCGCAAAGTGAAGGTTGGTTAGATTTTATTGATATTACGGCACGTTGCTCCTTAGCACTAACTAACAGCAGTCTTTTATTTTCGGATAGTAAAACATTGAATTATAATACAGTGACATACCAATTGGATAATGCAAGTAGTGATATTACGATTTGGGATGTTACTAACACTACCGAGCCAGCAGCACAACAAACCCTGCTGAATGGCACAAAGGCACAATTCGGCGTAGTTAACAATAATACCTTCCGCCGTTATTTAGCATTCACTACCGAGGGCATTGGAGCGCCCGAAAGCGGCACAAAAATCAGCAATCAAAATATTCATGAAATTGACAATGTTGATTTAGTAATCGTTTATCACAAAAATTTTGAGGCAGAAGTAGAACGCTTGGCACAGCATCGCCGTACCTACAACGCATATAGTGTAGTAACAGTAGATGTAGATAAAATTTATCAGGAGTTTAGTTGTGGAGTAGTTGACCCTACCGCCATCCGCGATTTTGCAAAAATGCTATTTGACAGAAACAACAGATTCAAATACTTGCTCTTAGTAGGCGACGGCTCTTTCGATTATCGCAACATAGCCAACAATAGTGCAAACAGTAACTTTATACCCGTAGTGGAAACAGGCGTGCAGTTTGAGCCGCAAAACGATACGCATGGCAGCATCAACCCTATCGAGGCATTCCCTACTGATGATTATTACGGACTATTAAGCAATGACGAAGGCGACACAAATTTCGGCGGCGCACTTGATATAGCAGTAGGTCGCTTGCCAGTAAATTCGGCTGCCGAAGCAACGGCTATGATAAATAAAATTATTGCTTACGATACAGATGTAAAATCATTAGGAAGTTGGCGACTGACTACACTTTTCAATGCAGATGATGCGGATAACAACGGACACCTCCGCGATATAGACAACATTGCCATTAACGTTGATACTACCTATCGCGTCTTTAATCAGGATAAAATATATTATGATGCCTTCCCACGTGTATCCACACCTGCGGGCGCACGATTTCCGGCAGCTAATGCAGCACAAAACAGCGCAATTTACAAAGGTGCATTGGTAGTAAACTACATGGGGCATGGTGGTCCGCGCGGTTGGGCACAAGAGCGCGTACTTTCTACTACCGATATTGCTGAATGGACGAACCAATATAAATTGCCTTTGTTTATTACTGCTACCTGCTCTTTTGCTGGTTATGATGCACCTGATATTGTAACTGCCGGCGAGCAAATAGCACTCAAAGAGAGTGGCGGAGGCGTAGCACTTTATACTACCGTGCGCCCCGTATATATCTTTGCTAACGAAAACCTGACGAGAGCAGTTTTTAATCGATTGTATAAAAAAGAAGAGGGCAAATATTTGGCAATAGGAGAAATATTGCGAATTGCCAAAAATGCTGTTAATAGTGGTTCAAACGGGCGGCGGTTTACCTTGCTCGGCGACCCCTCTATGTATTTGGCTATACCAGAGTATCAAATAATTACATCCACCATAAATGGTAATGCAATCAATAGCATATCTGCCGATACGCTGCGGGCTTTGCAAACAGTTACCATCACGGGCTATGTTGCCGATGCTAATGGGAATGTATTAAGTAATTACAACGGAAAAGTATATCCAACTATTTATGACAAACCCGTTACGCTCTATACATTAGGGCAAGCTCCGGGCAGTACCGTGCGACCATTCAAAGTACAAAAAAATGTTATATTTAAAGGTACAGCTGCTGTGTCGAACGGACAATTTACCTTTACCTTTGTTGTGCCAAAAGATATTAATTACCAATATGGCAACGGCAAAATAAGCTACTATGCAGAGAACGGTACACCACAAGATGCTGCAGGTTTTTATGAAGGTATCATCATTGGCGGCACTGACCCCAACGCACCAGCTGATGATACACCACCCGTAGTACAAGTATTTATGAATAATGAAAATTTCGTGATAGGTGGTATCACAAATGACAGCCCCGTTTTACTCGCAAAACTTTCTGACGATAACGGTATCAATGTGGTAGGTAACAGCATCGGACACGACCTCACGAGTGTTTTAGATAACCAAACGCAAGACACCTATATCCTCAATGATTTTTATACTGCCGAACTTGACAACTATAAGAAAGGCGAAGTGCGCTATCCGCTTTCTAAGTTGGCTGTCGGCAAGCATCGCATTAGCATAAAGGCATGGGACATTGCCAACAACTCTGCCGAAGGGCATACTGAATTTATCGTAACGGATAATGCCGAAGCAGCACTCGACCACGTATTGAACTACCCGAACCCGTTTACAACCAATACTGAATTTATGTTTGAACACAATTTGGTGGATCAACTATTGGATGTAAAAATTGACATTTATACCATATCAGGAAAATTGGTCAAAACCATCGAACAACAGGTGATGCCACAAGGTTTCCGAGTATCGGGCATAAAATGGAACGGACGCGATGACTTTGACGGGCAGTTGGCGAAGGGGGTGTATTTATATAAAATTCGCCTCGCCACCACCGATACTGTAAGCAATTCGCAGAAAGCGGAAAGTAAATTTGAGAAATTAGTCATACTAAAATAATCTTAACACAATATTTGTATTAACATTTCGTTAGCACTTCGGTTAAGTCGTTTTGCAACGACACAAATGCATTTATCCTAACTATGATAAACAAAGTTCATTTTTTAGTTATTGTCTGCGCGGGGATTTTCCTTGCCACAAGCGTACAGGCGCAAAAACTGGAATCGGTTGGTTTCAAGGCAGGCGTTTATACCAGCACCACTTTTCTTTTTAAAGAAAGTGGCGGATATATTTCTATTACGGATGCTTGGGGTGGTGTAGCGCATATTTTTTCTACGGTAGGGTTTGGTAAATATTTTGCCGTTCTTCCCTCAGCAGGTGTTTTTAAGCAATTTGGCGAGAACCCAAAATTGTTTTTTACAGATGAGAACGGCAACCTGATAAATACAGAAACGGCTTCTCTAAAGTTGAATACGCTTTCTATTAGTTTGCCAATACAACTTAGGTATCCGATACAAAAATTTACACCTTATGGTATGTTTGGTCCAAAATGGGATTACATATTAGAGCAGGGTAATTTTTGGGTAACCGACAACCAATCCAATTATCGGCGTGATGTTTGGGGGTTAGTCTATGGTGCAGGTGTTGGTTATCAAATGCAACCTCGAATAAGTATATTTGTAGAGTGGTTGCAAAACTACGATTTGACACCACAGCAAGAGTTAGGTATTGAACCTACCAAATTTGGAGAATTTAGAGATGTAACGAACGCATTTACGGTCGGTATAACCTATCGAATAGCCAAGAATGACGTGGTTATGGCTCAATAGCATACTTTTTTAACATATTCACAACGTTTTGCAGCAAAGAAATGTGAAATACCGTATCTTTGCAGCCCTGTAATATTCGACAATTAATATACTTTTTATTTACTGATGAAAAATTTGTTCAAGCTCATTGTATTTTCCATAGCAATTTTTGCTGCTTCCTATAACACATTCGGGCAAAGTATTACCACTTGCTTTTTAGTAGATGGTGTATTGCAAGATATTAACGGTAAGCCATGCGTCAATACCATTGTTACGGCTGTGCCTTTTTTACGCATCGTTTCAGATGCACGCAGTGGTGCCATGGGTGATGTAGGTATCGCCATTTCGCCCGATGCCAATGCCATGCACTTCAACGCTTCTAAGTTGGCTTTCGCCGAAAAAGAAATGGGCGTATCGGCAACATATACACCTTGGTTGCGCGCATTAGGGCTGCAAGATGTCTATTTAGCGTACCTTTCCGGTTATAAAAAGATTAACAAAGTTCAATCAGTTGGGTTAGGCATCCGCTATTTCTCATTAGGAAACATCGCCTTTACAGATGATAATGGACAACCAATAGGACAAGGTCGCCCAAACGAATTTGAAATCAATTTCGGATATGCTCGTCAACTCACGCCAAAGTTTGCAGCATCCATTTCGGGTAAATTTATTTACTCCAACTTGGCTGCCGGACAGCGTGTAGGCAATGTGGATATAACGCCGGGTACAGCAGGTGCTGCTGATATTGCTTTTACATACAAAACACCTATCGTAATGGGCGGTAGTAAAACTAACCTTATGGTAGGATTGGCACTAACCAATATGGGTACTAAAATTACTTATACCAACTCTGCCAACAGAGATTATATTCCAGCAAATTTCGGGCTTGGCGCTGCATGGACGTTTCAGTTAGACCAATACAACACGCTGACATTAGCCGCAGATATTAATAAATTAATGGTACCTACACCGGTTCCGGCCGCTGATACAACGAAGTATGATGTGGACCCGCACGATGGCATTCCAGACTATAAACAAAACGGTGTGGTGGCATCTATGCTCAGTTCTTTTGGAGATGCTCCTGGGGGTGGTACAGAAGAGCTCCGCGAGTTGAATTACTCAATAGGTGCGGAATATTGGTACGACAAACAGTTTGCTGTACGTGCCGGCTATTACCGCGAAGACCGTACAAAAGGAAACCGCAGATTCTTCACAGTAGGCTTAGGGTTGAAGTATAATATATTCGGATTGAACTTCTCCTACTTAGTACCTACCACTAATCAGCGTAACCCTTTAGACAATCCGCTGCGCTTCTCTTTGTTGTTCGATTTTGCAGCGTTTGATGAAGAAGAAGTGCCTACGGAAGAATAGTTTTTTCGAAATTAAATAACCTAATTTTAAAAAAACCGACTTAGTCAACTAAGTCGGT
>JAGOHC010000241.1 GCA_017996375.1 Saprospiraceae bacterium | reverse complement strand
GTTCTACCTGCATAAATAACTTCACCTTTATCACAAAGCAAATAGATAAAATTCCTCCCAGCAACTTGCATTAATTGAACATTAGTTTCTTCAATCCCAATTACGGCACATAACATGGTATTTGTTAAATAGCCGCTTGACTCTAAAACCTCATCTATTGTGCTTAAATAATCTTTCATTTGTTATTCATCTTTAGTTTTTCAAATACGGCTACTTCACAAATACCCGGAACGTTGGTGGCTATACTACCTCCTGCAATTTGTAGAACTTATAACCACTTTCAATAACGACATCTTCGACATCCATTTTAAAATTGATAGCGAACTTCATAGGATTGTTGAAATAATCGAAAACCTTTAACTGTTCGATTTTATTACAGAACCTTATGCCTTGACAACCTTTTTGGAATGAGCCTTTAAAGCAATCACTATCTTTTGAATAAGCAATAAACAACGCCTTTTCTTTATACCCGATTAATACGCCTTCGTTTTCCGGCTCATCAATTTCAAGAATTTCTACAGCCTTTTTGGACAGGTAGAAACGACCGTCCCGGCTTACTTTTAAATATGGCTTTGTGTAGTTCGGCATCTTCCGCTTTTCTTTTCGACTTATAATCATAACTATTATTTTGACCGTACAGCCACCAACAAGTGCATAGGCAATAGTGGGGCTGGACGAATATATTCTCAACTTCCTGTTCGCTATTCAGCTTCGGTGCATGGGCTGGGCAGACGTAATTCTAAACCCCACCATCGCCTATGCTTACCGTTGTGCGATATGGCAGAGCGACACCCTACCATATCACGACAACCTCAATTTTAATCTTCTACTTTTTCATAAGTAGCCTCGAAAATGTCAATTTTACAAGGATAGATTTCGCCTTTAACACCAGTAATTAAAACATCTTTTGGTGTAAAATTGTGAGTTCCTTCCAATGTTGGAATTAAATAACACTCATCGTTTTCGTGTGTTATCGGATGACCACCATAAGTGAAAGACCAAGGCATACCATTAACGATATTACCACCATTGTTTTTACCAAATTCAACTAACTCGTCAAAAGTGATAGCCTCTATGACAACAGGCTTTTTTCTAAATTTTGCCATTTTATTAAGTGAGTTTTTTAAGGTCGCTCAAACCGTTATTTTTAACACCCCGAAAAGCCACATCGCACAACATTGCATTGGCAAAAGCAGGGCTGACGTACTAATTTTGAACATTTATAATCCTATTGAGCATCGGTAAGTAATTGAGCAGAAGTGCTACTATTCCCTGCCTTCGCCAATGCTTTTACGTTATGCGTCAGGCTATCAGACGTTTTCAAATTGCACCATATTTTCGCAATTCGGACACTCTAATTTTGTTAATCCTAATGGTCTGACAGCAACCCATTCTTTACCACACAAATCACATTTAACAGAAGATACTTCGTGCGGGTCGTTTTCTATAAGGTCAGAAGCCCCTTCTCTTTTTAAATAATCTTTTATGTAATCAACAATTTCTTTACTGCTATCTTCAATCATTTCACCCCATCCACTACTAAAAACAGTATCAGCATTTGTTGTTACACCGTACCTATCGTAACCAATTTCAAAGCAATCAAACTTTTCTATTGGTTCATTTACAACAATCTTAATCCGTTCGCCTTTATATGATTTATGCGAAAAGATAAACTTTGCATTTTCGCACATCCATTGAAATGATTTGATACAATCCCAATTTGTTGAAACTTTAATTCCTTTATAAGTCATAGCTTCTTTTTTTTGCGCCGCCCGAACGCATAACAATGTGTTTTGCAAAATGGCGGCTGATGAATAAATACTGTTCTTTAGTTTTTAAATTTGGCTGTGGTAAGTTTGCGAGCAGACGAATATCTATGTCCGCCACTTCGCAAAGCACTACCGTTAGCGGCTATTACTACCACCCAACTTGTGCCAGAACCTTTGCGGTAATTTGACGTTTTTTAAATTGACACATTCAGCGAATAGCGGAGCTATTTCTTTTGGTTTGTACCCAGCCAAGCCACAGCCTATTTCAGTTACATAAAAAGTATTTCCCGTATGGTATTTAGCCCACTCAATAAAATCATCTACAAACGGCTTTATTTCATCAATGCGTAGCGTTCTTCTTATGGCTGCATCCTTTGTTGGTATGCCGTAAGTCTTACCTTGTATTCCTGCGGCTTGCCCCCATTTTGCACCCCAACCCAAAGCAGTTTTTGCAGCACCTTTACCATGCCTGCCAGACAAGTTACTTCCAAAGACAAACACTTCATGTTCTGCAATGCTTGTAATATTTTCGGGAGTAATCCTGTCACCCGTAACAGCCGCTAACATGGTATTGCTTCCATGTGGGCTGACGTTCTTAATTTTATCATTGTGCATAACTCAAATTTTAGTTGTTATTTAGGCTGACGTGCTACTATTCCCACACGGCAGCAATACCCGATCCGTTATGCCCCATGCCGGGAGACCGCTCCGATTGCAGAGAATATCTCATAAGCGACCTGCGGCACAATGGCGTTTCCTAATCCTTTAAGTCTGTCCATCCTATCGGGTATCCCATAAGCC
>JAGOHC010000240.1 GCA_017996375.1 Saprospiraceae bacterium | reverse complement strand
TTACGCATCGAAATCCACCGGAATACCTGCACAAACCGGAAGCCAAGAAAACGACACTTCGGGAAGTGGTTTTACCACAACCTGAGCAACACTATCGTTGACACAGCCACTGAAAGACTCAAGTACCAGACGGATAGAATGTGTACCGGGCGCAGCGAACTGATACTGGGGATTTTGGCTGTATAAGGTGTCGGTTGCATTAAAAATCCATGTAAACGACTGAATGCTATCGGGATGTACCGAGAAATCGTTGCATTGCACTACATCGCCAAAGCACAGATTATCGACAGTAAATACCGGTGTTGGGGCAAGCCCCTGAATGGAGACAAACAACGAATCGGAAGCAGTGCAGCCATTTGTATTGGTGGCTGTAAGTTTGTACAAACCACTTTCAGTTACTGTACGTTGTGGTGTGGTTTCGTTTCCGGGAAGCCACAAAAACGTACTGCACAGGTTTTCGCCCACCATCAGGCGTATCTGGTTTCCTGAGCAAAGACTGGTATCGGCACCCAGATCAATTCGTTGGGGAAAGCTGTCAACATCAACAAAAAATGTATCTCTAATTACACACCCATTATCATCTGTTACTTCCAACCAATAGATACCTTCTGTTGAAATTGACATGTTTTCAGTAACAGTAAGATCAAACCAAAGAAAACTATAGTTCCCAGATATTATGGGGTTTACCAGAAGTGTGTCCCCAAAACAAATTGTTTTGTTTTCAATTTGCAACGGAAAAACCACATTTATAGTATCGTAATGTGCTCGGCCGAAAGAATCAAAAGCGGTAACAGAATATTGCCCTGATTTATTAACTAAAATAGTATTTGTTGTTGCACCTGTCGACCAAATATAGTTCGAAAACCCAGAATTAATTCCAATAACAGTATCGCAAATTCCATAACCAACATTAATATCATCACCGAGGGAAAATACAGGGGTGTATTTGTCCATCAAATAATTCTCAACAATCAATTGATCTATGGAGGTAAGTTCGTTGTTATAAACAATAAGTTCTGCTAAATCTCCCTTGAAAAAATAATTAGTTGCAGAGAACAACGATCCTAAAGTAAATCCATTCAAAAAACCCATTGACAAAACTCCAGTTTGTTCCAAAATACTGTTTTGGTAAATTTTTGAGAGAGATCCATTATAAACAGCGGTAGAGCAAATAAAAGGAAAGGGAGCCGATTTTACATAGCCTAAAACCGATGATGACACTCTCATTTGAATTGATCCAGAATTATATCTCAAGCTTTGATAAGCTGTCTTCCCATCATAAATGTATTGTATCCCCGCTCCATCAACCTTAAAAACACAATAGATGGATATTGGGTGATTAAATGTTTGTCCAAAGTCAACGTTTAAAAAATTACTTGTACCATTGAATCTCAATACAGGATAGCCATTAAGGCCATTTGAAATAAGCGTTGGCTGACCAGAAGAATTTGGTTGGAACAAATCGAACCCCCTGCCGCTCATGTCATAAATCGTTGACACTTTGGACGAAATTGTTTGTACAGAATCTGCGTTAATCCACATAAGTAGATTAGATTGCGGAATTTGACAATACACATTTGAAAATCCGAATACTAATAATGGAAATGCCCCGAATTGAAAGACTTTAAGGATTTTAACAATCATTTTTTGCCATTTTATCAGCTTCAGCAAAGGGTACATATGGAGCAAATTTTGACCTTAGTGCAATTTTAACAATTTAAATCACTACTCAAAGGTAGTAAATTAAATCTTTGAATTACAAATTTTTACATTATTTATTCTTGCCAATTATCTTACTTGAAATACCACTAATCTGATTAAAGATAATCGACCTTACTTCATGAAATTCTTCAAGTTTAAATATTAACGAAAAACATATATAAGAAATTAAACCAACTGCGATTTGCAAAGCAAGTATTAAGAGATCACTTTTAATTGTTAAAAAATTTATTGGATACACCAAGGCAAACATTAAACCAGCAATAATAAACGGTTTTAAAACAATCTTCAAATATTCAAAAATTTTTATTTTCATTAACTTCCCAACAAAATATGCGTCAATAAATAAACGAATTATACTAATAATAGTTATAGCCCACACAAATGATAGTATTCCACCCCATATCCCAAAAGGGATAGCTGCTAGTACAATAATTTTTTTTGCAGTGTTTATTCTAAAATACATTTTTGCTTTTCCTTTTGCCATTATTGTTTGATTAAATAATGCTCCTAAAAAATAAGCAAAACTCGACAACAAAATAATTTGCAAATACGGCAAGGCAGGAAGCCATTTGCTGGTATACAACACTACAATAAACGCCTTTGAGGCAGCAATGAATCCAAAAATCACAGGAAAATAAACATATAATGATAGTTGCAGAAAACGAAGATGCAATCTTCTGAATTCAATTTCGTCATCACAAACCTTTGTTAAAACGGGGAAAGATACCGCCTGGAGAATACCAGTTAAAATTTGCTCTGGCATATGTTTTGAACTTTTGGCTCTAACAAAAAAGCCTAATTGGGTTGCAGAAAAAACCTTACCAATTAACAAATTATCGAGATTGTCAAC
>JAGOHC010000239.1 GCA_017996375.1 Saprospiraceae bacterium | reverse complement strand
TAATGGATTCAATTTTTTGCAAAAATAGTCTTTTTTTTATATCGAAAGTCAAAAGTCGAAAGACGTTTTTTTCGGAACGAAAATGGATTATTAAGGGCAGCAATCATCCTTCACGCAACGGACAGAACCTCCATTTTCCTTATTGCCTTCGTATCTGTCTACACGGATCTTATCGTTGTTCATGACCCATCTCATGGCGGTTCTGGTAGTACGCTCAGTCGCACTCCACCAGCCACCGCTGTTGCCAATGTCGAGGAATGTACCTATGCTGTTACAGTAGCCGCCCGGAAGGGCTGTGAAGCCGGTTTCGTTGGTTGCTCCATTGTTTGGACTATACCAATGTTTGGTACCGGTTTCTTTAAGTTTACCGGCTGCAACATCTCCGCCTAAATAATCAATTAAAGTCGCCCATTCGGCATCCGTTGCTACATGCCATCCTATAGGGCATAATTTGCCTGTATTTATTGCATACCAATTGTATAATTTACCGTACGTTTCAGAATATGAAAATTGATTTTCATAATTACTGTAGGCTCCTGTGGTTAATTTAGACCATGCGGTAATATCCGTTACATTTGGAATGCTTGTTCCATCGTTGTATTTGGTAACTTTTAAGTTTTCCGCCATCCACGTTTGGGTACCTATTTTTACAGTTTTATAGGTGTTACCATCAATATCGGTCATAGTACCATATTTCCCTTCAAGTGTTGTAAACGACATTTCACTTCCATACCCCGTTCCTGCACTGTTTGTGGCGTAAGCTCGTACATAATAGGTTGTATTGGCTGTTAAGCCTGTAATAGCACTTGTAAAACTACCTGTTCCGGTGCCATCTGTAGTTTTATTATCAGCAATAGTTGGGTTTTGGCTTGTACTCCAACATACACCGCGTGCTGTAACATTTGCTCCGCCATCAGAGCTTATTACTCCTCCACTTGTAGCTGTGGTGTCGGTTACTGCTGTTACTTCGTTGGTACTTACTACCGGAATAGTTGCATCTTCTTTACAATTAGTTAAAAAAGCTGAGGATAAAGCAAATAGTATTGCCGGCATCCAAAATCTAATTTTTGTCTTCATTTTTATTTTTTTTAAGTTTATAACAATGCAAAAGTAGTCTTTTTTTTAATGGCTATGGTCGAAAGTTGTTATTCCGTTATCAAAAAATCAGTGCTTTGCGTGAATATTCTCCTTTGCACATCATTACATTATCATATTTTGCTTAAAATTTCATGCACTAAAGAGTCCATGCGTGAAAAGGCAAACCATTTATAACCCAAATCTTTGAGGGATGCTCCAATATGGAACATTTCTTTTCGGTCAATTATCAAAAATCGGTCGTGACAGTTTGTTAATTCTTTTACTTCATATTTACCATATTGTTCATTTGCTTTTTTTACATCTAAAGCTAATTGCTTATTGATAGTTTTGGTGAGTAATAGCACTTTTACATCTTTTGCTTTTTTGGATAAATGGATTAAAGAAGTTTCGTTTATGTAATTATCTATCAAGATAATTTCTTTTTTTGCAGTGCGAATAATTCGGGAAGCCAATTCGTAAGCATCGAAAATTTGCCCGTCGAAGAAAACACCTTGATTAGGCAATTCTTGTGTTTTTAATTGTAAAGAGATTTTCCTTATTTCTTTTGATAGTGTTTCAAAATTATTTTCCATTCTTTCCATACGTTGATTCAAGGCATACCCTTTTAATAGATAATTGCGAAGCACATTAGTAGCCCATATTCTAAATTGAGTGCCTTGTTTGGAATTAACCCGATAGCCAACAGATAAAATAGCATCAAGATTATAGTATTCGATTTCTCTTGTTACTTTTCGTCCCGCTTCAGTTTGAACTGTTGCCTTTTTTGCAACAGTTCCTTCTTGGGTAAGTTCGCCTTCTTTGTATATTTTTTGCAAATGTCTTGAAATAACGGATTTATCTCTGTTAAAGAGTTGAGATATTTGGTTAAGCGATAGCCAAACGGTATCCTCATCTAATCTAACTTCAATGTGCTCAGGTAACTCATCGGATTGATATAGTATTATTTCATTTTTCATATTTTTTAAATACGTAGACTTTAAAAAACTACTTCGTTGAATTCTTTTAATTCAATATGTGATTTAGTAATTCTTTTGTAAATTATTTTTTGTTAATCTGTTGTGGATGCACAGGTAAATCTTTTTCAGCGTCCATATTGTTGTTTTTTATTATTTTCTCAAGTTTGTGAATTATTCCTCTGTTTAATTTTTTGCAAAAATAGTCTTTTTTTTATATCGAAAGTCAAAAGTCGAAAGACGGTTTTTTCGGAATGAAAAAGGATTATTAAGGGCAACATTCATCCTTCACGCAACGCACAGAAAACCCTTCTCTCGTAAAGTAGTTGACGACTCCGTATACAAGGCTGCTATTATAGCCCACGTATAGGTATCCGCTGCCGTTATTGATACCGCCGTCAGCTGTACTCCACCAGCCACCGCTGTTGCCAATGTCGAGGAATGTACCTATGCTGTTACAGTAGCCGCCCGGAAGGGCTGTGAAGCCGGTTTCGTTGGTTGCTCCTGTGTTAGGACTATGCCAGTGTGT
>JAGOHC010000238.1 GCA_017996375.1 Saprospiraceae bacterium | reverse complement strand
GTAATAATCATAAGGCTTTAGGTCGCTCAAAATTACCATTCCCATTAGGGGTTTATCCTTTTTTTCGCCGGTGCATTTTTCGCAAACTTTGTCGGCAGGCGATTTGAGGAGCTTTATAATCTTACCATGAAACTTTCCGCTTTGTTCGTAGATTTCAACATACGATTTTGCTTCGCCCGTTTTGTCATCAATAGTTTTCCAAATTCCTACTGGGCTTTTTTGCGCTTGCGCCCATACACTACATAATAGGAGTGCAACCCCGATATACCATTTTCTCATAGTTATAAATCTTTTTTGTTCGATAAAATGTCATTCAAATATAAATAATATTATGCTTTACTAAATCATTTGATTATAAAAAAATAAGCTCCACTTCGCTTTATCAAAACATTGAGATGCGGAGAAATGCACAACAAAAGTATATTTGCAACTTACTAAACTTTTTTTTATTAAATTATCGATATTCAATAGTATAATTATGGCACTAACACCATCTAATATGTTGCCTTTAGGTACGCAGGCTCCAGATTTTTCCTTGCCTGATGTTGTTTCTGGAAAAATGATGTCGCTGAAAGACATACAATCGTCGGAAGCAACAGTTGTGATGTTTATCTGTAACCATTGCCCGTATGTAATTCATGTAAATAGCGAATTGGTACGCATAGCGAATGATTATTTGCCGAAAGGCGTAATGTTTGTTGCTATTAGTTCAAATGATGTGGAGCATTACCCTGATGATGCACCTGACAAAATGCAAGAAGTTGCCGCTCGTGAGCAATATCCATTTCCGTATCTCTACGATGAAACCCAAGCGGTGGCGCGCGCGTATGCTGCTGCTTGCACGCCGGATTTTTATGTATTTGACGGGGCGATGCTGTTGGTGTATCGGGGCAGATTAGATGGCTCGCGCCCGAATTCCGGCATACTGACTACTGGAGCAGATTTGCGTGCTGCCTTGGATGCCGTTCTGCAACAGCAGCCTATCAGCGAGGTGCAATACCCGAGTATGGGGTGTAATATCAAATGGAAAAAAATGTAGCAACGATATTTGAAATATTCAATATGAATACCTAATTTTGCAGTCGCTTCCTAAGAGCGTTGGGCCTATAGCTCAGTCGGTTAGTAGCACCTGACTCATAATCAGGGGGTCCCAGGTTCAAGTCCTGGTGGGCCCACTCCCTACAGAGTCCTTGTTTAATGTACAACAAACAAGGGCTTTTTTGTGTTTCAGCATAAACAAACCAGTATTTTTAAAAATGATAAAATACCTATTTATTGCATTGTTAGTGGTGATAGCGATTGCCGGATACTACTACTATTATGTACCTAAATATATACGAGGAGCGCAAGCACCCGATTTTAGTGCGAAAACTATTGACGGGAAAACATTCCAACTTTCGCAATTAAAAGGCAGCTACGTACTATTAGATTTTTGGGCAAGTTGGTGTCCGCCGTGTCGCGCAGAATCACCACAGATGGTAGCCTTACAGCAAAAATATCAAGGACGAGGGTTCGAGATTGTCAGTATCGGGTTAGAAACGAATGAAACTGCTTGGCGCAACGCCATCGCAAAGGATGGGTTGAATTGGCAATACCATATTTCGGATTTCAAACGGATGGCATCACCCATAGCGGAGTTATACGGAATAAAAAGCATCCCTACGAAATATCTGATTAACCCTCAAGGCACAATTATAGGGGTGAATATGCCGTATGAAGAAATAAATAACACGTTAGAAGCAAGATTATTAACTAAATAACTTGACAATTACCAAATTATGTATTATATTTGGTGCAGATTTGTATGAGGGATATTCATTCCCTCAAATCAATTTTGTCGCTTCAGTAAAGGTATCAAGCAAACTATTCCTACCGCGCTTGATACCTTTGTTTTTGGGTAAGGTAAAGCAATCGGTAATTCTCCTAAACTTATATTTGCGTGACGGAATAGTTGAAGAAAGTCAAACCAACCAATAGTAAGAATGAAATAACAACTACCCAAAAGCGCACGTCTTTATACAATGGCTCCCCTGATGTGTTCTCTGACAACATTTCTTTATTCTTTTGCGCGGTAAGTACGCCATACCAATAAGATATTAGCAGCTTACACTGTAATTTAAGCGTCAGCCAGAAGCGTACACTTTGCTTCGTGCCAACCGATACATGAGTGTGAGGGTAGTTAGTGGATGAGTTCGATTTTAGGATAGCGTTCATATTGTTTCGGTAATAGTAAGGTGACTCGTAAGTGGAGTGCCAAAAATAATGCCAATTGTGTGACACCAATATATCAAAACTGATATTATTAATTATAATAATCTGATAATCAAATTTTTATATTATAAAAAATAATAATAAATAGAAAGTTAAAACTTTACTTTTATAGCAAAACAATGAAACTGCTTAATAACTTTTTTACAAACCTATGGCATTAGCCAATGAACAAAAACTGGTAAAAAGCATTACCTTTGTAGAATATATTTTTTTTGCTGCCCAATTATACTTAAACAACAATAGGATATTCGATATGGAATCAACTACCACCAACAATATGGCGGTGATGCTCTACACTGAGCAAACGCCCAATCCGGA
>JAGOHC010000237.1 GCA_017996375.1 Saprospiraceae bacterium | reverse complement strand
TGTATGAGCAGGTGTATTGAGATGTCAAAATTAAAAGGTGGAGTTTACGATGCGTTTCTTGGCTCAGGCTCAACAATGGTAGCATCTCACCAATTAAAACGCAAATGCTACGGGATGGAACTTGACCCCAAATACTGCCAAGTTATTATTGATAGAATGATTAAATTAGACCCAAGTCTAAAAATAACTAAAAACGGTAAAGAATGGAATACAACGAAGATTTCTTAAAAAAGATGGTGCAAGTTGGAACGCTTGGATACCCGCTATCAAAGATTATCAATGTTTTAGATATTGATGACATTAAACAATTTACAAAAGACTTTGATAACCCAAAAAGTCAAGTTGCAATTTCATATCAGAAAGGTGTTGATAAAGCCGACTTTGTATTAGATTCTAAGCTTTTTGATATGGCAAAAGGTGGGGATTTAAAAGCATTAGATAAATATGAAGTTCGGAAAAGAAACAATATCTACAGAGAGGAACGAGAAAGTAAAGGTAGATAAAAACCTAATTACTGCCTAAGCAGTAAAAGTGCGGTGGGGCTTTTTTTGTTTTCTTTTTTTGAACCGAAACGTTTATTAGAAGCGTCTCACCGCCTTGCCGCTAACATATTTATTCACGCAACACTATGAAGTTATTGACTATACTTGCCGACATTGTCACTAAATACGGTGACACGGCATCAGACACTGAGTGGATTGCTCGAATTAAAGCACACACGGCACTGTCGCGCAAAGAAGCTGGCGACCTATTTGCTAAAGCATTGGACGCTCGGCTGTTGGACGAAACACAGCACGGTAAAGGGTATAGCAAAGTGATTTTGTACTCGTTGAAGAAAAAAAATAATACTAAAACAACCATAAATAATGCTCCATTGCTTTAATCCAATATTTGCTGAAATGCTTGGCGTAACACCAGCGTTGGTGTTGCAGCATATACTTTATTGGATAAACGATAACAAGAAACACGGGCGCAATCGCATGGAGTTAGAGCTAAATTACGACTACATGAATTTGCATGGCGAATACCGCACATTCATTTACTCGTCAATAGCTACGATGCACGCGCAGCGATTTAACTACCTAACCGAGCGACAAATAAACTATGCGATAAGCAAGTTGTGTAAAGCAGGCATACTGATAAAGGCGAACTATAACGGCGACCCGCGCGACCGCACACTTTGGTACGCGCTACGCGATGAAGATGTGATGTTAGCTATGTTTACCGAAAGCATCAAGCCCGATAAAATTTATAAACCAAAAGAGGTTGAAATAAATGATGAAAGCGAGCCATTAGTAGAGCAGGCTTTGTCTGAAGCGCGGCGGTGTGCAAACGAACAACAAGAAGTCAAGTTGTCAAGTATAGACTATGCTGCACAACTTGAGCAATGGACTAAGGATAATCGCCACCAATGGTTGGCATATTATGAAAAGGTAAAAAGAAAAGGCTTTACCGAAGCCGATTGCATCGAACTATTTACCGAATTTGCAAGTGTAAGTATTGAATATCACGAAGTATCTTTTACACGTGACCCAATAGATTACTCATTCAGGCGGGGTGCGTGGCTTAGATTTATGAGCAAGGATTTTCGTAAACCGAAATCCAAAGAAGCCAAGCAACACCAATTTACACCACCTGTACGCGGCACAACGATATTCAGCGGTGAATCGACCGCTACGGTCCGGCAAATACTACAACGGGTGCGGCGCGGCGAATTATCACGAAACCTTTTGCAAAGCTACCCCACGCAACTCGCCAAAATCGCAGATGAGGATGGTGTTACGGTAGAAATGTTAATGGACAGTTATTATTATGAAAAAGAATCAAATACAACCCGTTCCGAAGCAAGGATATAAATTTACTGGATGGGCAATATTCAACTGGGGATACTCCTTGGATAAAGTATATAGAACCAGAAAAGATGCAATGAGTAAATGCGCTGAATTTTCGGGTGAGCCTTGGGATAAATGCAAAAAATACATGAAAGTGGTAAAAGTTGAATGTTTAGTGGTTTAATTGCTGCCAACGGCAAAGCATACACGAAGGCGGGGCTTCAATAACCCGAACATACACGATAAGCGTCCGCCCCGCTTTTGGCAGTACCTTGTTGTGCGTTCGTTTTTATTATATTTTAAACGATGGAGCGTAAATCCCACTCATCTTTAGTGGGTGGGATATAAGCGACAAAAGTTCTTTGAAATATTTTATCTAAATTTGTCCAATTAGATAAAATGTATTATATTTGTATCAATGTTGAAAGCGTACAAATACAGACTGATGCCCACAATGGCACAAGAAATTGAACTAAACCAACACATTGGCAATGTTCGATGGCTGTATAATTATGCTTTAGACTTATCTAATAAGTATTATGCAGAATATAAGAAAGGGTTAAGCAGGTATGATATTCAAGCTAAAATACCTCAACTAAAGCAAGCTAACGAGTGGCTTAAAAAGTCTAATTCTCAAAGTTTGCAAGTTAGCTTAATCAATCTTGAAACTTCTTTCAAAAACTTCTTCAAGAAGCGAGGTAAATACCCTGTATTCAAAAAGAAGGTTTGTGGCGGTAGTTTTAGTATTCCGCAAAATGCAA
>JAGOHC010000236.1 GCA_017996375.1 Saprospiraceae bacterium | reverse complement strand
GCTATATGCAGCTATGTGGGAGCATCGTCGCTTGCCCGATTACTTCGAGTCTGGTGGCAAAAGCAGTGGTTTATTCAAAACATCCGATGGTGGCAAAACGTGGAACAAAGTATCCGGCAACGGCTTCCCAACGAGCAACTTAGGCAGAATAGCAGTAGCTATCGCACCTTCAAATAACAATTTTATTTACCTTACGGTAGAATGTGAAAAGAAAGAAGAAAAAGGTTTGTATCGCTCCGAAGATGCTGGCGCAACGTGGAAAAAAATAAGCAGCGAATTTGTGATAACAGTGCGCCCATTCTATTTCGCGCGCTTAGTTGTTGATCCTACCAATCACAAAAAATTGTATAAATGTAGTTTCATTGCCGGTATTAGTGAAGACGGTGGAGAGTCATTCCGTTCTATTGATGGCAACGTACACGCCGACAGTCACGCATTTTGGATATCCGAAAAAAATCCGAATACCGTTTTTGTTGGCACAGATGGCGGAGCATATCGCTCTGACGATGGCGGCAAAGTATTTGAGATGTGTAAAGATTTACCACTATCACAGTTCTATCATGTTGCCGTAGATAACGAAACGCCATTTAACGTATATGGAGGTTTGCAAGATAACGGCTCGTGGTATGCCCCTTCACAAGCAGCAGGTGGTATTCAAAATAAGCACTGGGAAGTAACCTGTTATGGTGATGGCTTTAAGTCATATCCGCACCCTGCAGATAACAACATTGTTTATTCCGAATCGCAAGAAGGAAACATCGTTCGCTTCAACAAACGCGATGGGCAGCTAAAAGACATACGCCCCATCGAACCCTCACGCGAAGAGCCTAAGTACCGCTTCAACTGGAACTCTCCAATTTATATTTCCCCAACTAACCCCGAACGATTATATTTTGCTTGTCAATACCTTTTCTTAAGTACTAATAGGGGTGATAGTTGGACAAAAATATCATCAGACTTAACGACAAATACACCAACGCGCCAACGCCAAAAAAGCTCCGGCGGATACACGCGCGAAAATACTGGTGCAGAAATGAACACTACCGTTTACACCATCGCCGAAAACCGCTTAGATGCCAATACCATTTGGGTAGGTACAGATGATGGCAACGTGCAAGTAACCACTAACGGCGGAAAAAATTGGGCAGACGTTACAAAGAATATTCAAGGGTTGCCGCAATACACATGGTGCAGTCATGTTGAGGCTAGCCGCTTTGATAAAAATGCGGCGTATGCCGTCTTTGACGGACATCGTACGGGCGACAAAAAGCCATATATTTTTAAAACGACCGACTTAGGTAAAACATGGACATCTTTAGCTTCCGCAGATATTGATGCCTATGCCATCACCATCAAGGAGGATAGTAAATCGCCTAACGTACTATTTTTAGGGACGGAGTTCGGTATGTTTATCTCGGTGGATGGCGGACAGGGTTGGAAGCGATTTACCAATAACCTGCCTAAAACATCTGTACAATATCTTGCCATTCAAGAGCGCGATGATGCATTAGCAATTGCTACACATGGGCGCGGAATTTATATCATTGATGATATTTCTCCTCTACGTGAGCTGACTGCCGAAGTATTAGCCAAAGATTTTCATTTCTTCAACATCAAACCCGGAGAGCTAAACTTGGAGCGTTTCAGCGAACCCTACGGTGGATCGGGTATGTATAGAGGCGAAAACCCTGACCGAACGGTTAAGATAAATTATTTTATGAAGAAACGCCACACCTTTGGTAAGATGGGCGTAGAGGTATATGACGAATCCGGCAAGTTAGTAAAGGAATTGCCCGCCGGAAAAAATGCAGGAATCAACATCGTACAGTTGCCGTTGCGCCTGCCTATGGCAAAGGCTGCGCCTACACTCAACATACAAGCACTCGGCGGTGGCATCTTTCCTCCCACATTACCGGAAGGTAAATACACTGTTAAAGTCAAAAAAGGTGCAGAAGAATATACCACGCAAGTATCACTTGGTTATGATAAAATAGCGGCTGCCGCTTACCCATTAGCTGACCGCCAATTAGCACATAAAACATTGATGCGTTTGTACGAAATAACCAACCAGTTGGGGTATATGTATTACGCGATGAAGGATATGCAGGAAGCGGCGCAAAAATTAGGCAAAGACAGTACTGATAGGGCTTTTGCCAAACAATGCAACACCTTTGCTGACAGCGTAGCTGCCTATAAAGACGGGTTGGTAGCCCTCGAAGGTGACGGTTATACCGATAGCGGCACCAACCTCCGCGAAGAAATATCCAACCTTTATGGTGGAGTGAGTCGTTATCCAGGGAAGCCTTCCGATGGACAGGTTAGTAAAACTACCTACTACGAGGGAGAAATCGAAAAAGTTAAAACTAAATTTAATCACTTCGTCGCCGAAATGACGAAGCTAAATACTACCATAGCGCAACTACAAAAAACACCCATCAAAATAAAAACTTTTGAAGAGTATATGAAATAAGACAAAATGGTGGCTATCTGAAAAGCAAATTCAGATAGCCATTTTGCTTAAAGCGCCTTTCACTCCACCCCAAATGTAGTAGCAGAAATATTCTCTATTATCTAAAATGTTTTTACTACATTTACAT
>JAGOHC010000235.1 GCA_017996375.1 Saprospiraceae bacterium | reverse complement strand
GTTTTAGCTATATACAATTTTGATGACCGTTCTGTGTCCATGATTGCTTACCTTTCGCCCGTGGCACTAACACAGGATACTTATACAAATATGATAAGTATAACCGTACAAACTATGGCTGCTGCCATCGGTGGTGCAGATGTAATTGTCAGCCTACCCGCAGATAGTTTTGATAATAATTTGACATCCGAGTTTACGCGACGTGTTGCTCGCAATGTACAACACTTGTTACAGATAGAAAGCCATGTTACAAAAGTAATAGATCCCGCAGCTGGCAGCTATGCAATTGAACATTTAACAGATGCACTCGCTGAAAAAGCATGGAAACAGTTTCAGGCACAAGTCGCAAAAAAAGCATAATACAATAAATTAACTTCAACTTCAAACCAAAGAATATATGAAAGGTACATCAGCAATAGCAAGTCGTTTTAGAGAAGTTATCCTAAATGGTACATGGGTTGCTAATACAAATTATAAACAGCAGTTATCAGGATTAAGTTGGGAGCTTGCTACCGCTAAAAGTAGTTCAGCGAATACGATTGCAATTTTGGCACAGCATATTCATTACTATATAGAGGGTATCAATAACGTCTTTAAAGGAGGCGGATTGGATATTAGAGATAAATTTAGTTTTGACTTTCCTTCTATTACATCACAAGAAGAATGGGATAACTTTTTGAACAAATTTTGGTGCGACGCGGAAGAGTTCGCCTTATTAATAGAGCAAATGCCAGGAAAGAAGTTAAACCAAACATTTGTTGAAAAAAAATATGGAACATATCGGCGCAACATTGACGGCATGATAGAACACTGCTACTATCATTTAGGTCAAATAGTTTTGATTAAAAATACGATAATAAGAGAAGTAAACATCGCTGTTAAGTGATAGACGACGGGCTGCCGCCACGCATCGTACACAGTACCCTAGGATGGTATAAGTTGTACAAAAGAAAAAGCTGCCTTTGTAAAGACAGCTTCATAATGTTGACCCATAAGGATTCGAACCTTAACAGGCGGAACCAAAATCCGACGTGCTACCGTTACACCATGGGTCATTTTTACGAATACGTAAAACACCTTTCTGAAAAGGCAACGCAAAATTACAGGGGATTTTACAAATTACAAACATTTTTGTTTATTTTTTTATCAGCAGGTTAAAAATATGTATCAAATGGCGTAATTTTGACGTTGTAAAGCGGAGTTCCGCAATGCGTAAATTTTTAACATTAATTTATATATTATACCTTAATTATGTCAGGTTCAAAAATTACTACTAGTAGAGGCAAACTCAAAGTGCCAAACGACCCAATTATTCCGTTTATAGAAGGCGATGGTATCGGTCAGGATATTTGGAAAGCCTCCGTTCGCGTTTTCGATGCAGCCGTTGCAAAGGCATTTGGCGGTAAGCGGAAAATTGAATGGAGAGAAGTATTAGCCGGCGAAAAGGCTTTTAATAAAACAGGCAGTTGGTTGCCCGAAGCAACGTTGGCAGATTGCAAAGAATATCTCGTTTCTATCAAAGGTCCATTAACTACTCCAGTAGGTGGCGGTATCCGTTCGCTGAACGTTGCCCTACGCCAAGAGTTAGACCTCTACGCTTGTGTTCGTCCTGTACGTTATTTCAAGGGAGTGCCTTCTCCGCTTAAAGAACCACAGCATACCAATATGGTTATCTTCCGCGAAAATACCGAAGATATATATGCCGGAATTGAGTATTTGGCAGGTACACCGGAGGCAGCCAAAATGTTAGCATTTTTGCAAATCGAATTGGGAGTAAAGAAAATACGTTTTCCAAAATCCTCTTCATTCGGTATAAAGCCGGTGTCGCAAGAAGGTACAGAGCGTTTGGTACGCTCATCACTAAATTATGCTATAAAATATAAAAAGCCGTCCGTCACGTTGGTACACAAGGGCAACATCATGAAGTTTACCGAAGGTAAATTTAAAGACTGGGGCTATCAATTGGCAGAAAAAGAATTTGGCGACAAGGTATTTACATGGGCAGAATATGACCGCATCAAAGAAGCCAAAGGTCAAAAAGCTGCTGACGAAGCACAAAGCGCGGCTATTGCGACAGGTAAAATTTTAGTGAAGGATGTTATCGCAGATGCATTTTTACAACAAATACTATTGCGCCCAACGGAGTATTCCGTCATAGCAACGCTGAACCTTAACGGCGATTATATCTCCGATGCTTTGGCTGCACAAGTAGGCGGTATCGGCATTGCGCCCGGCGCAAATATCAACTATGTAACTGGCGCAGCCGTATTTGAGGCTACGCATGGCACAGCACCGAAATATGCAGGGTTGGATAAAGTTAATCCATGTTCAGTTATCCTTTCCGGAGTGATGATGTTTGAATATATGGGATGGGATAAAGCAGCGAAACTCATCGTGAAGGGCGTAGAGAAAGCTATCAAAAGTAAGCGTGTAACCTACGACTTTGCCCGCTTGATGAAAGGCGCAACAGAGGTGAAATGCTCCGAATTTGCGGATGAGATTATTAAAAATATGTAATATATTTTTTGAATAACTAAGGGCAATTTTATAATGGTTTGTGTGGCAGTGCGCCGTACAAACCGTTTTTATTTGATAATAAACG
>JAGOHC010000234.1 GCA_017996375.1 Saprospiraceae bacterium | reverse complement strand
GTATTGAAAATACGTACAATTTTAATTCTTACACCATTTTGTCGGTGATAATCCATAAATAATGTTTCAGCGCAACGTTTACCTTCGTCGTAACAAGAGCGAATTCCAATTGTATTTACGTTTCCCCAATATTCTTCCGGCTGTGGATGAACAATTGGGTCGCCATAAACTTCTGAGGTTGATGCTTGTAAAATCTTAGCTTTCAGACGCTTTGCCAATCCAAGCATATTTATTGCACCCATTACAGATGTTTTAACTGTTTTAATAGCATTGTACTGGTAATGAACCGGCGATGCAGGACATGCGAGATTGTAAATTTCGTCAACCTCTGCCATATATGGTGTTGTTATATCGTGTCTTACCAGTTCAAAATAAGGGTGTGACAAATTATGTTCAATATTTTTACGTCTTCCGGTAAAAAAATTATCCAAACAAATAACTTCATGTCCTTCTTTCAGCAATCGGTCACATAAGTGTGACCCTACAAACCCGGCGCCACCTGTTATTAAAATTCTGCTCATTATTAATTGTTTTTGTATTTTATCAATCAAATAACTCAATTTACGATAGCACCTGTCAATTTGAGTTACAAAATTGCAAAAGTAACATTTTATCGGGTTATTGAAATATTTATATAACTGATTATGTTTATTTTATATATAAAATATTTAAGAATAGTTTATAAAATTGCAATGAGAATATATATGTTTAATATTTTGATATTATATATTCGCAAAAATTAAATCAATTTTCACCCTTTAAGAGCACGTCTGCCAATACTTAGATAATTAAATCCAAATTCTTCTACTTGTTCCAAATCAAAAATATTTCTTCCATCAAAAAGTACCTTTCGGCTCATTAGTTTTTCCATAACTTTAAAATTTGGAAGACGAAATTCGCTCCACTCGGTAATAACAGCAAGTGCATCAGCTCCAATGAGTGCTTCGTACATATCTTTGGCAAAATTTATTTTATTTCCAAGTATGCGCTTTGCTTCGTTCATTGCAATAGGGTCATATGCAGTTATATTTGCGCCCTGTTCGAGCAATTTTTCAATAATAGTTAAGGATGGTGCTTGACGCATATCGTCAGTTTCAGGTTTAAACGATAATCCCCATATTGCAATATGTTTTCCACTGAGTTGACCGCCGAAATAATTATAAATTTTGTTGTAGAGCAATGATTTCTGGTTTTGATTAACTTCTTCTACTGCTTTGAGTACTTTTAATTCGTAACCGAAATCAGATGCAGTTTTAATCAAAGCTTGAACATCTTTGGGAAAACATGAGCCACCATAACCTACCCCGGGATATAGAAATTTTGAGCCAATACGCGGATCTGAGCCAATTCCTTTCCGCACCATATTTATATCAGCTCCTACAATTTCGCAAAGATTGGCAATGTCATTAATAAAACTGATTTTAGTGGCGAGCATTGCATTTGCGGCGTATTTTGTCATCTCTGCAGATGTAATATCCATAGTAATAATAGGATGTCCGTTGAGCACGAATGGTTTATAAAGCCGTTTGAGCACTTTCTCTGCATTTTCAGATTCAACACCGATTACAATTCTGTCAGGTTTCAAAAAATCGTCAATAGCATTCCCTTCTTTTAAAAATTCAGGATTCGATGCCACATCGAAATCAATAGAAATACCACGCTTATCAAGTTCGTACTGAATAGCATCTCTGACTTTTGCTGCTGTTCCAACCGGCACAGTACTTTTCGTTACAACTACAGTGTAATTATTCAGGTTCTTCCCAATTTGACTTGCAACTCCTACAACATAACTCAAATCGGCACTTCCATCTTCATCAGGTGGAGTTCCAACAGCAATAAAAATTGCATCACTTTCATTTACCACTTCATCAAGATTTGTTTTAAAAAACAAACGCTCTTTAGCTACATTACGTTTAACAATATCTTCCAAACCTGGCTCATAAATAGGCATTACACCATTATTCAGGTTGTTAATTTTATTTTCATCAACATCAACACAATGTACTAATGCGCCTGTTTCAGCCAAACATGCACCGGTAACAAGACCGACATACCCAGTTCCAACTATAGAGATATTCACTTTGAATTAAATTTAAAAAGTTAAAAAATAAATCGATTAATGTTTTATGTTCGGCATTTCAAGACCGTAACCCTTTTTCTTGTCTTCTGCTTTAAGCAGAAATGCAAAAACTACCGCTAAAATACCGAAAAAAGTAAAAATCAACATTGGTAATGTATAATTGTAAGTATTTACTGTTAGCCCTTCGCGTACGGTTTGACCTGTTATACAATATTTATCCAGAACCCATCCGATGAGTGCAGGAACACCCATTAAACCCCAGTTTTGAACCCAAAAAATTAATGCATAAGCTGTACCTAATTGCTTTTCAGGAATAATTTTCGGAACCGATGGCCACATGGCTGATGGTACAAGTGAAAATCCGATACCAAGCAACAGAATTAAAACAATTGCAATAACCCAATTATGAATAAAAGGCATAGAAAACATTAAATGAACAAAAATAAGAATTAATGATCCCAATATCATTATCGAAGCTCCTTTTCCTTTACGATCGTAAATTCCGCCAAAAAGTGGTGTAAGAA
>JAGOHC010000233.1 GCA_017996375.1 Saprospiraceae bacterium | reverse complement strand
TTTATCATTCCTCGAACGATATATGGTTTTCGTATAAACCCTGGCGTTGCACCAACAAGTTTCATCGTATTAATTAAAAACCGGTTGGAGTAAACTGTAAGCCTTACAGTATTATTTATTAGTACAAGTGAAATTATAGTAAGTATTGCTACCAATGCGAGGAGTACAAAACTGATTTTTTTTACATTGTCGTTTACAAGGCTCACAAGATCTTTTTGGTAAGCAATTCTATTGATGTGTTCGAATTTATTTAATTTCGATTCAATGATTTGTACACTGTCAGGATTTGCATAATCTGCTTTGAGTTTTACCTCGAACGAAGCTAAAAGCGGGTTGTATCCAAGAAATGATTTTGGATCCTCGCCAAGCGATGCAATAAGTTCCTTTAAAGCTTCATCTTTGGAAATAAAACGTTCAGATTTTACAAAAGGTGCGCTGTCAAGATATTTCTGAATTCGTTGTTGATAAGCCTGATCAATATCATCATTTAAGATAACAGATAAGCTGATATTTTCTTTTACATGAATGCTCATGTCGCGGGCTGTAAAAAGGATAAGACAAAGAAGTCCAACCAAAAAAAGCACAAGCGACATACTGATTATAGATGTAAAATGTACCTGACGAAATTGATTATTTGATTTAAATGTTTCCTTAAACATACAAAAAGATTATCTGATAAAGAATGTTTTATTTTTTCTTTTTAATTTGTGTGTAAACATATCCTCCGATAAGTAAAATCAATATTATGGACGAGGAAAGCGCTAGAGTGTTTCCAATTTTATAGGAGGATGGTTCAAATTTGAACTCTATTTGATAATTTCCTGCTTTGAGTGGCATTGCTCTGAGCAGATAATTGGCTCGTAAAAAGGGAACTTTTTTCCCATTAATATATGCGTTCCAGCCTTTATCGTAGTAAATTTCAGAAAAAACCGCCATTTGGTCAGTTGCAGACTTGAAATCATATTTTAACTGATTTGGTTGGTACGAAACTAAGCTTATCGTCGCTGTGCTGTCAGCTATAAGTTTTGCGGGTATCATGTTTGCAAATTCCTTATCAACTACCAATGTGGTTTTGGTGTCGATTTCGCCTGTAAGCTTCATCTCTTCATTAGCATTGTTTGCAGTTATAATCTGACTTACAAGCCAGGCATTCCCGTTTGCATAGGGGTTAACTAACGGAGTAGCATCTTTATTATAAATTACATATTTCATGTTGAGCATATTCAATACACCGAGTGAATCAAGTACAGGTTGAATGTCTTCAAATGTTTTGGCACGTCCAAAAGCTCCGAAAAGTTGTCCTATTTCACCTTCTATTTGCATGTTTATCAATTCCTGATAACGGCGTAATTTAGCTGCATGGTATCCTCCGATATTTTTATGAAAATACGATGGAGATGCATCGTTGAATATATTAACCGTTGCATTCAATACTCTGTACTGCGATTTGTCTTGCAAAATAAAATTATCAGCAGCAGATGGTTGTAGCAAACTTTCGAATCTGCGTTTACGTGCAAAATTATCATCGTTCAGATAACGTTTTGCAACAGGCATTAAATCCGCAAGGAATAAAACGCCGAATAGTGCTATAGCAAGCGTTTGTTTTATTTTCTTGTTGATATAAAGCCATATCAATCCTGCAGCAATAATTATAAAAGCAAACGAGCGCCATGCATCACTTTGCAGTATTGCTTTGCGGTCGGCAGGAAGAGTTTCGAGCATAAATGAGTAATCGCCCTGTAACTGTTGAGTATCGGAAGGCGAAACAAAATTTCCAGCCAGTGAGGGAATAAGGGCAAAAATCAATGCTATCCCTGCAGTTATTCCTGTACTAATATAAACTGATTTTAACAGTTTTTTGGTATCACCATCGTATTCGAGTACTTTTTTTAAGGCAAGCATAGCCATAAGAGTTATCCCAAAACCGGTAGCTACCAGTATCATCGAAACTGTACGGAATTTGTTATACATCGGTACATAATCGATAAAAATATCGGTAAGCCACATGAAATTCCGTCCCCATGATAGCATTAAAGTTAGCACAATCATGGGTACAAGCCACAATAAAATTCTTCGGTCAACTATAAAGAATCCCAGTACAAAAAGAAAAATTACGACTGCACCAAGATATACCGGTCCTGAAGTGCCTGGTTGTGTTCCCCAATAGAGTGGTAACTGCATTTCTTTCATCATGTTATCCACGTTAGGTACACCCAAAGTTCGTAGTTTTGAAGCTGTATTGCTGTCGGCTCCAAGTTTGCCTGCACTTGCACCACCCATAAAATTAGGAATAAGCAGGGTCATCGTTTCGTTTACTCCATAGCTCCACTGAGTAATATAATCTTTATTTAGCCCATGTTGCGCATTTTGTGTATCTTCGGTCAATCCATTCGATTTTCCGCGCATGGTATATTGTGAATATTCGTAAGTTGTAAGCAGCGAAGTCGCATTCATTGCCATGGCAATAGTTGCAGCTAAAAGTACAACTCCTGATGATTTCAGGAATTTTGGAATCTGTTTGTCTTTTATACTGTAGACAAGTTCAACTATACCGAAAAATAATAATACAAAAAGTGTATAATATAATATTTGTATATGATTAGCAC
>JAGOHC010000076.1 GCA_017996375.1 Saprospiraceae bacterium | reverse complement strand
GTGCTAAATAATGATACACTTCCTATTGGGTATAACTACATACTTTCTATTGCAGATAGTACGCAGCATGGCATTCTGTCAATAGTCAATAATAATGAATTTTTCTTTCGTGCGGATGCAACCTATAAAGGTTTGGATTCATTGGTGTACAAAATTTGCAGCGAGCAATGCCCTACTGATTGTGTATTTGGCAAAGTGTTGCTCTCTATTGGTACAGCATTGGGTTGCGACCCTCCAAACATCATTACGCCGAATGGCGATGGTGTAAACGATGCCTTTATTATTCCATGTATCGAAGCAGGAAAATACCCGAATGTAGAAGTTGTGATATTTAACCAATGGGGCGATGAAGTATATCGCAGCAAACCTTATGAGAATAATTGGCAGGGTACGTACCAATCATCAGATTTACCGATAGGAACTTACTTCTATGTGGTAGATTTTGGCGATGCAAGCATAAAACCAAAATCCGGTTTCTTGGTTATTGAACGTTAAAGAACATCAATAGGCATTGGTAGCGGGAAAAATTGTGCTATCGATGTTTTCCCATAACAGATTAAATTTATTATTATGAAAAAAATAGGGGTATTAATATTGGTAGTATGGGCAAATTTTATTGTTCATGCACAGCAGCAGCAGCACTATACCCAATTTATGCACAACAAATTGGCGCTAAATGCAGGGTATGCCGGTAGCAACGAAGTTGCCTGCCTGAGCGCGATTTATCGCAAACAATGGATTGGCTTGGATGGTGCACCAGAAACACAAGTGCTGTCATTTAACACGCCGTTGTTAAATCAAAAAATTGGCATTGGGTTAAGTTTGGTACATAATAAAATTGGTATTACGGATACATGGACGGGCGATTTGGCGTATGCCTATCGCATTCGAGTTAGTAGTAACGGATGGTTAGGATTGGGCGTTAATGCTTCTTTCCGCAACTTTACGCAAAACTTTGCTGATGAACGCCTACATGCTACCCAACCACTTAACACCGATGGCAGCATCCCGATAGGGAATCAAAATAAATATGTTGGTAATGTTGGGGCAGGGCTATATTATAACAGCCCATATGTATATGCCGGAGTTTCGGTGCCACGCTTAATTCGCAACAACATTGACTTCAGCGATGCAACCCTAAAAGTAGGTACTGAGGTTGTGCATGGCTACGCTATGTTAGGTGCAATAATTCCTGTATCATCTTCTTTCAAAATTAGCCCCCAGGGGCTATTAAAAGTATCGGAAAATGCGCCACTTGATGCTGAAATTAACACTACGCTAATTTTTGCCAATAAACTATTTATTGGTGGTTCATATCGTTTTGGTGGTTCTACAAAAGTAGGTTTTGGCGAGTCGGTAGATATTATGTTGGGTGTACAAATTGGAGAGCATCTCTATCTGGGCGGCGCCTATGATATTACGCTTTCGGAGTTGAAAGATTACAGCTCGGGTAGTTTGGAGGTGTTGTTGCGCTATTGTTTTGGTAAGCGCGCCACTACACAACCGGATGAGTACATTAACCCACGATTCTTCTAATTTTAATAGCTGAAATTATATCAAACAATTTAACTAAATGTTTTTATTCATCCCAACATTAATCGAATCATGAAAGGTCACTATACGTTAATTCGGTATATAACAGTCGTTGCTATTTTTGCCAATTTTGCCTTGGCAACCCACGCGCAAGGTTTGCAACACTATTTTCCAATCCGCAATGGCGATGGCCGCACTCTCACAATTCGTAATGTAAATACTATCAATACAGAAGCGTTAGAGTTTTCGCCGAGCTATTACCAAAACGGAATTGTGTATGTGTCTTCACACTTGAAAAAAAGTAGTGTGGATGAAAAAATCAAAGAAAATTTCTTTACACTTTTCTACTCCGAAATCGCTCCCGATGGCTTGCCAATGCAACCTGTGCCGTATTCGCCTAATGTCACCTCACAAGTACATGAAGGTCCCGTAACGTTTAGTTCCGATTGGAATACGATGTATTTCACGCGCAACAATCCGGCGGTCAGCCGATTGAAAATATTATCTGCTACACGTGGGGAGTCTGACTGGCAGGATGCCACCGAACTGTCATTTTGTGATAGCCGCTACTCCTACCAACACCCAACGCTTTCGGCAGATGGTCAAAAACTATATTTCGCTTCTAATATGCCCAACGGTATGGGCGGTATGGATTTGTATGTGTCTGAGCGAATCGGCAATGAATGGTCCGAGCCGATTAATTTAGGTGCGCCTATTAATACATATAAAAATGAAGCATTCCCATATATCCACCCGAGTGGCGTTTTGTATTTCGCTTCCGAAGGGCAGCCCGGCTATGGCGGTTACGATATGTATTCTGTGAATATGAATTCGGGCGAATTACGCGAAATCGTTAATTTGCGGGAACCACTCAACTCTGGAGCCGATGACTTAGGCTTTATAATGAATGCCGATGGCACAGGTGGATTTTTTACATCCAATAGAGAAGGCGGTGCTGGCAAGGATGATATTTATTTGTTTCAAATCCAGAATAGTGCGAGCAATGCCAACACCTTGGCAACTACTGTTGTTGTGTATGATAAAAATACAAATAAGCGGATTCCGGCTGCAAACATTCGGATTTTTGAACGCAGTGGCGATAGCTTTATTGGTGCAGACGGTTTATATGATGTGGTGATGGAGCCTGCTGCGCCTAATGCGAAAGAGTTGATATTAAAATTAGTACGGAAGTCTGAAGCATCGTTAGGGAAACCAAATGCGCTAACCAACCAAAACGGAGAAGCAACTACTACGCTAAATTCCGGCAAACAATATTTGATATTAGCCTCTAAAGAAAGTTACTTGAGTAGCGAAATGATGTATTCTACTATCGGCAAATCGGGTAATATTCAGGTGGAAGTACCTTTGGAAACGGCGCATTGTACACCCATTGTCGGTGTTATTCGAGACCAAGCAACAGGTAGTTTATTGCCAAATGTTTTGGTTCGGTTTACTAATACCTGCACGGGCAAAGAGCAACTTTTGCATACAAACAATAATGGAGAATTTGAATACTGCATTGAGCAAAATTGCGACTTTAACTTTTCTTTAGAAAAACAAGGGTATAGTACGATAAGAGAAAATATTGCGAAAAGCAATTCTCCCGCTACCATTCGCAGAGAGTTTGCTTTAGCACCAACGGATAACAATAACACTAACCTTAATAATGGACAGGGCATTATGGAAGGTACGGTTTTCGTCATAGAAAAAATTTATTACGATTTTAATATGTCTGTTATCAGACGTGGAGCCGCTAAAGAATTGGACGCATTAGTAACCTTAATGCAACAACATCAGGGAATGACTATTCGTTTAATAGCGCATACAGATTCGCGTGGGCGTGCAGAATATAATTTGGAGCTTTCGCAAAAACGAGCCGAAGAAGCCAAGCGATATTTGGAATCGAGAGGTATTGCATCGGAGCGAATCACCACCGAAGGGCGGGGCGAATCTGAGCCACGGAATGGCTGTGTAGATGGTGTGACGTGCTCAGAAGAGGAGCATCAATACAACCGCAGAACAGAAGTATTGGTAACAAAAATTGATAATAATTTAGAAATAAAATACGAAGACCGCGGACCAGAAATTATTGACTATAAGAAGCAATAGTATTTATTGATCAAATGCTGCATCAAAGTTATTTTTGCGATATGGCAAGTTTAGGAAGTCTAATGACGACGGTTTTACTCGAATGTAAAATATGTACGTTCCGCGTGTCGGCTGCCAATTCATACCCAATTCCCAGCAATGTAAATCGCGGCGAAAGCCCAAATCAGGATAAGTCAATTGTTTGCTTCTAAAATCGTAACCTACATTTGTCAATGTAATATTCCAACCTTTAGTAATCGGTATGTTCCCACTTGTAGAAATACTGTGGTTGCCTATCAAAAAAGTATCCTTACCCGAAGATTGTGCCTGCAAATTAAACGTGATGTAGTGGTTGAGTGTAAAATTTCCCAACACATCACCGATAGAAGCAGCATTATTTTGGGATGCAACTGAAGTACCGCCGCTGTCCGACTTTTTGCTGAATAAATCTATTAATTGCTGTACGGAGGTAGTGGTGGTAATAGTTGTGGTAAAATTTACGAATCGTAGCAATTGTTTTTTGCTATTCCATAATAGTTTGTCAATCCGCTTACCTGTGCTATCAATAGCGTAGGGGTCAAAAGTGGCGTTTAAATTAACGGTAGTAATGCCTTTAAAAAAGCGGGCTGTACCATTAGTATTTACAGCGCTAAGTTTAAAACTATCAGCTGCTAAGTTATAGTTACCGCTAATATTGAGGTTGTCAAAAATCTTGAATTTCTTTGTCGTCGTATCTTTTTTTGAATAATACTTTCCTTCAAAAATATTGTTTAATAAATAAGATATGAGCATTTGCCTACCATTATACTGAGGTGTGCCAAACAAACCTCCATCGAAATACGAGTAGCGCGTTGGGTTATTGTATTCATACCGCACATCGGTATCAACAACATCGAAATAAGAAGCAGAAGATTGAGGGCTATAACCCAAAGAGATACTCGGTTTGATGACGTGCCGCAACCCGCGAATAAACCCTTTTTTGAACTGCATCGTTCCGAATATTTGTGTGTTTACACCTAAGCTCGCCGAAAACTGCCGATATGGGCGAAACCCAAAAACGTTGGTGGTGTCAATTTTGCCGAAAGTAGTATCGTAGCGCAGCTCAAATTCGTTCTTGGCTTGGTTGAGCCAAATAGTATCATGCGTGATAATCAGTGTGGGGTTTAAATTTTTTTGGATGGTTTTGAAATACCAAACCTCATCGTAAGAAATACTCGGCACCACACTAAAATATTTAAGTATGCGAAAATTTGTGTTGCCAGTAATACTATGCTTTGCGCCGTACTGTCCGTTTTCAATAGTTTTAGGTTGGAAGAGGATGGTATCTTTTGCGTTGAACTGCACTTGCGCTTTGCCGCGATATTGGAAAAGGATTTTTTCGTACCAAATTTCGTTACCTTTCTTTTTTTTCAAACCTTTAAACGGATAGATAGATTGCGTCTGAAAATCCAAAACCGGAAAGTTGATGGTCATATCGCGTGTATTTGTATTCTGCGAGTGATTCATACCAACTGACATCGAATATGGCTTGTTAGGAAACTGCCGAGTGAAAGATATATTAGATGAAAGCGAGCTGTTTAAAACACTATTTGCATCGTTATAGTTGGTGCTGCGGTAGTTGTTGGTTTGAATATTAACGTTTCCTGAAAATCGATTGTAAGGATGTGCTTTTGGGTCTTGCGTGTGCGACCATAGTAAGCTGTACGATGTATTAACTTCATTTTTAATTGTTCCGTTTATTTCTTGTGTTAAACGTGCATAGCTCAATGCTACATTTCCGTTATAACGGTAACGTTGGCGGTAGTTACTGCGAGCGTATACGCGAAAGCTGCCACGAAAATATATATCGGTTGTCAAAGACATATCGAAGTGTTCGCCAATAGGCGTATAATAGCCAATATTGCTCAAGCCAAACCCAAATACTGGCGAGTATTCATAATCGCGTGGGAGTAAAATGCCGGCGGTTGCTCCTTTGGTAATTGGGAAAAAGCCAAAAGGCAAAACGAGTGGGGTAGGCACATCGGCAATTTCGAGGTTTGAAGTACCTACTATAATTAATTTATTGGGTATAATTTTCTGTTTGGCACTCCGAATACCATAATGTGGGTGGTCGGCATTGCAGGTTGTAAATACGGCATCGGCATTATAAATAACATCATCCGTGCGGGTGCTGTCGCCGGCAGCACTATTAAATTTTGTCTTGTGTCCATGAACGTATAAGTCGCCTTGTTGAGAGGAAACTTCATAAACGATGCCTTTTTTTGTTTTGAAGTTATAAGTCAATTTTTGGGCTTTAAACTGCTGGTCGCCGTCTTGAAATTCGGGTATGCCTTGTGGAGTACCAATGCTATCGGGCAGGCCTTGAGCAGTAGCAACATTGTTTTTAAAATCAACGATGATGTAGTCTGCCTTTAGGTTGATGGTTTTGTATTTTACATATGCGCTCCCCCACAGGTGAAATAGTTTATTGATATTGTCGAAATAACTGGAGTCTTGAGCACCATATCCAACTTCGGCATCTAAGGAATCTTTAGAAAAGCGTACACGTGAAAAATCAATCTCGACGGAGTCCTTGAGTGGCGTGATGAGGGTATCTACCGTTTGTGCAGTGGCGCCACAGCTTATAAAGCAAATGATATGAATGAGGAACGTTCTCAACGAGTTTTTTAAATTTAGCACGGTACAAATGTATATATCTTGACTGTATTTGAGGGTTTTTCGGTGTTAATATTCGGCCCGAAGATAGTTAAGCTTGTGTTAAGAATAAATTTAACATTTATTTTTATAAATATTTAGAACGATTTATTTGCAACATTGCTGCATTTTGTTGATATTTGCAACAATGTTGCAAATATGAAAAGTAATCATTTAAATAAAACGAATTTAGATATTGCCGGTGCGTTTGCATCAGGACTTTGTGCTTTGCATTGTTCGGCGTTGCCGCTTATCATTTCGCTTACCTCTGTTAGTAGCTTGAGTTTTTTACAAACTGAACTTTTTGAATGGTTGTTTATTGTGACTGCCGTTCTTATTGCCGTGCCTGCTTTTCTGAATGGCTATAAATTACACAGAAATGTGTGGATATTATCTGCAGCGTTTTTCAGCTTTTTTGTAATATTGAGCAGCCACTCATTGCCCGAGCAATGGCATCATTGGGCGAATGCCGCTGGAGGTTGTATGTTGGTATTTACACACTTAATGAATTACAGAGCTACTGCTGCGGTTAGGCATAAATGTGTTTAATCGGATGATTAAAAGTGTGGTTGTGAGGAACAGCTATTTTGTGAAGACTTTTGTTTAGCAGAAATACATTGCGCTAAATTTATTAAGCCTTAAAATAATTGTACCAATGAAAAACCTAATAAAATTAACACCTGTCTTTGTATTCCTTTCATTAATAATTGGGTTGTCGAGCTTGTTATAAAGAATCAGCGGAGAATGCACCCTTTTGCCCAGCAGTTGAAGCAGAAGATTATGTAAAAACAGGAGATGTTATTAATAGGGCTACTTGCTCAGTTTGGAAAGAGATAATTTAAGCGAGAATTAAAAATTAGACAAACTAAATAACTGGTTGAAGGAAAAGGATTGTGTAGTTAAAGCTGAAGTATGCTACTATTCCTGCAAATATACACTCCCTGCTCAGAGCGAAATAAAAATTATATTCAAAATTGATGGGCAATCACACGAAAAGATAGCAAATATTGAAATGTCCACACCTTTAAACTTTCGTAGTTTTTACTATTGAAAAAATTTCAAAAAAAAATGAGGAGAGCTTAACTCTCCCCATCCTTTTGATTCTCAATTTCGTCTTCTAAATCTTTGGTAGCCTGTAACAATTCGGTTATTTTTTCTTGCTTTTTATGGGGTTTTTCGCTTGGCGACGTAGGTTCAGGTTCTGCGGTTTTAATAGCCACATCCGCTGGAGGCGTGTTGGCAAAGGTAAGTCCTTTAGCATCAGCACCAACATACACGGTATCGCCAGCTTTGAATGTACCACGCAATAATTCTTTAGCCAAATTATCCAAGATTTCTTGTTGTATAACGCGCTTCATTGGGCGTGCGCCAAACTGTGGGTCGTAGCCCAAATCTACCATGCGTTGTTCGGCACTTTTCATTAACTCAATATTGATTTCTTGTTTGTTCAACAACTTTGCAACCGATTTCATTTGCAAGCGCATTATTTGTCGGATTTCATCTTTAGTAAGTGGCAAGAAGACAATTTTTTCATCAATACGATTTAGAAATTCCGGACGCAGTTGTTTTTTCAGAATGTCTAATACTTCAATTTTTGTGGTATCAATAATTTCCTGACGATGTTTTTCGCCGAGTTTCTCCAAGTCTTCAAAATTTTCCAAAATTCTGTCAGCACCTAAGTTAGAGGTCATAATAATGATGGTGTTCTTGAAATCAACCACTCTACCTTTATTATCCGTGAGGCGACCATCATCCAACACCTGTAATAAAATATTGAAGGTGTCGGGGTGTGCTTTTTCAATCTCATCCAACAGAATGATGCTGTAAGCACGGCGGCGCACGGCTTCGGTAAGTTGTCCACCTTCATCGTAGCCCACGTATCCGGGCGGCGCTCCAATCAATCTTGAAACGGAATGTTTCTCTTGGTACTCACTCATATCTATTCGTACCAATGCTTTTTCATCGTTGAAGAGCACTTCTGCTAAGGCTTTCGCCAACTCCGTTTTGCCCACACCGGTAGGTCCTAAAAAAATAAATGAGCCGATAGGGTGATTTAAGTCTTGTAACCCGGCGCGGCTACGGCGTACGGCATCGGCAACGGCATGGACGGCTTCGCGCTGCCCGATTACGCGCTGCCCGAGCGTGTTTTCCAAATCCAACAATTTCTCCTTTTCGCTCTGCAACATTTTACTGACCGGTATGCCTGTCCATTTTGATACTACTTCGGCGATGTCATCGGCTGTTACTTCTTCGGTAGTGAAGCGTTTGTCTTCGGGCAGCTGAGCGAGGCGAGTTTCGGCACTTCGCAGTAAGTCTTCTTGTTCTTTTATTTTTCCGTAACGGATTTTTGCAACAGTTTCGTAATCGCTGTCGCGCTCGGCTTTTGCAGCTTGTCGCTCCAAAGCTTCGATAGATTTTTTGGTATTCTGAATTTCATCAATAATGGTTTTTTCATTTAGCCAAGCGGTTCTCAACGATTCGTATTGTTCTTTGGTATTTGCAATTTGTTCGTTAATTGCTGTTAATTTTTTATCGTTGTTTTCGCGTTTGATGGCTTCGCGCTCAATTTCCAACTGTCGTACTTTGCGTTCCCATGCATCAACTTCTTCGGGCACAGAATCCAACTCCAAGCGCAATTTAGCAGCGGCTTCGTCAATTAAGTCTATTGCTTTATCGGGCAAGTGCCTGTCTGTAATATAGCGATGCGACAATTCGGCAGCAGCGATGAGGGCTTCATCCAAAATATTTATTTTATGAAACACCTCGTATTTTTCTTGTAAGCCGCGTAGGATAGAAATAGTATCTTCAACGCTCGGCTCGTTTATCATCACTGGCTGAAAGCGGCGTACTAAGGCTTGGTCTTTTTCAAAATATTTTTGAAATTCATCTAAAGTTGTCGCTCCAATGGTACGCACCTCGCCCCGTGCCAAAGCGGGTTTTAAGATGTTGGCGGCATCCATGGCACCATTGCCGCCACCTGCACCAATGAGCGTGTGTATTTCATCAATAAATAAAATTACTTCACCGTTGGATTGCGTCACTTCGTTCATCACAGCTTTGAGGCGTTCCTCAAATTCACCTTTATATTTGGCTCCTGCTATGAGCGCAGCCATATCGAGGGTGTAGATAATTTTTGTTTTCAGGTTTTCAGGTACATCCTGTTTGACGATACGCCAAGCAATGCCTTCAACGATAGCTGTTTTTCCGACACCAGCATCGCCGATGAGGATAGGGTTATTCTTTTTGCGGCGAGAGAGGATGTGCAGCACGCGCCGAATTTCTTCATCACGCCCAATGATGGGATCTAACTTACCCGACTCTGCTCGCTCATTTAAGTTGATAGCAAATTTGTTCAACGCATTGTAAGTTGAGTCGGCACCTGGGTCATTAACTTTTTTTCCTTTGCGGATTTCATCAATGGCTGTTTTTAGGTTAGCCTCCGTTGCGCCTTCATCTTTTAGGAGGCGTGCTACGCGATCGGTACCTTGCAACAATCCCATCAGAATTAGTTCCCCCGAAATATATTCATCATTGTACTGAGCAAGTAAATTTTTTGCTTTTGCTAATGCGGCATTAGCGTCATTGGTCAGGTATTGTTTGTCAGAGCCAGTAACTCTTGGAAACGATTGTATGAGTTTATCTAACGCTTGTGAAAGGTTGGTAACGTTCACACCAATTTTGCGGAGCAAATGTTCAGCAACGCCATCTTCGATAGTCAGCAATCCTTTAAGTACGTGAGCGGTGTCCACATTTTGTTGTTGTTCTGCTGCTGCTAACTGCTGTGCCTTAACGATGGCATCTTGCGCTTTAATTGTGAAATTATCGTAAGTCATATATGTATAATGTTATTATTGTAAAATGTGTTTGTATAATTTGTAATATCGTTCTTGTATCAAATAATCAGCCAACCCATTAAATCAAATATTTTGAAGTAAAAATGACATATTTCGTTGAGATATACTGACTTTTTGACTTTTTTAACTGGTACAACTGACATTATTTGTACCTTTGCACACAAACGATACTTAAATATGAATCTAAATCTTGACGCAAACCATCAGCGGTTGTCAATGGAAGATAGCGCAGCCGAGCGTGCACTCCGACCTAAGCAGCTTGAGGAATTTAGTGGGCAACCTAAAATTGTAGATAACCTGAAAGTTTTTATCGCTGCCGCACAAATGCGTGGCGAAGCGTTAGACCATGTGTTATTACACGGACCTCCCGGATTAGGGAAAACAACCTTAGCACATATTATCACCAATGAGTTGAATGCTAATTTGAAAATGACTTCGGGTCCTGTGTTGGAAAAGCCAGGCGACTTAGCTGGATTGCTGACAAATTTAGAAGAAGGAGATGTGTTGTTTATTGATGAGATTCATCGCCTCAACACTGTAGTAGAAGAGTATCTTTATTCCGCTATGGAAGATTATCGCATTGATATTATGATAGATAGCGGACCAAACGCACGCAGTATTCAAATAAACCTCAATCCTTTTACACTGATAGGTGCAACAACGCGAATGGGGTTACTCACAGCACCAATGAGAGCGCGTTTTGGTATATCTTGTCATTTGGATTATTACGATGCAGCAACCTTAAAGAAGATTATCAATCGCTCGGCTGCCATTATGAATATTCCAATATCTGATGATGGTAATTCAGAGATTGCCAGACGGAGCAGAGGCACACCTCGAATTGCCAATGCACTCTTGCGGCGTGTACGCGATTTTGCACAAATAAAAGGAGATGGAACGATTACAGAAGAAATAGCTAAATTTGCACTCGCTGCCCTAAACGTGGATCAAAGAGGTTTGGATGAAATGGACAACAAAATACTAAACACCCTTATCCATAAGTTTAAAGGCGGTCCCGTTGGATTAACAACAATAGCAACCGCAGTAGGCGAAGAAGCAGGCACTATTGAAGAGGTACATGAGCCATTTTTAATCATGGAAGGGTTCATACAACGTACCCCAAGAGGCCGCGAAGCCACCGAAAAAGCATACAATCATATAGGTGTAAACATTAACTATCAACCAGGAACATTATTCAAATAAATTTTCTTTCAAAAAATATTAAAAAAAATTTGGATAATAGGATGAGAGCGATTACTTTTGCACTCGCTTTTGGATTAGGACGGTATGTGAGGTTGAGGAATGAGGAGATTCGGGAGTAAAAGGATTAAAAAAAGCCGCAAGGTTTTTGAAGATAAAGAAGAGTTCATTGACACGGAGAATGGAGGCGATAATGAATCGCATTACTGAGGAGGTAATAGGCGAGATTATTGTTTTAGATAATAGCACAAAATAAAAAACAGGTAAGGGGACTCTTAGGAGTTTCTTTGAGTAGCGAGCGGGCAGGTTTTGCATAGCAAGTCAGAAGTTTGTGCAACTTAGACT
>JAGOHC010000075.1 GCA_017996375.1 Saprospiraceae bacterium | reverse complement strand
ATCAATTATGCAACTCTTTGAAGTTCACAATAAAATAAAAACAAGATTTGCGCTCCAAGCTATACATACTGAATATGGAATGACAGAATTATTCTCACAAGCCTATGCAAAATCTGAAGGCATTTTTCAACCTTGCAATACAATGAAAGTGTTGCCCCGTGAAGTGAACGACCCGCTTTCCATCGCTAAATTCAGAAAAAATGCAGCTTTGAATATTATAGATTTATTAAATATAGATACTTGCAGCTTTATAGCAACAGAAGATGTAGGAAAAGTTTATGAAAATGGAGATTTTGAAGTATCTGGAAGATTAGATGCGGCTGATATACGAGGCTGTAATTTAATGGTAATATAATTTTTATGTCATAAAATTAAATATATAAATTTACAAAAAAAATAATTTGATAGCACCACATTCCATACAAGAAGTAATAGAAACAGTAAAAATAGAAGCTGTTGTCGAAGAGTTTGTTACGTTGAAACGCAGAGGCGTAAACCTAATTGGCAACTGCCCTTTCCATAATGAAAAAACGCCATCGTTTACTGTTTCGCCCGCCAAAAATTTGTTTAAATGTTTCGGATGCGGAAAAGGTGGAAGTGCCGTAACTTTTTTGATGGAACACGAACAACTTTCATTTGTAGATGCAATACGCTGGCTAGCTCGAAAATTCCAAATTGAATTGGAAGAAACCGCACAGAGCGAATCATATCAACAACAAGCACTTGAAGCAGAAAGCCTACACTTAGTCAATCAATTTGCATTACAATTTTTCCAAGAAAATATGTTTGAAACCGACAGAGGAAAAAGCATCGGATTAAGTTATTTTAAACAACGCGGTTTTAGAGAAGAAACAATCAAAAAATTTGGTTTGGGTTATGCACTAAATGAAACAAAACACCTTTTTGATGCTGCTATTAAAAAAGGTTATACAAAAGAAATATTACAAAAAGCAGCCTTAGTGACCCAACATGAACGCGATTTTTTTAGAGATAGGATGATGTTTCCAATACACAGTTTAACAGGAAAAGTATTAGGCTTTGGTGGACGGATTTTACAAAAAGACATTCATGCTCCAAAATATATTAACACACCTGAAACTGAGATTTATAACAAAAGTAAAATTCTATACGGCTTGTTTTTTGCAAAAAAAGCTATTCGCCAACATGACGAATGTATTTTGGTAGAAGGTTATACAGACGTAATTGCATTGCACCAAGCAGGTATAGAAAACGTTGTTGCTTCTTCGGGTACTTCGCTGACAACCGAGCAAATAAGTTTGATAAAACGCTATACTCCAAACATAAAAGTTTTGTATGATGGTGATACCGCAGGCGTGAAAGCTGCACTGCGTGGACTGGATATGATTTTGGAGCAAGAGTTAAACGTAAAATTGGTGTTGTTGCCAGGAGGCGAAGACCCAGATTCATATTTGCAAAAAGTTGGAACGGATGTCTTTAAAGATTTTATTGCCACCGATGCAAAAGATTTTGTGCTTTTCAAAACAACACTTCTTATGCAAGAAGCAGGCAACGACCCTATCAGAAAATCGCGTGTTATTGCAGAAGTAGTTGATTCATTAGCAAAGATAAAAGTAGCGACTACTCGTTCAATTTTTGTGAAAGAATGTGCTAATATTTTATCAGTTGAGGAGCGAATTTTAACGGATGCGACCAATAAGGTTTTAATTGCACAACTCAAGAAAAACAAACCCGAAGTTTCAAATATTGCAGAAAGCAATAAATCAGAATTTCCTGATAATCAGGATGTTCCAGATTTAACACATCACCTTACTGCCGGAATATTAACTGCATCAGACGAACATCAGGAGCGTGATATTATCAGAATATTGATGCTATTTGGCGGCAAAATTTATGAAAATGAATTACCGATTGCCGAATTTATTTTACAAAATATTGAAGATGTTATTACCAATTTTGAGAATCCTTTATACCTAAAAATCATTGAAGATTACAGGCAACGCAGGCTGGAAAATTTGAACACTACCCTATCCTATTTTATTAGTCACGAAGATAAAAATGTGCAAACGTTAGCCATTAATTTTGCCACCTCACCGTATGAATATAGCCCGAATTGGGCAGATAAGCACCAAATTTATATGCTCACACAAAATATGCCTGAAGAAAATTTTGTTAAAGATGCCTTACAATCATTACAATATTTTAAACTAAAAAAAGTGTTGCAAATGAGCAAAAAAAATAAAGAAAAACTCAAAAATCCAAACCTTTCAGCAGAGGAATTATCCTTTACATTGCAAGTACAAATACAAATTGATAAAATCAAAACAGAGTTGAGCAAAGCCTTAGGCATTGTTGTATTGAAGGTGTGAATGAAGTATGTTATTTTAGTCATTTATTTGCAAATAAATTTTATAACTTCCGTTTCAAAGCTACGCCAATAAATCGTCAAACAATAATAACTAAATTGGAGTATTATACATATTTGCCTCTACTAATGATAATTCACATTTTTTTCTCAATTTCTGTTATTTCTTCAACTCCCTGATTTTGATATTACGAAACCACACTTTATCACCGTGGTCTTGTAGTGCAATATGTCCTTTGTGCCCAGTGCCAAAACCGGGCATATCTTTGAATTTTGAACCTTGAACTAATTTATCCCATTCGTGCGTCCACATAGTAGTAGCTACTACTTTTCTACCGTTTAGCCAATGTTCCAACTTGCCATTTTTTACACGAACCATAGCTTTATTCCATTGCCCTGCTGGCTTTACAGTAACGTATTTACAAGCAATCAAATCGTATAAATCGCCGGCGCGATGTTTTTCAAATTTGGCATCAGGATGACAAATATTGTCTAATACTTGCATTTCGGGACCAGTTTGCCAAACATAGTCGTAATGTTCATTTTCAATTACATTATAAATGATGCCGCTATTGCCACAATTATTAATTTTCCATTCAACTTTAAATTCATAATTTTCATATTCTTTATCGGTAACAATAATGTCGCCACCGTCTTTTGCTTGCCAACCACCATCATTACGTTGCTCGGCATTGAGGTGCAAACTGCCTTCATCTACCACCCAACTGCTGCCAACTGTTTTCTTTTTAAAGTTGCGAATTCCGTTCAAAGTTTTTCCATCAAATAGCAACTTCCACCCATTTTTAACTTCTTCAGGTGTGAGGGTATTTTCTGCAAAAGTTGCATTAACAGAAACTGTTCCTGCCTCCTGCGGAATGTTGTTTAATGTGTAATAACCTTCGGTAACCCAGAGTTCATTATTGTTTATACTCATTAAACTATTCTTAATATGAAGATACACAACGTGTTGTGGTTTCATACCCACCACTTCCAAAAATACTTTTTTTCTATCATCAGACATAGTGACGGATTTAATATTGAGGTATTCTTCATCCATCTTTGGGCCGCCGTATTCTTTTGTAGGTTTATACCACCATTGTTTTATTTCGTAATCGTCAGTTGAAGTACCCTCGCCACCTTCTTTGATTGGCTCTGTAAATTCTATTTCAAAACCATTTGATTTAGCACGAATTGCCAACGGCTCAAACGTAACTTTGTTATTAAATTTTAATCGCTGCAGGCCGTACCAAAGTTTACCATAGTCTTGCCAATTTCCGGTTGAGCCAATGCCGCCAATATAGAGTCCGCCATCTGGACCCCACGTCAAGCGATTAACACCCGCTTCCAATCCATTGCAAAAATGGAAAGCACAGCCTTGATAATCGCCGTTCACTTTTTCAACATTCATACGCTTTAGTCCGCCGTTTGTTAAATCGCCAAAAACCATTTGTCCTTTATAAATTCCGTCTTTAAAAATGGTAGGCTCAGTAGTTGAGTTGCCAATCTCATCTTGAGGAAGCCAAACAACCGGTTGCTGTACGGGCAGTTTGCTTGCAGCGATGGAATCAACAGAAAATGATCCGAAAAATGCGTTAGGTTTTACGTGCATGATTTTGCAACTCGGCAGCCAATCGCCTTGATTATCGGCAACAAATATTTCACCATCAACGCCGATGCCAATACCGTTTGGTGTGCGAAGACCTTGCGCTACAAATGAATGCGTGCCATCTTTTTCAGAAATCTTTATAACCTTACCTCTATCAGGAGCTTGTGGACGAGCACTTGCGCCACCGGGCTGAATGGCGGTAGCTAAAGCAGCATAAAAGTAACCATTTTTATATACTAAACCAAAGGCAAACTCGTGGAAGTTAGCAGTAGTTGTCCAGCCGTTGCATACAGATTGGTATTCATCTATTACATCATCATGGTTGTTATCTACTAATTTTGTCAATTCTTGTTTTTGTAAAACATAAATATTGTCTTTTACAACTTTCAAACCTAAAGGTTCGGCAAGCCCTTCTGCAATTTTTTTCGTTCTCATTTTTTTAGGATTACCGGAAGTAGCATTTTCGACTATATACACTGCACCGTCTTTGTCCCAAGTACAAACTACCAATCTACCATCAGAAAGAAAATCCATACCTCCCACTTTTGGAGCAAAAATATTTGGACGAGCTTGTGCCAAATCAAAACTAGGATGTACACCGGCTAAAGGAAAAGCATCACCAGGTATTTTTGCGTTTGTGCCAATTGGCAGCGTTTTATTTTCGATGCCTTTTTGTTGATCAATTGAGTGTAAAATTTTATCAGCAGGAATATCAAAAAACTCCGCGTCATCAAATGAACGCCATTGTACAGATAAGCCCTTACCGCCGTAGCCATTAAAATATTCAATTTTAAAATTATGAAAACCTTCTGAAAGTGTCACTTCGCCATCTTTGCCATCCATACCGTGCAGCCCATCATTTGAAATTACAACTTTTCCATCAATGGTTAGTTGCGAACCATCATCACTGGTGAGACGGAACACAAAATTGTTGCTATTATTGATGTAAAAATAACCTTGAGAGATAATAGCAAAATTACTTTCCAAACCTTTCATATCTATTGCATTGTACGACAAATTGTTACTGATACCTGCATAAATAGGTGCTTGAGTAGTTGCTAAATCGGCAACTTTAATTATATCTTTTTTGTATTGATACACTTTGATAATTGCGCCAGGGAATAATTCGTCATTTTTCAGATTAGCTGATTTATCCAATTTAATAACTGAGGTAGCATCACCGGATTTAGAAATTACAGCTTTGGTTTCATCGAAGTTCATAATAAACTCTACCAATTTTTTTGCATCATCTTTTGAAATATTCGGATGTGCTGTCATGGCTTGCTTACCCCAGACACCTTCTCCTCCTTTGATGATTTTATTGGCGAGGTGGTCTGTGTTTTCCTGTGTTTTTGGGTATTTTTTTGCTATGTCGGTAAAGGATGGTCCTACGGTATATTTAGTTGGATTGTGGCAGGTAGCACAATCGGAAGAAGCCATAATATCCTCAGCAGTGATTTCGGTTGTTGCAAATGCTTCATCATTTGGGTTGTCAATGGTTGGCGTTTTGATAAAATAAACTTGATACGAGCTTGCCCCATTGTTTAGTAAAAGTTTACCATACATATCAAAATACTCAAAATTTTCTGACTTGTGTGGGGCAGATTTTGTTAATTCAAAAACTACATTTTGGGTGACAATATTTTCTTTGGATGCTATAGAATTGATATTGGTGTTCAAAACTAATTTTGAATCTGCTGGCAAGCCGGTCACATTAAATTTTCGCTCAAATCCGTATTGTTCTAATTCGCTTTTCAAAAATTCAGGCGACTCTTCCACGTGAATAACTTTTTTATCTGGAGTCTTCATTTCGTATAATAAAGTTACTCTGCCTTTCTCAAACTTATGCCCTTTATATGCAACCTTTACAGGTTGTGATTGTCCGTTTTGTTGAACAGACCAAGGCTCAGGAATTTCGTTTACTAAGTATGCCTTTCCGAAAGATGTAGGTTGCGGACCATGATGTGTTGTATAAACAGCACCATCTAAATCTACACCACCTCGCCACACTTTGTATAAGGCGCAGGTTTGGGTATTGAATGAAGCAAACATATCTTTATTCAATGCCATCGTAATCATGCGGGGGGTCTTGTCTAAAACGGAACGAAAAACCCAAGGCGACATAGGACGAATGATGTTTTCTGTTCGATTACAAGCCATTAAAAATATGATTACACAAGCAGAAAGGATAATTTTGCGAAACATAAGTTTGTAATTAATGTTTAAAAATGTTTGGCAAAGTTAAAAAAAATCAATACAGAAGCTAATAATATACCGACCAAGAGTGATAACATTTGGACATTTTTATAGATTTTGTAATTTTGCACTTCACAAAAATAATTTAACCTGTTTTCATGAAAAACATAGTATTCATAATTACTTTAATCTTATTATTTACAGTTCAAGTATCAGCACAATCTGACCGTTGGCAACAACGTGTAAATTATGTTATAAATGTAGATTTTGATGTTAGTAAACATCAATATAAAGGCAAACAACAGCTAACTTATTATAACAATTCGCCAGATACGCTAACCAAAGTTTTTTATCATTTATATCTAAATGCTTTCCAGCCTTATAGCGCAATGGATGTAAGGAATAGAACAATCGAAGATGCACAGCCAAATATTAGTGATAAAATTTTAAATTTAAAACCTGAAGAACAAGGTTGGATTAAAATTAATCAACTAAGATGTAATGGGAATAAAGTTGAATTTTTTACCGAAGGTACTATCTTAGAAGTAACATTAAAAAAACCAATTTTACCAAATTCTTCTGCATTGTTAGAAATGGAATACGATGCTCAAATTCCAATTCAAATTCGCAGAAATGGGCGCGATAATCATGAGGGTATAGATTATTCTATGGCGCAATGGTATCCGAAATTATGTGAATATGATAACGACGGCTGGCATCCTAATCCATATATAGGAAGGGAATTTTATGGTATCTGGGGCGATTATGATGTCACTATTTTAATTGACAAAAACTATATCGTTGCTGCCGGTGGCGTATTGCAAAATCCAACGGAAGTTGGCAACGGTTATACTAATCCAAACGAAATGTTGAATATTCCGAAAGGAGAAAAATTGACTTATCATTTTAAAGCAACCAATGTGCACGATTTTGCATGGGGAGCAGACCGAGATTTTGTACACAAAAAAATTACAAGCAAAGCCGGAACTGTGTTACACTTCTTTTACCAAAAAAATGAAAACACTACTTCTTGGGATTTATTGCCCCAAGCAATGGACGAAGCAGAGCAATACATGAACAAAAATTTTGGTGAATATGCTTATCCTGAATACTATTTTGTGCAAGGCGGTGACGGTGGTATGGAATACCCTATGCTAACATTAATTACAGGCAATCGTCCGTTAAACAGTTTGGTTGGCGTGTCCGTTCACGAATGGATGCACAGTTGGTATCAAATGATGCTTGGCACAAATGAAAGCTTATATGCTTGGATGGACGAAGGCTTTACTAGCTACGCTTCTGAGCGTGTGATGAATTATTTAGCAAGCAAAGGAATTTTAATAGATCGAAAACCTACTGAAAACGCATTTACAAACACTTATGCAGGTTACCTGAATCTTACGCTAAGTGGTAAAGAAGAACCCTTGACAACCCATGCAGATTTTTTTCAAACAAATTTTGCATACAGCTTGGCTTCATATGTGAAAGGTTCAGTGTTTTTAAATCAATTGGAGTATATTATCGGAAAGGAAAATTTTGACACCGGACTTTTACGGTATTATAATACTTGGCGATTTAAACATCCAACACCAAATGATTTAATTCGTGTTTTCGAGAATCAATCGGGTTTAATACTCGATTGGTACAAAGATTTTTGGGTAAATACAACCTACACAATAGACTATTCTGTGGATTCAGTATATAGCGTTGATGACAAAACTACTATTCGCTTAAAGCGCAATCAACCTATGATAATGCCAATTGATTTAAAAGTTACCTACACCAACGGAAAAGAAAAATATTTTTATATTCCGTTAGATTTGATGCGTGGCGAAAAGCCAAATGAAGGCAAGCAAAAGCGCAAAGAACTACCTGATTGGCAATGCACCAATCCGACTTATGATGTAATTATTGATGATGATTTAGATGAAATTTCCAAAGTGGAAATTGACCCTTCCATGCGAATGGCAGATGTAGTGCGAGCAAATAATATTTATCCGCAAATAGAAAGTAAAAAGTAAAAAAAATGCAGGTTTTAAGCCTGCATTTTTTTTAGTACTTATCTCGCACTAATACTGATGCCCGAACTCTTCAATTTGTTATGTCGAAAATGTCAAGCCTACTAAAAGTACAATTTTCAAGGTTAATTTTTAGAGTAAAAAAAACTTGTTGTATCTTAGCAAAGAGGTTTTTTAAACTACATTATTTTGCAAATAATTTATTTTAATGATACTGGGTACTTCACCTCTTGCGTAGTTGAGCGTAAAATAATATTGTAATCTCCTTTCGGAAAAGTATTCAAATCTAACTCAAAAATAGTGTCTACAGGCAAATTCGTCACTTGCTTTTGGAGTACCGCATTATTGTTGTTATTTTGCACAAAAATCTCAGCAACATTAAACTTCAATTTCTGAAAATCGATGTAAAAAGTATTAGTTTCGGAGTCTTTAAAAATTACTGTATTTTTTTCAGATGAAGCAGTCATTACGGAGTTGAAAAGAGTGTTGTTTTTTGAAGAAAGGGTTTGTGCAGATGTCAAAAACGCCATGCATGAGAAAAGCAAAAAAGGTATTAATTTTTTCATATAGCAGATAAACTGTGTTGGAAAAATTACTTAAAAAAAGTTAGTTCGAAATGTGGGAACAAAATTATTATAATAATTTGCAAAAAGCAAGTCAGGCGTAATACAACTCGGTCACAAAAAAAGGGATTTTTCAAGTATTATTAGAGTTTAATTCTGCTATTGATGAACATTTTGAGTAATTATTCTGTTGTTTTTGTTAATTATGAACATAACAAACTGAAATAAAAAAATTATATTTTATTAATAAATCAAAATTTTATTCTGAATTTACAAGTACAATAATTAATTTTTAAAACAAGATATTAAAATAAAATATTTCACTTCATTTCTAATAACAACTTTTAAAAATGATGTAACTTTCAGGCAAGTTTACAATTCAGCAATTTATTACAACTTAAACAATTAAAGTATCTATTTAATGGTTGATTTTTTCATAGAAAAATCATTGAGCGAAGAACAGCAAAATTGGCTACAGGCTGAGTGGTTGCAACTCATGGAATCATTACATTTTCCTATTGAGCAAGCCAAACAAATTTATACCATTTTCGATAAAAATTTCACTGAAAGAAATCGGGCTTATCACAACTTTTCGCACATTTATACGCTGTTAAAAATATGTGATACTTATGAACCTCATCTCAAAGAAGCTGCAATAGTTAAATTGGCAATTTGGTTTCATGATGCAAAATATCATCCGAATTTTCGAGACAATGAAGAGAAAAGCAGTAAGTTGGCAATCGGACAGTTACGGGCTTATTTGGATGAAGAAAAACTTCAAAAATTATCCAATTTTATTCTAAGTACAACAGAGCAAATTCCGCTTATTGATAATAAAGATTTATTATACTTTTTAGATTTTGACAGCCTGATTCTAGCAGCAGATCCTAAAAAATACCAACTTTATTGTGATGCTATTAGAAATGAATACAAAAATTTTCCACTGTTTCTTTATCGTTTAGGCAGAAAGCGTGTTATAAATTATTATCTCGAAAAAGAAAATATTTATTTTGTACCAATGATTCAAGATGAGTTTGAGCAACGTGCCCGAACAAACTTACAATGGGAACTTGAGTACCTTTAAACTATTACCGTAATATGAATAAATTACTACTTTTTGCGCTTTTGTTGCCTACAAGTTTATTGCGTCTTCATGCACAAAGCGGTGAGCCTTTGAATTACGGTGCTCGCGCAGAAGCACTCGCCAATTCAGTAGTTACTTCTGATGATTTATATAGCCTTTTTGCAAATCAAGCAGGAATGGCAGATACAAAAAAATGGGGTGTATTGGCTGCAACGCAGCGTCGTTTTAACTTAAACGAATTGAGTAGTTCTATTGCCGGTATTGTGATGCCCATTAATGCCGGAAGTATGGGTTTGACTATTCAATATTACGGATATAATTCGTACAACGAAAAACAAATTGGATTGGCTTACGGAAGGCGTTTGTTTGAGAAATTAACTGTAGGTGCAAAAATTAATTTGATGAATTTTGCCATAGCGGATTATGGAAACATTACAACATTTAATTTTGAATTGGGGATGCAAAGTAAATTACTTAAAAATTTGATAATAGGCGCACATATTACTTCACCAATTCAAACAAAACTATCTGAATATCAACGTGTTACAACACTTTTTAAATTTGGAGCAAAATACATACCTAACAAAAAAATCAGTATTGCAGGAGAGGTGGAAAAATCGTCAAAATACCAACCTTCCTTCAAGGCAGGCATTGAGTATGCCATAATTGAAGCGTTACAATTACGCATAGGTGGAGCCACCAACCCAACATTATTTTCCTTCGGATTAGGTTATAAATTTGCAAACTCATTTGCAATAGATTTTGGCGCAAGTTACCACCAAATTTTAGGCTTTACACCAAGTATCGGACTAAGTTATCAACCTCTATAATCACTAATTTTTTTTCAACAGATGAAAATCCTATTTACCGCTGCAACAACATTTGAAATCGCACCTTTATTTGAAGAACTCAATAAGAAAGTAAGCCTAACGAACGAAAACCAACTGATAACATTTCAGTCAAAGTATATTAGTATTTCAATACTCATAACAGGAGTTGGAATTACGGCAACCACTTATGCATTGACAAAATGTTTACAGAAAAACAAATTCGATATTGTAATCAATGCAGGTATTTGCGGTGCATACCATAATCAACTCGTTATCGGTGATGTTATTAGCATTATAAGTGAAGAGTTTGGCGATTTTGGTGTTACGGATGCACAAGGCAATTTCCTTGATGCATTCGATTCACACTTTTATTCAAATAACACCTTCCCATTTTGTAATGGAAAATTGATAAATGAGGTAGGCGAATCTGGAACTTATTTTAAAAAAGCAAAAGGTGTAACAGTAAATCAATCAAGTGGGGCAGTAATGGCAATCGAAAAATTGCATAACAAATTTAACGCCGATGTAGAAACAATGGAGGGTGCTGCATTTTTTTATGTATGCTTGCACGAAAAAGTAAATTTCCTTTCTATTCGCGCCGTTTCCAACTATGTTACAGAACGTAACAAGGAGGCATGGAACATCCCTTTAGCAGTTGAAAATTTGAATAAAGCACTCATTCAAGTTACAGATTTTTATCAATTTTAAGTTTATTTTCACCTTTGAAATTAAAAAATATCAAATTATAGAAAATTATCATACATTTGCATAAAAATTATTCATATATATAATAAAATGCGTTATGACGAATGAAACACTCATTCAACGTTACGACATCCAAGCCTTTCAAGTTGCTCAATCGTTCAATATAAAAAGAATACGTACCGAGTTTTTAGAACCACCAATTTTCGCCAACAACTCTGAGTTATATTATCATTTTGAAAAAAATAACCGATATCTTTATATTTTCGATTATGGTGTTGTGGTTTTCAGTAATTATGATGCAGTTGCTAAAAGCGAATTTTTGCGTTTCGTAAGAAATTTTGGCGAAAGCCCTCTGAACGATTTGAATATTTTTGAAGAATACTATTTAGAAATAAACGACAAACTGAATCGTGAAATAGTACGGAATGATTATGCAGCTGTACCTTTACTATCG
>JAGOHC010000232.1 GCA_017996375.1 Saprospiraceae bacterium | reverse complement strand
GTGCTGCATGGCGAAAGGGCGCAGGTGCTGTTAGGCGTTACCGGCTCTGGTAAAACGTTCACAATGGCAAATGCTGTTGCCCAGCTCAACAAACCGACGTTAGTACTGACGCACAATAAAACACTCACAGCGCAACTTTATGGTGAATTTAAACAATTTTTTCCTGATAATGCAGTAGAATATTTTGTTTCGTACTACGATTATTATCAACCCGAAGCGTACATCTCTGTAACAGATACTTACATCGAAAAGGATTTGCAAATTAATGAAGAGGTAGATAAACTACGACTGCGGGCAACCTCGTCTATCCTGTCTGGGCGGCGCGACCTTATCGTTGTGGCTTCGGTGTCTTGCATCTACGGTATGGGAAACCCCGAAGATTATAAAACCGGAATTATTCGTATTAGTAAAGGGCAAATTTTATCGCGCAATGCCTTTTTATACGCCTTGGTGGAGAGCCTCTATGCACGTACCGAAACGGATTTCAAACGAGCTACTTTCCGCGTGCGCGGCGATACCATAGATATAAATTTGCCGTATGTGGATTATGGCTATCGCATCACATTTTTTGGTGATGAAATTGAAGATATCGCCACCTTAGAAATAGAGTCCGGTAAGCGCATTGTTAGTGTTGAGGAGGCAGCTATTTTTCCGGCGAATTTGTATATTGCACCTAAAGATAGGATTCATCAAATAATCCGCGAAATTCAAGATGAAGCCCATGCACAGGAAAAATATTTTGAGCGTGAACTACGCTATGCAGAGGCTGCGCGTATTCGTGAGCGCGTGAATTTTGATATTGAGATGATTAAGGAATTAGGCTATTGTACGGGTATTGAAAATTACTCGCGCTTCTTTGACCGCCGCGAGCCAGGTACACGCCCATTCTGTTTGTTGGATTATTTTCCTGAAGACTATTTGATGATTATTGATGAAAGCCATGCCACCCTTCCGCAACTGCGTGGGATGTGGGGCGGCGACCGTGCCCGTAAAATGAGCTTGGTCAACTATGGCTTTCGTCTGCCATCCGCAATGGACAATCGCCCGTTGAATTTTTCCGAATTTGAGTCACTGATAAACCAAGTGATTTATGTAAGTGCCACACCAAGTAATTATGAATTGGAGCAGACGGAAGGGGTGGTGGTTGAGCAGTTGATACGCCCGACAGGGTTATTAGACCCTCCCATTGAAGTACGCCCTAGCATTAATCAGATTGATGATTTGTTGGATGAAATTTCGCAGCGAATTGAGAAAAATGAACGCGCATTAGTAACTACACTTACTAAACGTATGGCAGAGGAGTTGCAAAAATATTTTGAAAAAATTAATATTAAATGTCGTTACATCCATAGTGATGTGGATACAATGGAACGAGTTGTTATTCTGCGTGATTTGCGTTTGGGCGATTTCGATGTACTCATTGGGGTTAATTTGCTGCGCGAAGGTTTGGATTTGCCGGAGGTGTCCTTAGTAGCAATATTAGATGCTGATAAAGAAGGCTTCTTGCGTAATGAACGCTCCTTGACACAAACTGCAGGACGTGCTGCCCGCAATGCAAACGGTTTGGTTATATTTTATGCTGATAATGTAACTGACTCCATGCAACGCACTATTGACGAAACGAACCGCCGCCGAAATATTCAGATGGCGTATAATGAGGCACACGGCATTATACCAAAAACCGTATTTCGCTCAAAGGAAGAAATATTGGCGCAACGCTCTATATTGGATATTCGCGGAGCGCAGAAAGCATACATTGAGCCGGAAGAAAGCAACATTGCAGCCGACCCGATAGTAGCTTACGCCTCGCTTGAGAATTTGGAGAAGATGATTGCGGAAGCCGAAAATAATATGAAAAAAGCTGCCAAGGATTTAGACTTCATCACAGCAGCACAGTACCGCGATGAAATGTTAGCACTCAAAAAACAACGCAAAGAAAAATTTGCAGTATAAAAAACGGCACACTACAAACTACCATTAAAGGCTACATCGGCAATATTTTTTCGGGTGCGTGGAGAAAACTCACGCATTTTTAAAGTATCATTCAATAGATTTGGATCGCCCCAATACCCCAGTGCAATAACCGCCACCGGCTCGTACTGCTCCGGCAGTTGAAAATACGTGCGTGCTTTATCTTTGTCGAAACCTGCCATGATGTGTCCGACAATATTATTGGCGGTAGCTTCGGTTAGCATATTCATATTAGCTGCACCCAAGTCGTGGAGTGCCCAAGGGTTCTTGCTGCCATCATCAGTAGTAATTTGCGCCAATGCCAATATAAGCACAGCTGCCTTATCCGCCCAATTTTTATTAAAAGGGACTAAGCAATCTGCAATTTTGTCAAAATGCGTAGTATCTGCCCGATGTGCATAGATATATGCCCAAGGTTGAGCATTGTTGGCACTAAAACTCCACGTAGCAGCTTCAAACAGTTGCATCAAAGTATCGTGTGCGATGGGTTGCTCAGAAAATGCCCGTGCACTCCAGCGATTTTTAATTTCTGATAAAATTGGATACTTCGTATCCGGAATTTTAATTTCATTCATATTATTCTGTCTTAGAAAGGATTTTTTTTGCAAAGTTATCCGAATTATTTGAAATAAATTCCATTATTACATTTGGTAT
>JAGOHC010000231.1 GCA_017996375.1 Saprospiraceae bacterium | reverse complement strand
CTCCGTATAGCGTGCGTCATCGCTTTTATTATTCATTTTGCCTGTACTATTGCGACCCTGAAAATATTCGCGAATATCATATAGCGACGCATTCACATTGCAATTTGGCTGGCTATGATAGTATTTCCAAAGCTCCCTGCCTGCATCGAATACATCTGACGCTTCTTTTGAAAATATCAATGGTGTTGTTCTCGCATCTTGTTCATTTATTAAATCAGAAGACATTTCTATTTTGTGTTTTCCACTTATAAAATCTGTCATAAAATTGCTCTCGAACTTTTCTCTTGCATTTATTTCTTGTTCTGTGAAGGGTATCCAATGATTTACGCCCTCTTTTGAAGTAATTCTATTTTGGGAATGGAAAAGTGTGAATGCCAGGCAGTCGTTTTGAAATTCAGTATCGCTTTTCCAACCGTCGTTGGGATATAAAAATTGGTCACGGTCGTTGAGCCAGGTGGCTTCAATAATATTTCTAACTGTAAAGTAAATGCTACCTATTATGATATTTTTACTTGTAAAATTCCAAAAATTAAAATGTTCAATACCCTTCGAATTATAAATATACAATTGATTATTGTGTTGAAAATCAGGTGAAGGATTGCCCATAAAACCGATACCTTTTACATTTTTATGATCAAATAATTTTATCCAATTATTTATACTTGGTGGTAAATCACCATAAAATACTTTTTTTCCCTTATAAATACCGTCTTCATTATAAACATCGCATTCGATTTGCTTTATTTTTTCTTTTATTTTAAAATCCCAAATTGTAAAACCTACTGGAAAACTGCCCTTAACATTATCAAATGTATATGAAGGTACAACAAAACTACTTAAATTTTTAGCAAGAAAGAATTCTTTAAACTTAATAAAATTCGTTCCCTGAATAAATTTTAATGTAGAAAATTGAGCGTGGATTGAATATGGTAATTTATCATAAATTCTTGCCATAAATAATGCAAATATTTCATTCGAAGCATTGCCAATTTTAGATTTATAAAATTCATTTGCAGTATAATTTATTGCAACACCTGGCTTATTGGCACCTGTGCCCGTGACTGTTCTTGCAGTAGTTGCTTCCGCATACGGCGGATTAATATAAATCACTAATTTTTTGCGTTTTTCGGGATTGTTTATAATGTTTTGCAAAGGAAGCGGCAGTTTTGAAAAATCATCATTTAAAAAATCGAACTGAAAAACGTGGTCGTGAAGCAGGTTGGCGCCATTGTTGATACGGTCATGCATCACTTCCACGTCCTGTTGATCGAGAGTAGAAGCCCAAATGTTGTATTTGTTGGTAAGTCCCGCAAGCAAGTTGCCTGTGCCTGCCGCGCAATCCCACACATAATATTCGTCCTGCCAGTTTTCGCCCAGCACGTCGGTAAGGTATTTTTGCGATAGTTCCACCCATTTCTGCGGTGTAAAAAAGCTTCCTCTTCGTTCGCGAATATCCTGTGGCACAAGCAAATCGCGGCGTTCCACAATATAATCCCAATATTCTTCTTTTGGCGGGCGTTCATATTTATTCCAAAATTGAGTATGTGCTTTCTGTCCATCATTAAAAGTAGTCGATTTCGAGCTGAACATACCCGATTCATCAATTTTCCTATCCAATTCGTAATGGTCTTTTTTCAGCAGAACAAAAAGTTTTTCTTTTAGTGTTTCATTCTCGTACGAAAGCAAGTCAGCGAGATAGAAATCGCCATCGATAACACCATTTTTCTTGGCAATCTCCCAATTCACAGCAATAGTTGGTTTAACGGTTTGCAGCCACTTATTATAGATAACCATAAAATTGTTTTTATCGATTCTGATTTTTGTTAGTCCGAATTTGCCGGTGACAAAATTATCTTTGATAAATTTATTAAGTTCTTTATCATCTTTTTCAAAGTAGAAGAGCAAAGAGTTGGTTGTAATGATTTGGGTGACTTTGTCTAATATCAACGAAAATTCTTTTGTATCATAATTTGAAGGTGTAACATTCCAGTTAAAATCGTTAATATAAAAGATACTGTGAATATCATTATAAGGAATAAAAGCAATTTTCTCGGCATCGAAGGCGCCAAGCATAGCGGGTGGCAGCACTTTATCAAATGTGCGTGCTTTTCCGATAGTAAGTATCAATTGAGTAATTGATTTGTAAATATCGGATTTTCCCGCTTTTGCTTCAGCCCAGAGCAGCGATTCCTGCTCGAAAAGTTCCTTCTTACTTTGGAACATCGAAACGCAGAAGTCAACGTTACCTATAATTTTTGAACAATCATAATGCCAGAAGTAATCCTGTGCAATTTTATTTTTTAGTTCTTCTTCCCGAATATTCTGATATTTCATTAAAGCCGAAAAATAGAAAAAATAAAATTACGGAAAGGTGAGAGAATAGAACATATTAAAAGAGAATATAGAAAATCAACAAACCCATTTGCATTCTGTAGAGACACAAGATTTTGTGTCTCTACATAAGTGGCATAAGCGTCCTCGCTTGTGGAAATTCCGTCCTCGCTTGTAGAAATTCCATCTCCGCTTGCAGAAATTCCATCTCCGCTTGCAGAAATTCTGCACCAAGATGGTGCAGACACATTAAAGGTGGCATAAGCGTCCTCGCTTGTGCAAATTCTTCTCTTATAGAG
>JAGOHC010000230.1 GCA_017996375.1 Saprospiraceae bacterium | reverse complement strand
AATAGCCGAAAGCAATGCAAGTATGGCGGAGGATAAATATAAAACAGAGCTAAATAAGTGGCAATCGCTATATCAATCAAACTTAGCACTACTAAATACTTATAAAGCTACCACATTGCAAAATGCAGCCGTAATAAAGCAAACTGCCAACCAACAATTTAGCAAGGGTGAAATCAATTATTTAGATTATGTGATGCTTATTCATCAAGCCATTAGTATTGATAACAATTACGTTGATGCAAGGCAAGCACTAAATAACGCCATGATTCAATTAAATTTTATAACAATTCAAAATTAAAAATAATGAATAGAATAATATTAATTTTCAGCACCCTCATATTACTCTTCGCTTGTAATACAAATAATGAAGAACAAAAAAACATCACCACAACAGGCGAAAGTAATGAAGTAATACTCACCGATGCACAAGTGAAAAATGCAGGTATTGTAACGGCAACTTTGCAAAATAATGAAATAGTTTCTTTGCTAAAAGTAAATGGCAAAATAGATGTGCCTCCACAAAATCTGGTTTCTATTAGTGTACCCATGGGCGGGTATCTAAAACATACCAAACTATTACCCGGTATGCACGTTACTAAAGGAGATGTTATTGCAACTATAAAAGACCAACAGTACATACAGCTACAACAAGATTATTTAACTACAAAATCAAAATTGCATTTTGCAGAATTGGAATACAATCGGCAACAAGAGCTCAACCTGAGCCAAGCTAGTAGCGATAAAATTACCCAACAAGCAGAAGCAGAGTTAAGGGCTAATCAAATATTATTGGCTTCACTAAAAGAAAAATTGCAGTTGGCAAATATCAATTCTAACAACGTAAGCGCATCAAATATTACAGAGAGTATCCCTATTTTTTCACCAATTAATGGTTTTGTTACCAAAGTAAATGCCAATATTGGTAAATATATAAACCCAAGTGAAGTGATGTTTGAATTGGTAGATCCTACCGATATTCATCTAAATGTTAAAGTATATGAAAAGGATGTTAATAGTTTAGCTATTGGCAAAAAAGTAATAGCGTACACCAACGCAAATCCTAATCAAAAGTATGACGGCAAAATTATTTTGATAAATAAAAACATATCTACGGATGGCACAGCAGATGTGCATTGCCATTTTAAAACTTACGACAAAATATTATTGCCGGGTATGTATATGAATGCTGAAATAGCAACAAGCAGAAGCAATGCCAATACGTTGCCCGATGATGCAGTTGTAAGTTTCGAAGGTAAGAACTACGTGTTTGTTGATTTAGGTAAAAACAAGTTTAGAATGCAAGAAATTGAAACAGGTACAACACAGGGTAATTATACCGAAATCAAAAATATTGACATCAGAAAAGACCAAGCGATTGTAACACAAGGTGCATATGCCCTATTAATGAAAATGAAAAATACGGAAGAGTAAATAAGTAGATTAAAAACATATACCTGTGCAAACCAAGTAATCTGCAGACAAATGAAAAGTAAAATGGCAGGAATTAAAGCATTGAACACATTTACAAAAAAGCATTACCTTTGTGCCGTTTTAGGAAAACACGATAAACGTTATTGATAATGACAAACATGAAATTTCTTTATTGCCTGAGCATCTGTATCGTATTGTTGATGGCATCATGTGCCCGCCCCATAGCAAAATTCAATACGGCAGAAGCAAAAACACATATTGCACCAGCAACCATTTCATTTACAAATACCTCCGAAAAAGCCGATGCTTATGAGTGGAATTTTGGCGACGGCACCACCGCCACAGATGCCAACCCTACGCATTGCTATTATCATTCGGGCAGCTATATCGTTACGCTGAAAGCTAAAAAAGGAAATAAGATGACAACTACTTCACATAAAATTACGATTGATGCTCCGTTATCCTGTTTGATACTCATCGAAACTGATTTGGGAAATATGACCGTTCAGTTGTACGATGCTACTCCACAGCACCGCGACAACTTCATCAAGTTAGCCGAACAAGGTTATTTTGATAGCCTCATGTTTCATCGCGTCATTAATGGGTTTATGATACAAGGAGGCGACCCTAATTCTAAAAACGCACAACCCGGCGAAATGCTCGGCATGGGCGGACCCAACTACACCATTCCGGCGGAGTTTGTAGATACGCTGGTACATCTCAAGGGAGCATTGGCGGCAGCACGCACCGGCGATAGTGCCAATCCGCAAAAACGCTCTTCTGGTTCGCAGTTTTATATTGCACAAGGAAGACCACTCACGGACGATAACTTAGACCAAGTTGAAGCGCAAAAAGGGTTTCGCTATCCGAAATATTTGCGCGAGCAGTACAAAAAAGTCGGCGGCATTCCTTTCTTAGACAGAGACTATACGGTGTTTGGGCGAGTGATTGACGGGATAGATGTGATTGATAAAATTGCGGAAGTAGAAACAGCTCCCGGCGACCGCCCTCGCAAGGATGTTCGCATGAAAGTTCGCGTTATAAAATAACCAAAAAATTATGGCAGTAACACAATTTTTGCCAACTTCTTACACCATCAAGCTGCCACAGTTTGAAGGACCTTTCGATTTGCTGTTGTTCTTCATCGAACGCGACGAGTTGGATATTCACGATATTCCGATAGCAAAAATTACGGATGATTTTTTACATTATATCCGCG
>JAGOHC010000229.1 GCA_017996375.1 Saprospiraceae bacterium | reverse complement strand
AGCCTACACCATGCGCAACAAACGTATTGACCGCATCGTTGCACTCGATGATTTTGATGTAGAAAAAGCGGCACTCCTGCGCGAAACATTCCGCTCCCCGGGTATGGGGCAAACCACCGCTCGTTACTTCCGCGATAAGTTGGCAATGCGTATGAAAGCGCAAGAAGAGGGTGTGCCTGTACCTGCCTTCAGCTCCCTTTTTAACGACGAACAAGTCAATCATTTCATTAAAACCGTACCTGCTCCTTGGGTAATAAAGCCACGCGGCGAAGCATCCGCAACAGGTATTCGTAAGATACATTCCGGCGACCAATTGTGGGAGGTCATTCACCAATTAGGCGGACAACGGCACAACTACTTAGTAGAACAATTCAAGCCAGGAGATGTCTATCACGTAGATGCCCTTACCTTTGGTGGTAAACAGGTGTTTGTATGCGTTTCAAAATATGTCAATACACCTATGGAAGTAGCACACGGAGGCGGAATATTCCGCTCTTATACCATTCCACACAATACTAAAGAAGAAAAAGATTTTATTAAAATAAATGCGGATGTTATGAACGCTTTCGGTATGCAATATAGTGCCTCACATACCGAATTTATTAAATGTCATGAAGACGGAAAAATCTATTTTTTAGAAACTGCCTCCCGAGTAGGTGGCGCAAACCTATCCGATATGATAGAAATGGCTTCAGGCATTAACCTGTGGTATGAGTGGGCAAAATTGGAGGCGGCTGTAGCAAATGGAAAGCAATACGCTGTGCCAAAAGCAAAAAAAGATTATGCGGGCATCATCATTTCGTTAGCACGCGAAAAGCATCCGAACACGACAGAGTTCACGGAAACAGAAATTGTGTGGCGATTACATCTAGATAACCACATCGGGTTTATTGTAAAGTCAAATTCTACGGAGCGTATCTTAGCACTTTTAGATAATTATGCACAACGCATCCAACGCGATTATCATGCGAGCGTACCTGTACCGTTGCGCCCAAGAACATCGTAACAATATCAAAAAACTGCGAAAATTGCTGCAAATGATATTGCTTAGGTTGCCTATTTTTGTACAATCTTCGCAAGAGCGCATGAAAAACAGACGCTAGGTTGTTTATTAATTGTGTTTTTTTCATTAACCGCTTTTGGTTGGTGGTGGTTTAGTAAATTTACGAAGTTATGGGACGGGAGCGGGGTTTCCAAGTGGTACAATTTAATAATTTCACTTTATGCAAATAAAAATTAAATTCAAAAAATCATTTGCATACTGAAAAAATAGCTATATATTTGCACTCGCTTTTAGTGCAGCTTTTTGGTGCCTTAGCTCAGTTGGTAGAGCAATGGACTGAAAATCCATGTGTCCGCGGTTCGATTCCGCGAGGTACCACCAGTAAATTAAACACAAAATAAGGCTCTTTCTTCTTGCAAGAAAGGGCTTTTTTCTTTACATTGCGCCTCCCCCCTTTCTAAGTTTAATTAAACCTATAAAATACAAACAGTATAATATGAAAACCAAGCAAGATATTGTCGAAAACTGGCTGCCGCGCTATACCGGTATGCAGCTGGAAGAATTTGGCGAATACATCATCCTCGTTAATTTCAGCAACTACGTAACTATGTTTGCCGAATGGCATAATGTAAAAGTGCGTGGCGAAGGTAAAGCCATGCTGTGCGCTACCGCTAATGACATCACGATCATCAATTTCGGAATGGGCAGCCCTAATGCCGCAACCGTCATTGACTTGCTAACGGCCATCATGCCGAAAGCAGCGATTTTTTTAGGTAAATGTGGTGGCCTTAAAACAAACAAAAATAAAGTTGGCGACCTAATTTTGCCCATCGCTGCGGTGCGTGGCGAAGGTACTTCTAATGATTACCTTCCGCCCGAAGTGCCCGCACTACCCGCCTTCGCACTCCAGAAAGCCATCTCTACTACTATTCGCGATTATGACCAAGACTATTGGACGGGTACGGTTTATACAACTAACCGCCGCGTATGGGAACATAAAGAGGACTTCAAGGATTACTTACGCGAACTACGGTGTATGGCGATTGATATGGAGACTGCTACGCTGTTTGTTGCCGCCTTCAAAAATCAAATTCCGTTGGGTGCATTGCTCTTAGTATCAGATATGCCGATGGTGCCAGAGGGTGTAAAAACGGAGCATAGCGACAGGTCGGTCACTTCAAATTTTGTTGATTTACATCTTAAGATTGGGATTGATTCGCTAAAACAATTAATGAATAACTCATTAACAGTACGGCATCTGCGTTTTTAATGAAAGGTTATTCGTGATTACTTGCCTTGAACAAAAACTGTTTTTCTTCGGTGGTGAGTTTGTCGTAACCTTGCTGTTTTATTTTGTCCAAAATTTTATCTAATTTATCTTGATAATACTCGCTATCATCATCGTTGACGTGGCGTGCGCGACTTCTGCTATTGCTGCGCGAAGCTTGCGTTCTGGCATTTTCTACTGGGTCTTCCTGTTTTATGGACCGCATTATTTTTTTATATATATCAAACAGAAATCCGTAAAACCGATTGAATGGTTGCGATAAATCTTGTCCTTCGCGTAAGCGATATACAAAAAAACATCCGAACAGTGCCACGCCAATATGTGCAAAGTGCCCGCCAGTGTTATCTAAATTTAAGGTACTGA
>JAGOHC010000074.1 GCA_017996375.1 Saprospiraceae bacterium | reverse complement strand
GTTAAGGATATTATGCAGGTGCATTTTCATGTGACCTTTTTGAATACCGATGGTTACTAAAGAGCGCACAGCTGCAAAATTCTGTGCTAAGCCTGTTGTTGCTATTATCAACATCAATTCTTTTGCATTAGGGTTGCCCAAAAGTTCGAGCGAACGTTTGGCAATAGGGTGGAGGGTCGTAAGTCCGCCCACAGTACCAACGGCTAAAGGAATATCCATCCAAAATTTAAATGTATTATTGATGATAGAACAATGGCTCAAACTGCTATATTGCCCGTTTCGTGCAGCGTATGCATGACCACAAGCTTCGATGGCTCTAAAATCGTTGGCGGTTGCGATAACAACTGCATCAATTCCATTGAAAATGCCTTTATTATGAGTAGTTGCTCGATAAGGGTCTATTTCTGCAATGCGAATTGCGGTACTGAATTTTTCGGCGAAAGCTGTAGCATCCATATTTTCACCAAAATTACCCAACGCATCTACAGGACACTCTACCCATGTGCGTACTAAGCACTCTGGAGTGAAGTTGGATAATATGGACATGATAATGGAAATATTCCGCTCATTGTTATTAAATATTGGGTGTTCTGCAATGAAATGTTTAAGCACTTTTGCACATTCTTCAAGTACAGAATTGATGAAGTTTGCACCCATCGAATCGCAAGTTTCAAAATTAATTTTTACTTGATAGTAGTTAGGTTCAAGTTGTGTAAAATTTAGCAATTCAAAGTCTAAAATTCCGCCGCCTCTTTTGTTCATATTTGCGGTAAGGAATTGGGTTTCAACCAAAAACTTAATTTTTAATTCTTCAAAAACGGACGTTAATTTGTTAAAATCTCCTTTCCATGTAAAATGGATTTGCCCAACTTTTTTTTGCCCAATAACTATCGCATGAAACCCACCGCGATTTGCCCAAAATTTTGCTGCACTGGATGCTGCCGCTACTACACTACTTTCTTCTGTAACCATCGGCACAGCATACATCTTACCATTTATTACAAAGTTGGGTGCAATACCGTATGGCAAGTAATAATTGCTGATTGTGTTTTCGCTGAAGCCGTCAATAACTTTTTGTTGGTCTTCATTTTGTAACCAATAGCTCATTAATTCCCGCATTGCGTGTTCGGGGTCTTTAAAAAAGTTTTCTACCAACCACCGCAGTTTACCACTTTTAGATAATTTTGAAAATCCACTAATAGATTTACCCATATAATATAGTTGATATTATCAAATTTTTAGGAATGCTTTAGCTAACAATAAGCCCGAAGTTTCGTTTGAAATATATTGTTTTAGTAGTTCATAATCGCCTTGTGCATATTTTAAAAAACCAGATGCTTGTCCGTAAATTGCATTTATTTTTGAGCGATTTATCAAATAAAAACCATCTAAGCAATTTTTTATACCGCCCGAAATAATTACATGTTTGCAAGTAATTTTATCGCCTAACTCATCTACAATGTTATTGACCATTTCGACCATTTCTGTTGCATTATGCCCAACATTTGCAAATGCGGAGAATGATTGTGTTTCATTCGTATGACTGCGTAGCAGTTCTAACTTTGCGAAATTTGTTCCGCCGAAAGCAGCAAATTCTATAGCCGCTAAGGGCAGTTGCAGCAGGTGACGTAAACTATGATACCCCATACCTTGCCCAACTTCTTTGACAATAATTTTTAACTGCGGAAAATAGTTGAGAATAGTTTCAATAGTTTGTATCGGCGGATGTTGAAACCTATCACCTTCTGGTTGCAACCATTCTTGCAGAGGGTTCACATGAATTATTAATCCGTCAGCTTGTAAACTTTCAACAAGCCGAATTATTTTATCCAATTGCTTTTGAAAAATTAATTGCTCCAACTGTGCTATGCCTAAATTTGCAAAGAGTGGTAAGTCGTCTCCCATAATCGGGCGAACATTAAAATCTTGAAAATAAGTTTGGTCAGTAAGCAATTGCCGACAAGAGCCCAAGCCCATTCCTAAACCAAACTCGTTGCAGGCAGAGGCTAAATTATAATTGATAGTTTTTGCTAATGCCGTGCCGCCTGTCATACTCGATATCCAAATCGGAAATTTTAAAATTTTGTTATTGAATGCGACTTGCCAAGTGTCTTGATTATTAGGATGAGCAGCAAAAAGCGGCTCATAAAAAAAGCGTTTATCATTATCATCTGTTTGTGAGCGAAATGCTAATTCGATGTGGTCTGATTTTCTTGTGACCGCAGTTGGGTCAGTACTTTCAGAAAATTGATGATTTATATGTACATTTTTTGAACCATTCATCTACAAATGTAATAGATAAGCGAAGTAATTAAACAATTTAAATAAAAATAATAATAAAATGTTAGAAAATAAAATACATAAGCATATCTTGTGTTGTAGTCTATAAGTACATGCCTACCAAATACTGCGCTTTATATAATTGTGATTTTGAAGTTAAACGAATTCTATTTCCAAACGTGTGAAATAAGTTAAATTATTTTATAATCAAAAAACTAAAAGAATGACAAAAGTTGCTTTAAACATCTGCTTAATTTTTATTCCATTTATTGGATTTACTCAAAATTATTCAACTTCAAACGCTGAAATGACCAACTTGTTTAATACTGCGATAAGCAAATATGAAGCAAGAGATTTTTACGGAGCAGTAACAACTTATGAGCAATATTTCAATTTGAATAAAGAAAATGCGAAAGCCTATTACAACTGTGGCAATGCACGATTGAATATTAAAGACTTAGAAAAAGCAATAATAGATTATGACAAAGCCATTGCAATAGATGATAAATTTGCTAAAGCCTATCAGAAACGCGGATATGCTAATCAACTACTTAATAAAAATGAAGCTGCCTTAGCCGATTATCATAAAGCTATCGAATTGGATAACTCCAATGCTGAAGCTCATTTTTTGGTTGGAAATTTATTGGAGCAAAGCAACAATACGGAAGCAGCCTTGAGTGAGTATAATGCAGCGCTAATTTATAAATCGGACTTTCCACAAGCCTATTTTAACAGAGGAAATATTAAAACTAAAAACGGAGATATAACAGGTGCCATTGCAGACTATACGCAGGCATTGATAATCAATAGCAATTACGGAAATGCGTATCATGGCAGAGCAATGGCGTTCTATCAAAATAAGGAATTTATCAAAGCCGTTGCAGATTTTTCTAAATCGATAGAGATGAAAATAAATTTAGAGAAATCATACTTATTTCGAGGCAATTCGAAAATGGAATTAAAAGATTATAGAGGTGCAATAGCTGACTATGATAAAGTGTTAGAAATTGATCCAAGCAATGTGTCTGCTATCAATAATAGAGGCATCTGTAAAACAAACATCGGTGAGTTTGATAATTCAAGCAATGATTTTGATAAGATTTTAGAAATTTCTCCCGATGATTTAGATGCAATTTTAAACAAAGCACAAACAGATTACAAACGTGAAAATTACGAAAGCGCAATTGTATATTATACAAGAGCTTTGAAAACCGACAAGAAAAATATTACGGCATATATGTATCGCGCTTTATGCTACGCTAAAATTGATAAAAACAACAAAGCGCTGAATGATATTGAAGATGCAGAAAAAATTAATCCGAAGGATGCCGAAGTGCTGCAGATAAAAGGTAAGATTGAATTAAATTTGAAAGAATATAATAAAAGCATCAAATCGTTATCCAAGTCAATAGAGTTAAATCCAAAACTTGGCGGAGCTTATTATTACCGTGCTCATGCCTATTTTTCAACAAAACAAGATAACCTTGGATGTTCAGATTTAAGCAAAGCAGGTGAATTGGGCATTGAAGATGCATATATTGCCATTCAAAACAAGTGTCATTAGCTTTTAGATTTTAATAAAAACTTTATCAGACATTTATATTTTGCCTCTGATAATTATTATTGTATTTTTGCAACCGCTTATTTACAATATCTGTTCTATTAAGAAAATATAATATGTTTGAATCATTAAGTGATAAATTACAAGTAGCCTTCCAAACATTACAAGGCAACAGAACGCTTACCGACCTCAATGTTGCTGAAGCTGTAAAAGAAATTCGGCGTGCTTTAGTAGCTGCCGATGTCAATTACAAAATTGCTAAAGAATTTACCGATAAAATAAAAGATAAAGCATTAGGTTCTACCAATGTGTTGAAATCTGTAAAGCCCGGTGAATTGATGACGAAAATCGTCAGCGACGAACTCACTGAACTAATGGGCGGTTCATCGGTGGGCATAAATGTTAAAGGTAATCCTGGTATTGTACTCATTTCGGGATTACAAGGCTCTGGCAAAACAACTTTTTCGGGTAAGTTAGCTTTATACCTCAAGGAAAAGCGAAAAATGAAGCCCCTGTTAGTTGCCTGTGACGTATATCGTCCCGCAGCAATTGATCAATTAACCGTTTTAGCAGACCAGATAAAAGTACCGATTTTCAAAGATACTGAAAGTAAAAATCCGGTTGAGATTGCCGAAAATGCTAACAAATTTGCAAAAGCTAATAGTATTGATGTTGTCATTGTTGATACTGCAGGTCGTTTGGCTGTAGACGAACAAATGATGAACGAAATCAAAAACATTAAAAATGGAATCAATCCAACTGAAACGCTTTTTGTAGTAGATTCCATGACAGGGCAAGATGCCGTAAACACAGCAGCTGCTTTCAATGAAGTAATAAATTTTGATGGAGTTGTTTTAACAAAGTTAGATGGCGACACGCGCGGCGGGGCGGCTTTATCTATAAAATATACCGTAGGCAAACCGATTAAGTTTGTCAGTATGGGTGAAAAATTAGATACCTTAGATATTTTCTATCCCGACCGTATGGCATCGCGCATTTTGGGCATGGGCGATATTGTTAGCTTTGTTGAACGCGCACAAGAGCAATTCGATGAAGAGGAAGCCAAAAAATTAGAAGCTAAATTCAAGAAAAATCAATTTGATTTTAACGACTTGATTAGCCAAATTGGGCAGCTAAAAAAAATGGGTGACTTGGGCAGTTTGGTAAAAATGATTCCGGGAATGTCAAAAATTTCTGAAAATATTGATTTGAATGACAAATCGTTTGCAAAAGTAGAATGTATCGTGCAGTCTATGACTCCCCGCGAACGCACACTCAAAGATGCATTAGATTTGAGTAGAAAGAAACGCATAGCAAAAGGCAGCGGAAAAACGATGGACGAAGTAAATCAGTTCGTTAATCAGTTTTATCAAATGCGAGACTTCATGCATCAAATGAGTACCGGAAAGATGGGACCAATGATGAACCAAATGATGCAAAGAAGAAAGTAATTTCCTAATTTTCCTCCATTCATGCAACTACAAAGTTTAGAAATAAAAGGCTTCAAGAGCTTTGCAAACGAAACTATAATCAATTTTAGCGAAAACGTTACAGGTATCGTTGGCCCTAATGGTTCAGGTAAATCTAACATCGTAGACGCTATTCGCTGGGTATTAGGTGAGCAAAAAAGCCGCGAACTACGTTTGGATAAAATGTCCAGCATCATTTTTAATGGCACAGGCAAACGTAAAGAGTCAGGTGTGGCACAAGTTTCGCTCGTGTTTGAAAACACAAAAAATATATTGCCCACAGACTATCAAACCATCCGCATTACACGTATTTTGTATCGAAGCGGCGATAGCGAATATCGCATTAACAATGTACCTTGCCGACTGAAAGACATTACTACGCTGTTTATGGATACTGGCATTGGTTCAGATTCGTATGCAATCATATCGTTAAGTATGGTCGATGATATTCTGAACGATAAGGAACAGTATCGACGGAAAATGTTTGAACAGGCAGCCGGAATTTCTAAGTATAAAACAAGAAAACAAGAAACCCTCAATAAATTAGAAAGTACCAACGAAGACCTGAATAGGGTAGAGGATTTGTTGTTTGAAATCAATAAAAATTTAGAATCATTAGAGAAGCAAGCCAAACGCACGCAGAAGTTTTTTGAGATAAAAGAACAGTATAAGGAACTTAGCTTGGATTTGATTTATTTTAGAAATTCAAAGCTAAAAAATATTCGCCAAGAGTTAAAATTACAACTACAAAAAGAAGAAGATAAACTACTTGAAATTAACACCAAAATAATTGCTGCTGAGGCTGCCATCGAGGCTGATAAAAAGAAAATTTTGGATGAAGAACAACATCTTTCAGGTAGTCAAAAGTTGCTGAATGAGTTAGTTGCATCGGTTAGAAATTTGGAAAATGAAAAACAGATTTTACAGCAAAAGCAAAATTACACAATAAAAAATAAAGAGCGTGCTACTCAAGAAATTGAACAATTTACACATCGTTTAAATCTATTAAATGATGAGTTGCACCATTATCAAACACTATTGAATGATGAAAAAATAGTTGAAAGGCAATTAGAAAATCAATTAGAAAAAACCAATGAAAAACTCCAAAATATAAAACAACAACACGGTAATTTTAAGACTGAATTAGATACTCAGGCGCGGGGACAGCAGATATTAGAAGCTGAAAAAAATGAATTAGAAAAACAAATAGTTATAAAACAACAACAGCTTTCACACATCTCGCAAGAGGTTAAAAAAAATACTGAAGAAGTAAAATTAAGAAATACAGAATTAGTAGAAATAACAAAAAATTTAGATTTATTAACTCCTCAAATTGAGCATATTACATCCAAAAAAACTAAAATTGACGAAAAAGAAATTCAACGTTTAGAAAGCGTTAAACATTCAGAACAATTAGTAGAAAAGATAAGTAAATTGATTGCAGAAACGCATCGCCAAGCTGATGCGAAACGCAATGAGTTTAAACTAACAAAGAGCATGGTGGACAACTTGGAAGGTTTTCCGGAATCCATCAAATTTTTAAACAACAATAAATCTTGGGTCGGAAATCAAGCACCGCTGCTAACTGATATTTTGTATTGCAAGGAAGAATATAGAATTGTCATCGAAAACTTCTTAGAGCCTTATTTGAATTACTACGTTGTAGAAAATGTAACAGCAGCCATGCAAGCTATTCAGATGTTGAGTGATGCACAAAAAGGTAAGGCTAATTTTTTCGTATTGAGCGCTTTCGATAACTTAAAATTTGATAACACCATCGCATCATCACCAAAAGGAATTGCTGCTATTGAAGTTGTTGAAGTAGAGAAAAGATACCTTTCCGTTTGCCAGTATCTTTTGGAAAAAGTAGTTATAATTGATGATGAATTTGATGAAATTGCTAATCAAAATAATCTACAAAACGATTTAATTCTTATCAGCAAATCAGGCAGATTTATTAGTTCAAAATTGAGTTTATCGGGTGGTGCAATCGGACTATTTGAAGGTAAAAAAATTGGTAGAAAGAAGAATCTTGAAATTCTTGAAAAAGAAATTAAACAATTAGAAGAAAAAGAATTCGAGCAAACTACACAATTGAAAATTGAGCAAAAACAATTAGATGATTTAAGATTTTTGAACTACCGCACAACGATAAATGAATTGACTGCACAACATAATCAACTAATGCAGCAGCAGGTTTCGTTTACAACGAAAAAGGAAAATATCACAGCTTTTATTCAGAGTTATACCAATAAAAACATTGAAAATCAACAACTTATAAAAAATATAGAACTAGAAATCGAAGCTAAAAATGTAGTATTCCAACAAAAGAAAAACGAAATTACAAACTTAATCAACAGTGTTGCGGCTTCAGATCAAGCATTTCAACAACTCGCAGAGCAACTAAGTGAAGCCTCTGCAAATTACAATGCTGCTAATATTGAAGTGGTCAAACAGGTGAATAAAGTTAATGTATTTCAACAAGAATTTGGCTTCCGCCAGAAGCAAATACAAGAGCTGACTTTGGCATTAGATAAAAACAAAAAAGATATACTCCAATTTGATGAAGAACAGCAATTTATCGTTGAAGAATTTGCTGCCATCGAAAAACAATTGCACGAAAAATATTTGGAGAAAAAAGATAAAGAAACACAACTTACCACACAGGAACAAGGTTATTTTCAATTAAGAAATCAGGTAAATGAAGCAGAGGAAATGTTGCGGAAAAACAACCGGCTTTCGCAAGATTTGCAGGTGCAAATTAACTCCTTAAAGGATAAAGCCAATGATACTAAAATGCAATTGATGTCTTTAGAAGAACGCTTGCAGATAGAATTTAACCTAACACTCAATGCAATCGCTGATAGAAACGTTGCAGAACAAACAAAAGAAGAAGAGTTAAAAATTAGTGTCGAGAGAATACGCTCCAGACTTGATAATTATGGAGAAATCAATCCATTAGCTATCGAGGCTTACAACGAAATTAAAATTAGATTTGATGACATTTCGCAACAACGCAATGATATTTTGGCTGCTAAAGAGTCTTTGTTGCAAACTATTCAAGAAATAGAAACAACTGCTACTAATCAATTTTTGAATGCCTTCAATTCTGTGCGCGATAATTTCATAAATGTTTTTCGCAATTTATTTACTGAAGATGACCAATGTGATTTGTTGTTAGAAAATCCAGATAAACCATTAGAGTCAAACATTCAAATAATTGCCAAACCAAAAGGTAAACGCCCTCAAACGGTTAATCAACTTTCGGGTGGCGAGAAAACGCTTACAGCTACTGCACTTCTTTTCGCATTATATTTATTAAAACCTGCACCCTTTTGTATTTTTGATGAAGTGGATGCACCTTTAGACGATATAAATATTGAAAAATTTAACAATATTATACGTAATTTCTCCTCCGATTCACAATTCATTATTGTTACGCATAATAAACAAACAATGGCAGCTGTAGATGTTATTTATGGTGTTTTTATGCAAGAGCAAGGTGTTTCTGGTGTAAGCAAGGTAGATTTTCGCAATTTTGAACATCAGGCACTTTTAGAAACAGTGTAATGTATCGCACAAAAAATGTATTTATTTCAAGAAACCTTTCGGCAGGGAGTAATTTTTATTCACTACTTCCAGACAATGTTTTTATAACAGGTCGTAGTCTTATACAACTGACCCCGATTTCTTTTCCGATGATTTCTAATTGTGATTGGATTTTCTTTTATAGTAAAAATGCAGTACAATTTTTTTTCGACCATGCCGCCCAATCGTCACTTGTTGTCACACAAAAAATAGGTGCATTGGGACAAGCTACTGCGAGCAGAATTATTGAATATGGTTTCGTTCCAGCTTTCGTAGGTAAAGGCAAGCCAGAGGAAGTAGCAGCTCAATTTGCCAAAATATGTACTGGTAGAGTTTTATTTCCGAGAGCAGAAAACTCTAAACAATCAATAGAAAAGTTGTTGCCATCAACTGTTGAAATTATACCGCTCATTTTATATAAAAATGCAATAGCAGATAATTTTTATCTGCCCGCTCAATCATTTGATATTTTGGTATTCACCAGCCCAATGAATGTTCAAGCATATTGTTTGAAATATCAATTTTGGGCACACCAAAAAATAGTGGCAATTGGTGAAACAACACAAGCCGAAATTTTGAAGTATAAATATTTTAATAATATTACCGTTGCCAAGGAGCCTTCTGAAATGGCATTGATAGAAGCGGTTTTGTCTGTATTAATTTAATAAGAAGATTTCCAATTGAAACCGAATTTTGCTTGCCAATTTTGATTTGGTTGAAGTTGTATCTACCCTTCACCATTGTTAAAAGCATTGATGTTACAACTCATTGGTTCAATGGCTATAGATTGCCGATGTTGTGGTGTGAATAACTGAAAATAAGGGCAACTTTCATTTTGATAGTAGGATAATAAACCTGTTTCACTTAGTAGTGGAAGTGTATTTTTATTTTCTAAATTGCATAACACGAAACAAGTATCCCAGTGTGTATCTTCTATATCTTTTAATGAAGAAAATTTTTCATATTCAACTTTTTCTCCGGTAGGTATCATGTTATTATCCACTAATACTTCTTTGCAAATGGGCAGTTGTATTTTGACTTTTTCGAGTGGTGAAGAAAACTTAAAATATGGATGCCAACCAAAACCGAAAGGCATGACGATTGGTGATTTATTTTCCACAATTACAGCTACATCAAATCCAGCAGGATTCATAGTTAAATGTAGAAATAAATCGAATGAAAAGGGGTAATACTCATGCTCATCATTATATTGATATAAAGTACTAATTGTGCCTTGCTCGTTAGATAAATTAACATTTAGTAATTGATGTTTTACTTTTCGACCAATACCATGAATACTGTTAGGGCCGCTTTTATCATTTATTGGAAACTGATAGTTATTGCCTTCATATTGATAGTAACCACCGGCTAAACGATTAGGAAATGGGAACAGCCAGACATTTTTAGAAAAAGACATTTGCGTCAATTCTGCAGGTGTAGTATAGCCATCTAAGAGCTGAACGCCATTTATCCAAACACCTAATACACAATTCCCGTAAGCAGGAACAACCGAGAATCCAGTCTGTTGGTTTGATGTTTGAATGGTGTGTTTTTCAAAATCACCAAACGGCTCAACACAATGTATAAACATGACACGGTTTAAAGTAATCCAATAATTCTATCTGGAAAAATGCAAATTAGCAATACAAGTAAAGCACAAATTCCCATCACTAATTGGTAGCCAAATGTCGGAATTTGAGTTGGTAATGTTTCCTTATCTTCATGAAAATACATGAAAATAATTATCTTGAAATAATAGTATAAACTGATAGCAGAAGTGATTATTGCTATGATAATCAACCATTTATAATCAGAAAATGCTTGAACGAACAAAAAATATTTCCCAAAAAAACCAGCTGTTGGTGGTATGCCCGCTAAAGATAACAAACAAATTGCCATAACTGCAGCCATGATTGGGTGTCGGTCTTTTAATCCTGTAAATATACTGAGAGATTCGCTGCCACCTTGTTCATTCGAAAGGAATATAAAAATACTGAATGCACCAATTGTCGCTAAGGAATAGGCTGACAAATACAACAAACCTGTACCAGATGATACCGATTGCATCCCCAAAATTGCAAGCAATAAATATCCTGCATGAGAGATACTTGAGTATGCCATCATGCGTTTAAAATCAACTTGAAATAATGCAGTTACATTGCCAATAATCATAGTAAATGCCGCAATAATTGAAAGTATAAATGCCCAGTCGTTATAAACCGCAACAAAAGCGTAACTGAATAATTTATAAAAAGCCGCAAAGGCGGAAGTTTTCACTACAGTAGCCATGAATGTTGTAATTAATGAAGGACTACCTTGATATACATCGGGGCTCCAAAAATGGAAAGGTGCGGCACTAATTTTAAAACATAATCCAGAAAGAATCATCAACAATCCGGGAAAGAAAAGTGATGCGTTTTTTGATTCACTACTTACAATTTTGGTAATGTCAAATGTTCCTGTTGCACCATAAATTAATGCAGTTCCAAATAGTAAAATGGCAGAGGCAAATGCGCCGGTTATGAAGTATTTTAAGGCAGCTTCGTTTGAGGCTAAACTTTCTCGCTTGCTGCCAGCTAATACATAAATTGGTATAGACAAGATTTCTATGCCTAAAAATAGCATAATTAAGTTGGTGTAAGCACACATACAAATTGCCCCGCATAGGCTAAATAACATTAGTGCATAATATTCGGCAATGGAGTCAATTTGTTCTTTAAATGCAAAGTTGCCCAAAAGTGCAATCAATAACGTTGCACCAATACATAATGAACTGAAGCCCAAAGCGAAATTATCAATCAAAAACATATTTGAACTCACAGCTTCTAACGCTGAAGGTGGGTTGCCCCATTGCAATATATTAGCTGCCAATGCAAGAACCAGAGTGAGTAATACAGTAGGTTGCACTAAGTTTCGGCTGTTGAATAAGCCAAAATAAAGCGCCAAAACACCACCTATGAATATTATGATAATTGCATTCATCTTTTTATATTTTAAGCTTTAATCCTTCTACTTTAATGCTATAATATTTAATAAATTAGTAACGCTATCTTTGGTGATATCGAAAATAAATTGTGGCTGAATACCTAAATACAAGAC
>JAGOHC010000228.1 GCA_017996375.1 Saprospiraceae bacterium | reverse complement strand
ATCAAGGAGTTTATCGAAAGTAATTTCAACAAATAACTGATTTTCATTTTGTTTAGCTTTTATGTTGCTTAAATATGTTTTTATTTGCTGTACTTTCTTGTTTAAGTCCGCTTCATTTTGAGCTTGGACGACAGTAGTTATGCACGATGTAGCAATAACAATCACCCAGGTCTTGATTAAGCTAAGATTCATGATGTAAAAATTTTTATTGGTTCACAAATTTGAACGCAATATACTTTTACATGATGGAGAGTTTTAAGTACGTATTCTCAGAACTGTGACGTCAAAATTGTCACATTAACAAAAGTGTTAGCAGCCCAAGCAGCATTAATATTTTTAGTAAAATGCTAATTTGTGTGTAATGGGCTTTCGCGTGTGCGCGGTGTAATTTATATATAATGAAAAACGTTGGAAGGATTATAAACAACTGCATCCAGTTGTTCAAAAAGAATAGTGTAGGGATGTTAGTATAAAAATAATATTGTGCTGCAAGAAGTGAAATTAGAATAAAAGTTACAATGTAATTGCTTGATTTATAACCAAATATAATGGGAAGCGTGGATGCATTATATGTGCGATCACCTTCAATGTCTTCACTATCTTTTACAATTTCTCGACTTAACATAGTAAGAAATGAGAAGCCAGAATAACCTAAAAAAATGTATAATTTTGATTTGAATGTATCACTGACGGTTATAAAATTAGTTTGTAAAAAGAAGAGCTCCATAATGCTCCAAGCAGTGATAAATGCTATGAAAATATTGCCAATTAGTAACATTTTTTTAGCAATTTTTGAATAAGTAAACAACAAGAAATTAACAGCAATATAGAATTTTATAATACCCTCATCATAAGTTATTCGGTACAATAGCAAAGTGCATAATAAACCGATTATCAAAAAAGTATTATACGCATAAATACATTGTTTAGCCGAAATAAAATTGCCAACAATTACTTTTTGAGGTTTATTTATTTTATCAATTTCTATATCGAAATAATCGTTAATAATGTTTCCTGCACTAATAATACTACACATTAATACAATGTAAAGGATTAAAATATAATAACTATCAACTGGTGGTGAAATGTGCGGTGCGAGAACCTTAAAAAATAAAATTAAAAGTGTAAGGATGCCGATGCCAACATTAGCCGGACGAATCAGTCGAAATAGACCACTTAATATGTCCATTTGCCTTGAATTTTTAATACTTTTTCGATTACGTCGCGTACACAACCCTTACCTCCGCTAAACGGCGAAACATAATCTGATATTGCAATAATTTCTGGCACTGCATCGTGTGGGCAGGTGGGCACGCCAACTATTTTCATAATTTGATAATCAGGTAAATCATCACCCATGTAAAGTATTTCGGTTTTTTTCAAACCCGTTTCAGCCAAAAAATCTTCGAAGTAGGGTATTTTTTCTTCGGCAGCAATAAACACATGATTTACGCCTAAGTTATGAAACCGTTTGGCTGTGCCAATAGATTTGCCTCCTGTGATGATACATATATTGTACCCTTCGGCAATCGCTTTTTTTATAGCGAAACCATCTTTTACGTTCATCAATTTAGTGAGTGAACCGTCTTCGTTTACGAAGAGCGAGCTGTCTGTCATCACGCCATCGACATCAAAAACAAAGGCTTTGACTCGTGTGAATTTTTCAAAGATGTTGTTACCAAAAATTTCAGTCATTGTGTTTATTCAAACCCTTCGTGAATCATGTTTTCTGGGCGAACCCATTGAGCGAACTGCTCTTGCGTTAATAAATTTAAGGCTAAAGCGGCCTCTAATAATGTTGTACCTTCTTTGTGTGCTTTTTTGGCGATGGCTGCAGCATTATCGTACCCAATTTTTGTATTTAGTGCAGTTACTAACATCAGCGATTTATCCAACTGTTCTTTGATACGAGCATAATTCGGTTCGATACCTATTGCACAGTTATCATTAAAACTGACACACGCTTCACCAATTAATCGTGCAGATTGCAAGAAATTAGTAATAATTAATGGTTTAAAAACATTCAATTCAAAGTGACCATTGCTGCCGCCGATGCTGACTGCAACGTCATTCCCCATCACTTGTGCACAAACCATCGTCATTGCCTCCGATTGAGTAGGGTTTACCTTTCCGGGCATTATTGATGAGCCAGGTTCATTTTCAGGAATAGAAATTTCGCCAATACCACTACGTGGACCGGAAGAAAGCATCCTAATATCGTTGGCAATTTTCATTAATGCAACAGCAGTAGTTTTGAGAGCACCATGCGCTTCCACCAGGGCATCGTGGGTAGCTAAGGCTTCAAATTTATTAAGCGCACTTACGTGCGGGTGTCCCGTTAGGTGAGCAATTTTTTCAGCAACGATTCGTGCATAGCCGACTGGAGCATTTAAACCTGTACCCACGGCGGTGCCACCTAATGCTAATTCTGCTACGCGCGGCAGCGTATTTTTGATTGTCCGGAGGGCATTGTTTAGTTGTTGAACATACCCCGACAATTCTTGACCTAACGTCACGGGTGTAGCATCCATAAAATGGGTGCGTCCTATTTTTACAACATCCATAAAAGCGGATGATTTTGCTTGCAGCGTATCGCGCTGTTTTTCGATACCCGGAATTGTTGTTTTAAGTAAAATATTATATGCAGCGATGTGCATTGC
>JAGOHC010000227.1 GCA_017996375.1 Saprospiraceae bacterium | reverse complement strand
CTACCCCTGAGCTACATTGGCATACGTAAAAATGCGCCAAGTGTTTCAGCGTATAACTTCTCTTTTTCCGAAATCTTGAGCACTTCTTGTTTGAGCGGACGACGAGATTCGAACTCGCGACATTCAGCTTGGAAGGCTGACGCTCTACCAACTGAGCTACATCCGCCTGTCAAATTACTGTAGCATAGATACAACAAAAGCAAGTAAAATATATAGCCCATATCTTTACTTGTTGCATTGTAACTATCTGCTTTCGTGGGGGTGATTGGATTCGAACCCATTCAGTCATAGACACCAGATTTACAGTCTGGCCCGGCTCTCCTACTCCGGCGCACCCCCATTCGGGTGCACGCACCCTAAAAAAAGAGCCAGCGGAGGGACTCGAACCCCCGACCAGCTGATTACAAATCAGCTGCTCTACCAACTGAGCTACGCTGGCTAGCTATTTTTTATAAGAATTTTACAATCAACTTTGCTTATAAACAAGATGTATTCAGAAGTAATAATTAGGATTTATTTGAATACGTTTTTAAAAGCGATTGCAAAGATATGACTAATTTTTGTTCGTGCAAATATTTTTGCATTTTTTTTTGCTTAAGTTTGAGCAAATGCCGTGCCAAAAGATAGCCTGTCTTTGTGTACGTTTCGTTATTTTTTAGCTCTGTTTCGTTAAGTGCAAACCAACAAAACAACAGTTGAATTTTTAATTAAAATGTAATTGCTGTATCTTCTGTATCCTGGCTCTCTTGTTTAGCTGCTTTGGCTTGCATGGCAGCTTCGGGAGAGTAGCTATGCCCTAATTTTTTATAAAACCACATTTGTAGTTTTTCGTTCAACAAATACATTATCGGCACTAATATTAAAGTTAAGAAAGTGGCAAATGCCAACCCAAATATCATCGTCCAGCTTAATGGACCCCAAAATGCTACGCTATCTCCGCCGAAGAATAGTTTTGGATCGAAGTTAGTGAACAATTCTACGAAATCAATATTTAACCCGATTGCCAAGGGTACTAACCCCATAATCGTTGCCGATGCGGTAAGGATAACGGGTGTCATACGGGTGCGTCCAGCTTCAACAATGGCATCCTGCAACTTATAACCTCGCTCCAAAAGTATATCGGTAAATTCTACCAAGAGTATTCCGTTCCGTACTACTATACCTGCCAACGCGACTACGCCAATTCCGGTCATTACTATAGAAATACTGATATTAAAAATTGAGAAGCCTAACAGTACACCAATGATGCTAAACACAATTTCCGTCAATATTAAAAGTGGCTTGCTAATTGAATTAAACTGCGTTACTAAAATTAATAATATTAACCCTAATGAGATGAGCATGGCATTTCCCAGAAACGACATAGTTTCCATTTGTTGTTCTTGCTCGCCCGTCATATCAAAAGTAATTCCATCCGGTTTGGGATAGGAATCTACGGCATCCTTCACGGCAGCTACTACTTCGTTTGCATTATAATTACTCAATATATTTGAGCCCAAGGTAATTACGCGCTTTTGGTTTTTACGTTTGATGCCACCGTATGTGGTTTCGTATTTTACATCGGCAATTGCCGAAAGTGGAATTTGCCGAATCTGCCCCATCATCACCATATCTCGATAAGATATTTTCAGGTTTAACAACTCATTAATATTGGAACGTTGCGATGGCAAAAAACGCAACTGAATTGGGTATTCGTCATTTCCTTCTTTGTATTTTGAAACCTCTTTACCGAACACTGCATTGCGAATTTCCATACCAATTTGTGCGGTACTGATTCCTTCGCGATTAGCACGTTCTCTATCTATATTGATTACAATTTCCGGTTTCTTATCATCAATATCAGATTTTAATTCTTCGACTCCTTTTATCTGAAGTGAGTCCAAGTAACGTTTCAATCCTTTCGATGTGGCAATTAACTGTGTCAAATCTTCACCAGCAATTTCGATATTGACTGGCTTACCCACAGGAGGCCCAGATGCCTCTTGGTCAACACTGATTTCCACACCAGCAATACCTTTTACCGCTTCCCGTATTTTGGTTAAATATTCGCTTGTACTCTTTCCTTGCCGATGGCTAAATTCGACAAAAGAAACCGACACTTTTGCTTTATTGGATGCTATCGAACGGTCGCCCTCGTTGGGGTCGGTTGCGCCTACTGCTACATTGGAGATAACAGATTCTACAATCGGATTATTTGTGCCTAACACTCCATATACCCTGTCTTCAACAACTTTTGTTAAGGAGTCGGTATGTGCTTGGTCAGTTCCCGCCGGAAGGCGCATATACACATACACAAAGTTGGGTTCTGCTTGAGGGAAAAACACCACCTTTGGTTGCCTGATGGCGGTAACCGCAAATGATATAAATAGTAGTAATATAGTTCCTAATAAAATGAATACGGGTCGCCAACCTTTTAAGCACCACGTCAAGAAGCCGGCATAAAAGTTCTGAAATTTAGGCCACAATTTATCTTGAAAATTTTTGATTACTTTACTTAATACAAAATGATTTAATAAATAAAACAACCAAACAAAAACGATAAAATTGCCCATGCCTCTGCCAAAAGATATATACGATATGATAGCTATCAACAAAAACATTCCTGATGTGATGAGCAAACTTCTTCGACTTTTATTTTTGTATGCAGGCGTAGTTTCATCCTCGTGTGG
>JAGOHC010000005.1 GCA_017996375.1 Saprospiraceae bacterium | reverse complement strand
CCCTGGTATTGCTTTTAACTATAACGAGATTTTATCCCTCAACCAATATTGGGACGGCAACGCTGCCCTGAATTTTGATACCGTCAACGTAGATGGTGAGTGGAAGCCGTTTGAGCAACTTGCCGTGACGATTGATAGTATTAGACCGTTGTCGTTGAGAGCAGGAACGGATGATCTTCTAACAATTTATGGTTCCGGTTTTGGCACTACCCAAGGAAACTCATATGTTGAATTTACCAATGCTTTTGAAGGTACCGTAAACGGAGTCGACTGGATTCAACCTTTGCTAACAGATTATAATTTCTGGAGCGAAACCAAAATAGAAGTATTTGTACCTAGCGTAGCAAAAGATGGAGTTTATACAGAATACGCTGGTTCTGGAAAAATCAGGGTAAAGATTGTAAATAATTCTGTAAAGACAAGTAGCGAGTCCCTTAATGTTCGTTTTGCCGTTGATAATCGTGCACGTGCAGATATTGGACAATCAGAACTTAAAAGAAAAAAGGTCAGATTAATTGGTGATTTTAGTGAAGATAATAGTGGATACGTATTATATTATAGCGAAAATTTTAAAAACCTTTCCGGTGCTGTACCCGCTTTTGAAAGAGCCTTATGTACATGGATACAAACAGATAATATTAATTTCAAAATAAAAGATTATCCTGATATAGCACCTTTCTATCAACAGTATGCTTGTCAAATAATACTAAGTGATTTATTGCCTGATGGAAATCCAAGTAGTACAAAAGCAGTAACCACAAAGGAGTATTTCTCTGCATGTTTAGATGGAAATGGGAGTATATTAAAATTTGCATTAAAAAAGTTTGATATATATTTTAGGCAGTTTGAAGATTGGTATGTTAATCAAGAGTACGATCCCACATTGCCTTTCTCATTCTGGGAAAACAATCATGATCTTGAATCGTTTGCTCTACATGAATTGGGACATGCACAGTTGTTATTACATGTCAATCAAAATGATGATATAATGTACTTCGAGGTATTAACACCTAATCGTACACCTCATACAAACGATATTGAGGGAGGTGATTACATTAAGCAAATAAGTAATATAGCGGAGCCAAATTGTACAATTAACCCAATGATTCAACTTGATGATTGTACTTCATCATATTTAGAAGCATTAAATATTAAAAAGCAAATAGAATATTGGCCCAATCCATCATTCAACAATCTGTTTATTGAAAGCTCTAAAATTATTGAGAATATAAAAATCTTCGATTTACTAGGAAGAGTACAATTAGAAACTTTCCCTAATTCAAAATCTATATCAATAAATGTATCCATGCTAAATCAAGGTATATATTTCGGAGTTTTAAAAGAAGGCAATAATTTTCACCAAATAAAGTTTGAGAAATTATAATGAAACGCATTTTATTTTTGTGCTTCATCGCACTTTCGTGCAAATCGCAGTTTGTACAACAACCACCTTTATCTAATTCAGCAGATTTTATTCCGGAATGTAAAAGCCTTGTAGAATTGATAAATAAAAAGTGGTATAAACATCAAAAAAATCCGTGTCACCAGGATTTCTCCGAAGTTATTACATTAGCACAACTTAACCATGATTGCTTGATTCGCTTACATAAAATTGAGATTATTCAATTATTCGGAAAACCTGATAGAAAACGTGAGGGCATCTTCGAATATATTTTCAAAGCTAATTGTAGCAAAAAATATTACTATCCTTATTGTTATTTGAGGATTCATTTTGACAAAAATTATGTAAAAGATGCAGAAAGTGGCATGATAGATATGGTGGAATAATTGAACTCAGGGCTTGCCACAAATACCTCTGTGGCAAGCCAATTTTGGGTACGTATAAAATAATCAAGCTATGACAAAACTAACCTTGACAATCACACTTACAGCGTTATTATGTTCATCATGCAGTCACTACAAACCGCATAGCGGCGCAGCTAACAATAAAAGCGTTGATATACAAGATAGTTGCATCGGAGTTTTAAAAGATGATATTACAAAAAATTGGCATACATTAGTAAACAAAAAAATACTCAATCCGAGTATGTCGAATTATCAAAAAAATGATGCGTTTTGTGAGCGAGTAGGCAATATTTATAAAGATTGCATCAAAAATAATTTAGCGAAAAATGATGTCGTAACTTTATTTGGTGACTACACATTTGATAAAGTTGAACAAGTAAATACCTATCTTTATTATCAATGTATAGATACCTTAACGATTTCAAACACTTTGTGTCTTATATTTAAAATAAATAACACGAACGGAAGCGTTGATAGCAGTTTATATACAACCTGTGCATACCCTCAAGTACGTATTGATTAAAAAAATATGTTGATTTATGGCTTGCTGCAAATATCCCTGTAGCAAGCCAATTTTGGGTACGTACAAAATAATCAAATTATGAAAACATTCATACTTGGTAATATAACATTCGCTGTTTTGTTATCCATTGGTTGTAACAGTATTCGTACTCAAACAAGTAATGAATGTGATAAAAAACTACAAACAGCCATTGATAAGCATTGGATAATCCTTGAAGGTTTTGGCAAATATTTTCCTGTAGTTTATAAGCGTAATGACTTGTTTTGCACCGAAATTACAACTGATTTTAAAAGCTGTTTAATCGGCAAAAAAAGCAAGTCAGACGTATTAAAATTATTTGGCGAAAGGGGTATAATTTTGGAGAATATGATTGAATATCAAAGCAAATATGATGCGGAACAGAAGGAATTAATGTGCCTTCAATTTGTGTTTAGCAATGATACGCTAAAATCAATCAATTATAGGAAATGTGACTATCGTCCATTGTAAATACCTCTAATTTTCTCCTACCCGAAGCCGTTTTTTTTCGTTGCTTAGGGTAGGTTTTTATCGCAAAATATACGAACAAACATTATAAAAAAACTAACCTTGACTGTTGCACAACAACCCAAACATAAACAGTTAGTGTTAATATTTTCATGTCTTCACGACTTTAGTTAAGAAAATTTGTCACATAAATTGCCTTCTATCGCTAAAAATATCCACATCATGCGTACCGCTATTATCCTGTTTTTCCTATTATTAAGTTGCTCGCAATATTTACAAGCGCAGCCGTTGTACTTTCCGCCACTAACGGGCAACACTTGGGAAACCACTTCACCACAATCACTTGATTGGTGTATTGATAAAATTGATTCCTTATACGCTTATTTGGACGCAACCAACACCAAAGGTTTCATTTTATTAAAAGACGGAAAAATTGTTTTAGAAAAATACTTCGGCAGCTTTACGCAAGACAGTCTTTGGTATTGGGCTTCCGCCGGAAAAACCATGACAGCCTTTTTGGTAGGCATTGCACAGCAAGAAGCATTGCTCAACATACATCAACCTTCGGCAACTTTTTTGGGAAACGGGTGGACATCCGCACCGCCCGAAAAGGAGCAACTGATTACCATTCGGCATCAACTTACCATGACTACCGGTTTGGATGATGGTGTTGCCAACAACGATTGTACCGACCCTTCGTGCTTGCAATATATCGCCGATGCGGGCGAGCGTTGGGCATATCACAACGCACCTTATACGCTGTTAGATGGTGTGATAGCTGGCGCATCGGGGCAGTCCCTGAACACATTTTTCGCTTCGCATGTACGCAATAAAATCGGGATGAATGGAGCATACATTCCAGTAGCAGACAACAACGTTTTGTTCAGCACACCACGCAGTATGGCGCGGTTTGGGCTGCTCCTGCTGAACAAAGGTAAGTGGGGCAACACCGATGTATTATCAGATACAGCATACTTTCAAGCAATGACAAATACTTCGCAAAATCTTAATCCGTCATACGGATATTTGACGTGGCTGAATGGTAAAAATGCCATAATGGTACCCGGCTCGCAAATTGTTTTTCCTGTGTCGTTGTGTCCTCCTGCATCGCCCGATATGTTTGCTGCTATGGGCAAAAATGGGCAGCTTATCAATGTTGTTCCGAGTAAAAATTTGGTGATGATTCGTATGGGCAACATACCCGACAATAGTTTTGTTCCTTTCGCCTATCAGGACGAAATTTGGGTGCGTTTGAATGAAATTATTTGCTCGCCTTCGGCGGTGTACGATACGCCCATTTTAGCAGACGCTGTTTTATACCCAAATCCGAGTACACATTTTATCAATATTCAAACCAATCAAAATCTGCCTGATGGCAAATTATTTGTGTATGATGTTTTAGGTACAGTGTATTCGATTGACATTCACGGCAAGCAATTTTCTACAACGCATTTACCGAAAGGTATTTATTTTTTACCCATCAAAAACGAGCAGCAAGTTGCGTACAAATCGTTTACGGTTGTGCGTTAATTTAGTGTAAATTTTTGAGCGCCGGCAGCAGTTCTGGATATTGAAAAACAAACCCATCCCCTTGTATTTTTTTTGACGAAACATTATTGCTATTGAGCAACACATCTGCCATTTCGCCGAAATACATTCGTAAAATATTTTTAGGGATTGGAAAGCCCAACGCATAGCGTTTGTTCATTGCTTCCGCTAATGCTTTTGCAAATTCTTTTTGCGACAGTGGATGTGGTGCAACGGCATTGTAGCAACCCTGAATATGCGGATGCTCCAACGCATAAATAAACATATTACAAACATCGTCAATATGAATCCAAGAATAAATTTGCTGTCCATTACCAAAATACGGATTAAGAAAAAAATGTAATGGCAGCTTCATTTTTTCTAATGCCCCTCCGCTATGCGACAGAATAAGTCCAAGACGAAACCATGCTACGCGCACATCCAAATCGCCCCAATCTTGGATGCTGGCTTCCCAAGCTACGCAACACTGCGCCAAAAAGTCGCCACCTGACAATGCTGCTTCTGTAAGCACTTTACCGTCCGCACGATTTCCATAATATCCGATAGCTGCTGCGGATAAGAATACTTGAGGTGGATGAGCGAGTTGCTCGAAGGACTTTTTTAGCAATTGTGTACTTTCCACACGACTATTGATAAGTAAACTTTTTCGGGCAGGCGACCATCGTTCATCGGCAATGCCTGCACCGGCTAATTGAATAACAGCATACGCGCTTTCAAAAGCGGCGAGATCTATCGTGCCTCGTTCTGGGCACCAAAGGTAAGTTTTGAACAGGTTGTTTTCTGGCTTTCTGCTCAAAAGGCACACTTCATAACCGCGTTGATGTAATAGTATACTTAAACGATTACCTATCAATCCGGTGCCTCCGGCTAATATTATTTTCATCATATTTTATTTTGGTAATTCCAGTAACAATACTGGAAAATATATTGTTGCGAAAAACAGAAAAAATATTTTGTAAAGTTTCTGCCGCAACAAATCGCCCTTGTTTTCGTTTATTGCGTACTTATCTAATTGATAATTATTTTACGAGATATGACGCAAATCAATTATTCCTCCGATGTAGAAGCCATTGATGCCTTAGCAAACGCCTACCGAAACCTGTCCTCCGAAATTGCAAAAGTTATTGTCGGGCAAGACGAGGTAGTGAAATCTGTTATACTTTCGTTGTTTGGCAACGGGCATAGCCTTTTGGTGGGCGTACCCGGGTTGGCAAAAACCTTATTAGTTAGTACAATTTCTGACGTGCTCGATTTAGATTTTAAGCGTATCCAGTTTACTCCCGATTTGATGCCTTCGGATATTACCGGTTCGGAAATTTTGGACGAACACCGCCAATTCCGTTTTAACAAAGGTCCTTTATTTGCTAATATCTTATTAGCCGATGAAATTAACCGTACTCCGCCAAAAACACAAGCTGCTTTGTTAGAGGCTATGCAAGAGCGTTCCGTTACTGTAAGTGGTGTTCGCCATGTGTTACCGAATCCGTTTTTTGTATTGGCTACGCAGAACCCAATTGAGCAAGAAGGCACGTACCCTTTGCCGGAGGCGCAATTAGATCGTTTCATGTTCAGCATTCCACTAACATATCCTTCATACGAAGAAGAAATTGAGGTGGTAAAAACCACAACTTCCGATACTAAGCCAACTTTGATGCAAATTGTTTCCGCAGCCGAAATTTTACACTTCCAAAAAATGGTTCGCCGGATTCCTATCTCGGATAACGTGTTGGAATATGCCGTTGGGTTGGCAACGAAAACGCGCCCGCAAACGCCACGCGCCACCAAGCAAGTAAATGACTACATCTCTTGGGGAGCGGGTCCGCGTGCATCGCAATATTTGGTGTTAGGGGCAAAGTGCCATGCTGCCATTCAGGGCAAGTATTCGCCAGATATTGAAGATGTGCGAGCTGTTGCAAACAATGTTTTGCGTCACCGCATAGTTCGCAACTATCGCGCTGAAGCAGACGGCGTTACGGAAGAGAAAGTAATTCAAGGATTATTATAATACTTCACAAAATATTTTTGAAAATTTCAAATTGTATATCTCATAACGTTCAAGGCGTTTTTTTGAAATCTTGAACAAGGTAAATGAATCTCAACTCTTGCGGATTTGCTCTGAGCAAATCCGCATTTTTTTATTTCCATCGCTGCTCAATTTCCACAATGGTTTGCACCGCATTTTGATAAGTTTGTTGCATGGTGTCGGTGTTATCTTGTCCACCAAAAAGTGCCAAATCTGCGGTGTGAACGCAATCAAAAAAAATATTGACTAAGGCTTCATCTTGTACTGCTGTTTGTAGTATGGTTCGCACCTCCTCGCGTGTTGTTGTGCCTAATTGCAGATTGTGCTTATCGCAAACGTATCCTAATAGTGAGCGTGTTATCTCAGTATAAAAATCAGTTGCTTTATTTTCTTTCCAAAAAAACTTTGCCTTTGACAATCGTTGTTGGGCAATGGTTAGTGCGTACTTTTTCTTTTTTGTGGCGGCATCTTCGATTTTCTGTGGTGGGTTTTGTCGTTTATTCCAATACCCTGCAGCTGCTGCCAATGCACCGATTACAGCTATCAAATATATCCAACTCAATTCTTTTTTTGTAGTAGGTGTTGTTGGTGCAATGTTAGTGTGCCTTCCGCTACCTTTGGTGACAGACAGCGTAATTGGTTGCGTATTATTCGATTCAAAACGCTGTTGCGTTGTATTAAAGTAGCTGAATGTGGGGTGCAGCGTAAATATGCCTTCGCGCTTGGGTAGAATTTGATATTCAATCCGCTTCATGCTACTCAGTTGCCCGCTGCCGCCTTCCAAAAAATTTTCTTCAACGGTGTGTGGTTTATATACTTCAAAATCATCGGCGGCTAACGGCAATGGTGGTAACTGAATACGTTTTGGGTCGCCATCGCCTAACACCTCTACACGTAGGGTCAGGACATCATCGGTGGTGAGTTGTGTTTTATCAGCAGATAAATTGACCACAAAATTGCTGCCAGCCCCCCCCATGAAATTGGCAGGTGCATTAATGGGCAGTGGCTTCACTTGTATGGTTGCGCTATTGGTAGTTACGGGCATATCGTACATATTGGACGAATAGAAAAGGCTGCGTTCTTCAGTAGCCACTGTTAATTGTAAGTTGGCAGGAGGAATGGTTAAGCTGCCCACTTGTTGTGGAAATAAAGCCACCCGTTTTAGCAATTTGGTGACATAAGTTGTGCCGTTTTGTGTAACCCTATCGGAACGCATATCAAAATTTTGCATCTCTTTGGCAAAAAAGCCATCAAAACTCAGCGGCTTGAGCATTTCGGCATTATGTACATCTACGGTAGTGTAAAGTACATAATCTAACATTACTTGTTCGCCAAGAAATGCCGATGTTTTATCTAATTCTAATTGTACAAAAGCTGTTTTATCCTTCGGTAAATCCCCTTTTAAATCTTGCTTGTCAGACGGGCGTACTTCTATGCTAACGGGTTTGGTTTGATACCTTGTTCCTTTAACAAAAATGGTTGCCGCATCTATCGTGAATTTACCAACCTTCTTCGGATGCAGCAAATAAGCATACGCCAAACGTTGTGATAGCTTGCCATTAATGATAGTGGTACTCATGGATTGGTTGGGGCCATTCATTACATCAAATTCTTTGAAAGACGGCGGACTAAACTCGCGCCCGTTGCCTTGATTGATGTTGAAGACTATTTCAAACGTTTCATCTAATGCAACTACTTTTACGTTGGTGGTGGCTTCAAATACAACTTGCGCTGATAGCAGCAAGGGCAGCAGCACAGCAACCGTTATCATCCAAAAACGAACATAGTGTGTATTATTTCTTAACCGCTTTGATAGCATATACCATAGGTATTTTTTTTTCTAACCGTGGGATAAAATACTGCCCATTTTCGCCTTGCTTCATGTTGTTGAAACAATTATACGGTGAGTAATCAAACTCTCTGAATTGCGTAAGCACCAACCCGTTATTGAGCAACGCCGTAACCACTTCTGCCAAACCATGATTCCAGCTCACTGAAGTTAATTGAATTGGTGCTTGCCTGTTGGCATAAGTACCGGACTCATTTTCAATAATCGGCACATCCTTAAAATAAGGATATGCTATATGAGTAAAATCATTGTCGTACATCCACACTACAGGATGAAACTCTACAAAGTGCAACTCGCCTCCCCGCTTGAGACTGCCTGCTATTACTTTTGCCCAAGCATCTAAATCTTCCAACCAACCGATTACGCCGTAAGTAGTAAAAACTATATCAAAAGGTTCGCGGATGTGCTGCAACGTATCATACACATTACAACAGATAAATTGTGCGTTGAGTGACAGGCGCTGTGCTGTTTCATTTGCTATTTGAATCGCCTTTTCGGAAAAATCAATGCCCGTGACGGTTGCTCCCATCCTTGCCAAAGATAGCGAGTCTTGCCCGAAATGACATTGCAAATGCAAGACGGTTTTCTTATCAATATCACCTAACTGCGCCAACTCAATAGCCTGCAACGTGTTTTTACCTTGCAAAAAAAGTTCTTGTTCGTAAAAATCAGATGTTACGTGTACGGCAGTTTTTGCTTCCCACAGTGCTTGGTTTACTTTGATATAATTATTATCCACGTTGTTGTTTAAGCTAATAATTTTTTCACTATTTCGGATATGAGTTTTCCGTCTGCTTTGCCTGCGAGTTGTTTAGTAGCCATACCCATCACTTTGCCCATATCTTTAGCGGAGGTTGCGCCTACTTCGGCAACGATTTTTTTCAGTGTAGTTTCCAGTGTTGCTGCATCCATTTGTTTGGGCAAATATTTTTCGATAACGGCAATCTGTGCCTGCTCGCGTGCGGCGAGGTCAGTACGCCCCTGTTGTGTAAAAATATCGAATGATTCTTTGCGCTGCTTGACTAATTTTTGCAGAATTTGTATCTCTTTTGTTTCGTCAATAGCCTGTCCGCTACCATCCGTTTTTACCAACAAAATAGCAGCTTTGATAGCACGAATACCGTCTAGCGCAGCTTGGTCTTTGGCTTTCATGGCTTCTTTGAGGTCGGTCATTATTTTTTCTTCTAATGTCATAATTGTACTGTTTCATGCAAAGGTACGTATCGGAAGTGACAAAACAGGCTATTGGAAAATTATTGAGTAATAAAATTAGCAATAACTTAATATGCGCTTAACGTTAAGTTAATAGTAAGATACGAATTTTGTAGCATGAAAATTATACGAAAAAAATTAGTTTTTATGCATCGCAGATTTATTTTTATCGCTACAAGTTTACTCTTTTCCTTAATAACATTTGCCCAAACAGGCAGCATTCAAGGCACGGTTTCGGATGCGCTTTCGCACGAGAGATTAATGGGTGCCATCATTTCGTTAGACGGCACAAACAAAGGAACTAGTACTGACTTTGATGGTAATTTTATTTTAGAAAATATTGTTGCAGGCACTTATACTTTAAGCATCTCGTATGTATCTTATACCTCCAAAAAAATCCCTGTAAAGGTAGTAGAAAATACGGCTACTGACTTAGTAAACATCAGCCTGTCAGAAGCAACCGAAGTGCTGCAAGAGGTCGTTGTGCGAGCCACCAAAAAGACAAGTACCGAAACTGCCATAGTGTTAGAAACTAAAAAAATGAACCCCATTGCCGTAGGCGTATCTGCTCAGCAAATTGCTAAAACATTAGATAGAGATGCCTCGCAAGTGATGCGAAGAGTACCCGGCATCAGTATCATGGATGACCGATTTGTAATGATTCGGGGATTGAATGAACGGTACAATACCGTGTTACTGAATGATGTTATTACGCCGAGTACTGAGGTAGATGCACGCGCTTTTAGCTTTGATCTGCTGCCAGCAAACGCTATTGACCGAATCGTTGTTTATAAAACAGCTTCCGCCGAAAATGCTGGCGAAATGGCAGGCGGCGTGATAAAAATTTATACTAAAAGCCGCATTGACGAAAACACCACAACTTTTGGCTTCAGTACAGCATACCGCACCGGCACTACTAATTTGCAGGCATTACAATATGCTGGCGGGAAATTAGATATGTTAGGTTTTGATGACGGCACACGCGCGCTGCCTCAAAATTTTGGCAATCGCGCTATACTAAATGGCAACAACCGAGTAGCAGCAAACGAACAATTTCGGCGGTTTTTGCCGATGTATAATGTTAGTAATCAAACCATTATGCCCGATTTACGTGCTAACCTGGGGTTATCAAGAATATTCAATATCGGTGCGTTAGATGTTTCTAATATTACAAATGTGAATTACAGTATGAGTAATTTGCTTCCTCAAAATGCCACACAGGAACGTTACGAAGGTATAAATAACAATGAGTTGGCATACCAATGGCGCGATGCAGCATCCGTGCAACAAGTACGCTTGAGTGCTATGTCAAATTTCAATATACTCCTATCAGAAAAAAGTAAAATTGAATTTCGCAACCTGTTCTACCAAGCGGCAACCAACGAAACACTCATGCGCGAAGGCACTAACGAAAATGAACAAATTGATTTTCGCAATTATGCTTTCCGCTACGAAACCCGAAGCATTTACAGCACACAACTTAGTGGCACACACGATATGCAACAGCAAGCAAAATTAACTTGGAATGTCGGGTATGGTTTTACCAATCGCTATGAGCCAGATTATCGCCGCATCGCCACAAGTCGTATTAGCGGAAAAACAGACGAACAATATAAAATAGATGTGCCGCCAGTGGCGAACCCTTCCTTGACACAAGCTGCCCGCTTTTGGTCTGCGCTCAACGAACATATCGCTACGGCTGCTTTAAATTACGAGAAAGATATTACAATAAGAGGAATGGTTGTAAAAACCCAAGTTGGCGCGTTTGAAGAAGTAAAAATACGCGACTTCAATGCACGTTGGTTTGGCTACATCAATCCAAATAATTCTGAACGCATTTACCAATTGCCGGAAATATTTTTTGACGAGCAAAATATCACAACTAACGCTGGTGGTATATCCTTGTTGGAAGGCACAAATTATGATGACCATTATACCGCTCAAAATTCATTATCTGCAGCATACATGAGTGCAGTTATCCCGTTCACCTCGCGCATCAGCACACAGATAGGGTTGCGCGGAGAGTTCAATCGCCAACAATTACAAAGTCGCTTGCGCGGAAGCGGCACATCGGTTACTGTAAACAACCCTATTATTTCGCCGTTTCCAAGTTTGAATGTTACCTACAAAATCAACAAAATGCAACAGTTGCGTTTTGCGTATGGCATGACGGTTAATCGCCCTGAGTTTAGAGAAATTGCCCCGTTCAGTTATTACGATTTTAATTTGAACATTTCAAAAAGTGGAAATCCCGACCTGAAAACAGCATCTATACATAATATTGATGCGCGTTACGAAATCTACCCAAGCGATGGCGAGCTTATCACCGTAGCCGCATTTTATAAATACTTCATCAATCCCATTGAAATATCAGGGCGAGCAGCTGGTAGCGGTACGGCATTTTTTTATGCCAATCCGAATAGTGCAAAAAGCGTGGGCTTTGAAATAGAAGTAAGAAAAAACATCAAAGGCTTTTTGCAAAATCGGCTAACCATTGTTGCCAATGGCTCACTTATTTACAGTCGTGTAGATGCCTCCAATCTGGCTGGACAAATTGCCAATCGTCCGTTGCAGGGGCAGTCGCCATATTTGGTCAATTTAGGTTTGTATTACAACCACGATTTGTTTCAGGCAAACATCCTATATAACGTCATCGGCAAACGCATATTTGTTGCAGGCGATTTGTTAGGTAACCAGACTATTTATGAAATGCCGCGCAATGTTATTGACATCAATATATCTAAACCCGTTGGGCAAAAATTAGAGTTCAAATTAGGCATTTCCGATTTATTCAACCAAGCCAATCGCTTTACAGCAGATAGCAACAATGATGCAAAAATTGATGGTAATGACAAAAATTGGCGGTCATTCAGTCGAGGTTCGCTCATTAGTTTAGGAGCTACTTACAAACTCTAAACGCATAGCAAACAAAAATCATATTAATAATTTTTATAATTTATTAATCACTTATTAATCAATATGTTATTGATTAATAACTATCGTTTATTCCAAAATATGTATAGAATTTTTAATTTAAAAAACTCAATTATGAAAAACTTTTCAGGCAAAATATTGCCATTGTTTGTACTCTTCTTATTCATCGCCAATGCGTGTAAAAAGGTTGATGATGGCACTGAACCGAACAACACCAATCAAACATTGACAACTATTAGTGGCACGATTACATCAAACACAACTTGGACTGCCAACAAGAAGTATTTGTTGAAAGGCTTTGTATATGTAGAGGCAGGCGCAACACTCACTATCGAAGCAGGTACAATCATCAAAGGTGATAAGGATTCAAAAGGATCGTTAATCATCAAGCCTGGCGCAAAAATTATAGCACAAGGCACAGCACAAAAACCTATCATTTTTACAAGCAACCAAGCTAAAGGTGCACGAAGCTACGGCGATTGGGGTGGCTTGGTACTGTTAGGCAAAGCAACCGTAAATAAGTCTCCGGCAACCATTGAAGGAGAAAATTTAACTACCTTTGGCGGCACAAATGATGATGACAACTCCGGTATTCTGCGCTATGTTCGCATTGAGTTTGCTGGCATCGCTTTTGAACCTGACAAAGAAATTAACGGGCTTACCTTGGGTGGCGTAGGGCGCGGTACTGAAATAGATTTTGTACAAGTTTCCTATTCCGGTGATGACTCTTTCGAATGGTTTGGTGGTAGTGCCAACGCTAATCACCTTATTGCTTTCAGGGGTTTGGATGATGATTTTGATACCGATAACGGGTTTAGCGGGAAGGTACAATTTGGGGTTTCGCTGCGCGACCCCAACATCGCCGACCAATGCACTTGCTCTTCTTCTAATGCATTTGAAAGTGATAACGATGGCAATGGTACTGCTGCGTTGCCACAGACCAATGCGACCTTTGCAAACTTTAGCATCTACATGGGTGCAGGAGCACTAAATACAAAGTATAATGATGGCATTCTCATTCGCCGCAACTCGGCGTTGAATATTTACAATACGGTTATTGTCGGTGCTTACCCAAAGGCAGGTTTGGAGTTTAACGGGGCAGCAAGTCAGGCAAATTTTGCCAACGGAATTGCTCAAATTCAAGGGTTGGTGCTAACAGGTATGTCCACAGCATTATTGGCGGTGGATACTACGCAATTCTATACATCAACGCATGGGAATATTACTAACTTGAGCATTTCGGATTTAAACTTGGACGGCAGTTACAATCATTACACATCACCTAAATTTATGCCTTCTAGCAATTCGCCATTATTGAATATCGGCAAGACACTTCCAAACGGGTTTGTAGCTACAAGCTATGCCGGTGCTTTCGATACAACCGATTGGACATTAGGCTGGGCAAACTTCGATCCGCAAAATACCGACTATTAAAGTCAGCATTTTTTTATTGCGACAAACGAAAACCCGTATCGAGGTAAACTTGATACGGGTTTTTGTTATTACACACAAAAAGCATAAAATGCAATACCACTAACAGATTATGTACGCTACATCAAAGCAGTCATAATCACTGGTTATTTATTTTTTGCAAAGCTACCTCAAGTATAGATATAGCGGAGTATAGGGTTTGTTTCAAAGCAGGGTCTGCATTTATATTATTTGATTGCTGAATATCTTGGTAGGGTAACAGATCAACCACAGGCACTTTTAATACCTGTGCAATATGTGTTAATCGCGTAATGGTGATTTCTACTTTTCCATTTTCGAGCCTACTATAATTGCTTTTATCTATTTTGAGTTCAGCTGCAACTACCTCTGCGGAAAAGCCTAATTGGATACGTAACACTTTGATACGAATAGCAGTTAATTGGTTGATTTTCATAGGATATTTTTATATAATGGTGAAATACACAACAAACATAACGCAAAATGCAAATATTTTTATTGTCACAATTAGGATTTTTTTTTATTATTATTACACTTGTGGTGTAATTAATTGCATTTCGGAACTTCCGTCCCTTCCATGTGTGGCGTAGCGCAACACCACCCAAAACGACACGGACGGAATAGCTTGCAGCGTTATGCAGGTGTTTTCTATGGCTATATATTTTATTTATCATGAAATTTGAATCATTAAAATTAGATGCTTTTTCAAAAAATGCCATCAAGGACTCCGGTAGCCTTTACGGTGGTGCACCTTCGGAAGTACCCAATGGTGGATGTGAGTGTGCCACTGGTGGCGGTACTACAAGTTTTGGTTTTACTTACTCTTCGGATTCTGAAGTGTATAATGCTGACGGTTCACGGAATGGTACGGATTATAACAAGATGACCACAGCAGGTTCGCAGACTGCCCACAGTTAATTTTACTGTTACATAACAAATAAGCCGATAGGGCGTTAATGCTCACCCCTATCGGCACTTTTCAAATATATTTCAATATTATCATGAAAAATTTAATTGCCTTATTAGTTTGTCTTACGTCTGTAGCCTGTTCAAGCAGGTTAATGCCTAAAAAAAACCTGCGATATTACGCCGAAATCAATAAGGCAGAATTGGCTATCGTTGCCGATGATAACCAACAAGCATTGCGCCATTACAAGAAGGCTTTTTCGCTCGCTGACGGGTGGGCGGATGACTACTATAATGCTCTAAAACTTTCGGTATCGCTTCGCGATACCGCTTTTTCCCTTCAAAATGCTAAGGCATTGCGTAAACGTGGTTTGTGTTTGGAGTTTTTTACGCGCTTGGAAATGTTCCGTGATAATGCAGATCTTACAACCGAGCTTCGCAACACTACGGCTACCATTGACTTTGGGTATAAAGAAAAGATAAACAAACTACATGATAAAGACCAATTAGCTCATCAGCAACATATAAGAGAACTTAAACACAAAACGACTCAGGAAAACTATGTAGATTTTTTGCACTATTATGAACAACAAGGCTATCCCTCAGCAACAAAAATTGGTTTGCAATGCACGCCTAATATGTTGGGTTACTTTGTGCCACCGGAAAATATTTTATTTACCCATTTTGCCATGGAGAAGCTTGAAAATTTAGATAAAAAACTCTTAATCTTTCTCCGAGAGCAACACCTGGCACCCCATGAATTTGCTGATTATTATGACTTATTCGATGACAAACGCCCCTATGCTTTTTCGCTGGTAGTACGCATTGATAATCAACTCTATCGCACTAAGCTTTCAGCTAAACAGGAACAAGAAATCAATGCCTTGCGAAAAAAAATAGGCTTTCATAGCATTGACGACCAACTCCGAAAAACAGCATACGCTTTAAAAAATACTAATAGTGGTTATCGGTTAAACTGCCTGGTGGATACTTATTCAGAACTCCCCGAAGAAAATATTGCTAAATATTTGGTTAAGTTAAATTGGTGAAAAATGTTGCTCATTTTAAGTAATAAAACAGATCACTCTACAAGTGCCGTTATAAAATGGTTATTACATTACAAAACGCCCTTTAGGAGAATAAACGGAGAAGATGATTTGCTGGGTGTCAACATTATAATGAACACCAATGAAGGTATTCGGATAGTGCTAAACGGGCAAGGAAATGAAAATTATGACCTCAGTCATTTCGAGTCATTTTGGTATAGGCGTGGCGATTTGCAAATTGTAACACCCGTACTCAGTATTAGTCAATACGCCGTAATAAATACGCTCAAGAGAGAATGGCATAAATTAAAGGAGTTTATTTACTACCAGTTGCTTTTAAAAAAACATTTAGGAAACTTATCCAAGGAGAGAGACCATTTGAAATTGCAAAGTTTGGATGTGGCGAGATCAGTAGGGTTGCGTATTCCCGATACCTATGTTTTATCTGATAAAAGAACTGCTAATTTGTTGGCAACAGAGTCGGAGTTTATCACAAAAGCGATTGATAATTTATACTCCCTTACAATCAATAATAGACATTATGCTTCATGTACTGAGATGGTAAATATGGGAGGAGAAGATGTTGAAGAAGGTATCCTCTGTTGTCCTTTTTTGGTGCAACGCTACGTAAAAAAGAAACTTGAGTTGAGGATTTTCTTTCTGCAAGATAAACTTTTCCCTATGGCGATATTTTCTCAGCGAAATGATAAGACAATGATTGACTACCGGAACTATGATAATATCAAGCCGAATAGAAATGTGCCGTATATTCTATCTAAAGAACACAATACAAAAGTGCTTAATTTTATACAAAAAATTGGAATGGATACAGGTTCTATTGATATAATTGTAACACCCGAAAATGATTTAGTATTTCTTGAAGTCAATCACTTGGGGCAATTTGGTTGGCTTTCTCATAATTGTAATTATTTTATAGAAAAACACATCGCACAATATTTCAATAATTAAATTATGATCAAAGTTATACATTCAGGTACTCGTACGGAAAAAGAATTTCTTTTCTTATAAAAAAACCTTATATGAATACTTATTTTAGCAAAGAAGATCTTGAGAAATTACCTTTAAGTTATGCGTTTTAAAATAACGTTATAGTTGAATATGCAGTAGAAGGTTCTACAAAAATTGTTGAGCCAAGATTTATAAAAATAACAGTTTATCAAACAACCTCTTATCAAGCAACTAGATTTAATAAACCAATCAGTAAACTTGGCAAATTATGATTGATGAAAAGCAACCTTTTATACTCTTTTCCTGCTGTATTCCCGTAAAGGGGCATACAAAGTCGCTGCTTTGCGATGTTCAACGTCAGGAGGCAATGAATATTCCTAACGCCATGTATGAAATCTTAGAAAAGCATCAGGGCAAAAGTATAGAATATATAAAGTCTTTCTATGAGAATAATTACGACGATATAATAGATGAATACTATAGGTTTTTAGCTGACAATGAGCTCGTCTTCTTTGATAACCATCCGGAATCTTTTCCTAAGTTATCGTTAGATTGGGAAACTCCCTATGATATTACAAATATAATAATTGATTTTGGTGGGGACGAGGATATTGTTTTGCGTACAGTAGCGCAAATGAATATAGTGCGATGTAAAGCGTTTCAAATTAGATGTTTTAATAATATCTCTCTACAATTTATTGAACAAGTATTAAATGGGTTGGAAGATAATATCATTGAAAACATTGAAATAATATTGAGGTATCAGATAGAAAATGAACATATACTGTTGCAAGATTTAGTAGATAAATACAAGCGTATAGATAGGATTATAGTATATGCTGCTCCCGATAAATATATTTCGCACAATAGTGTCGAATGTCCAATATTCTATAGTAAGAATACTATTAGCGAAAAAAATTGTGGCGTAATTGATGAGTCATACTTTTCAGTAAACATACAAACCTTCACTGAATCTCAGCAGTATAATACCTGTTTAAATCGCAAAATTAGTGTTGATAAAGATGGTTATATTAAAAACTGCCCTAGTATGTCGCATCATTTTGGACATATTAAAGATGTGCAACTGGCAGATGTAATAAAACAAACGGCTTTTACAAAATTCTGGAATATTAAAAAAGATGATATAATAAAGTGCAAAGACTGTGAGTTTCGGCATATTTGTACAGACTGTCGTGCATATCTTGATGAGCCGGATAATATATATTCTGCTCCGCTTAAGTGTGGATATGACCCTTATACAGGCACTTGGGAAGACTATAGCAATAATCCCCTTAAGCAAAAAGCTATACAATACTATGAACTATCTGATATTATCTTACCTAATAATTAGCTGACCATATAAATGCTTCGCGGTTTTCCATTTACACGTCAGTTAGATGAGATGGATTGTGGTGCTGCCTGCCTCAAAATGGTGTGTGCGTGGCACGGCAAGGTGCTGTCGTTACAATACCTGCGTGAAGCCTGCCAAGTATCGCGCATGGGTGTATCCATGAAGGGTATTGCAATAGCAGCCGAAGGGCTTGGGTTTAGAACCATAGCCGTTAAAGTTCGCTTTCGTACACTCAACGGTGAAGCGGGTCTTGAGCAGTTTCCACTTCCTTGTATCATTCATTGGGAGCAACGCCATTTTGTGGTGGTATATAGCATAAAAAAGGGGGTCGTTCGTATAGCCGATCCCGCTTTCGATCTTATCAAACTAACAGTGGCACAATTCGAGCAATCGTGGTGCAGCGATGATGATAAAGGTATTGCATTGGGTTTAGAGCCTACACCCTCGTTTCATAATACGCAAGAAAGCAGCCAAACTATAAATAATTGGCACTATCTTGTAGGATATGTACGCCCTTATAATCGCTTGATAATCCAATTTTTTATTGGAATATTAGCGGGGCTGGTGTTCCAACTGTTGTTTCCATTCTTAACTCAATCACTCATAGATGTTGGTGTACAGAACCAAAATCTGCCTTTTGTATGGCTGATACTTCTTGCACAGTTGGTATTATTCATCACGCAAACCTTTGTACAATTCATTCAATCTTGGATATTACTCCAAATAGGTAAGCGCGTAAACGTTCATTTAATTGCCGATTTTCTTCTCCGATTAATGCGATTGCCCTTAGGGTTCTTCGATAGTAAAAATGTAGGTGATTTGATGCAACGCATCGGGGATAACCAGCGTGTAGAACAGTTTCTTACCGGTTCTGTTCTGAATATATTTTTCTCCGTACTCACATTGATTACCTTTAGTGCTTTGTTACTAATGTACGACATCACTATTTTCGTAGTGTTTTTTTGTTTTTCATTATTATATGTGCTATGGGAAATGTTATTTCTAAAGAAACGAGCAGATTTAGATTATCTATCATTTCAACAGGCATCTGATAATAATCAAACCTTATATGAGATGATACACGGTATGCAAGAAATAAAATTGCAAGGCAGCGAAATGAAACGCCGATGGCAATGGTTAAATATACAAGCAATCCTTTTCAGAATACAATCTAAATCTCTTGCACTACGGCAGTATCAAGATTTCGGTGCATTATTTTTTAATAGACTCAAAGATATTATCATCTCGTTTATTGCTGCAAAAGCTGTTATTGAGGGAAAAATCACACTCGGTACACTTGTCGCTATACAATATATTGTGGCACAACTAAATGCTCCTTTTGACCAGTTTATACAATTTATCAGAGCAGCGCAAGATGCAAAAATAAGCCTTAATCGGATGGCTGAGATAACAGATATTAAACCCGAGTCCGATAGTAACAATCAACTGATATTACAGTTGCCGGAACAAGCAGATATAGTACTGAACAATATAAGTTTTCGATATAATAGCATAGGAGGTCTTGTATTGCAGAATATTAACATCACTATTCCGCACGGAAAAACTACTGCAATAGTTGGCACGAGTGGTAGTGGGAAAACAACCTTGCTAAAGTTGTTATTGGGTTTTTACCCACCCACAGAAGGGATTATTACTGTGGGAAATATCCCTCTCAACGCAATAGATAAACCTTTTTGGCGCACCAAATGCGGTACAGTTATGCAAGAGGGTTTTATTTTTTCAGATACAATAGCTGCGAATATTGCAGAGAGTGATGATACAATCCGATTAGACCAATTAGATTATGCATTAAGAATGGCTAATATCGCAGATTATGTTTATGGACTTCCGCTATCGTACAATACCAAGATTGGTGCTAAGGGCAACGGATTATCGCAAGGGCAAAAGCAACGCTTGCTCATCGCAAGAGCCGTATATAAGAATCCCGATTTTCTCTTTTTTGACGAGGCAACTAATGCGTTAGATACAACGAATGAGCGTATAATCATGGATAACCTTAATACTTTCTTCTCGTCTAAAACAGTTGTGATAGTGGCGCACAGACTAAGTACGGTAAAAAACGCAGACCAAATAATTGTCTTAAATAATGGAGAGGTAGCAGAGGTTGGAACTCATATTTCCTTAGTAAAACAACGGAATCTTTATTATAATTTGGTAAAAAACCAATTAGATTTAGAAACATCTGCATATGCCTAATAAAAACGAACCACCTGATAATAAAAATGTGGAATTAGTAATAGAAAATATTTTTGGCAATCCACCCAATTGGCTTGTCCGGTGGGGAATATTTGCCATATTTTTATTTTTACTCGCTTGTATAGCTGTTGCTTCATTTGTCAGGTATCCAGATAAGTTAGTATTGGATATAGAAATTGTTTCAGAAAGCCCTCCTGTGGAGATATTATCGAAAATTAGTGGAACAATAGATAGCATCTATATAACTGATAAACAATACGCAAAGAAAGGCGAAATCGTATTACAGTTTAGTTCAACTACAAACCCAAAAGATTGGGATTTACTCAATCGTTTCTTTTACGATTTTGAATCCATACGAGCTACTAAAGATTACTTATCGCTTAAACTTCCTGAATCGCTTAAACTTGGAGAACTATCGTCAGATTATGCAAATCTAAGGCAGTTATTTAGTGAGTTTCAAAGTTATTTACGACAATATTACGTTTTTAAAAAAATCAACGCCATAGAAAATGAAATTGTTTATACCGAAAAACTAAATCATTCTATAAAAATCCAGCAAAAGTACTACACGGACGAAGTTGATTTGGTTGAAAAAGATTATACTCGTAGCAAGAAACTTCAGCAAGATAGCCTTATTTCGGAAGTGGACAAAGAAAAATCACAAGCAAGATTATTACAAGAATTAAGGCAGGCAGAAAACTTTACGGCTAGCCGAATTAATAACGATATTAAGGTACAGCAACTATACACCCAAATTAATGAATTGAAAGAAGATAGAGCAAAAGGCATATTATCAAGAATATTTGATATCCAACAAATAATTGATCAAATTGAAGCAAAATATCAGGCATGGGAAGCGCAATTTGTGTACAGATCTCCTGTTGATGGGATTGTCTCGTTTAATAAGATAAATAGTTATAATCAATTTGCAAAAACAGACGAAATACTTTTTGTCCTTATACCTGATGTGCAAGCAAGTTTAATTGCTTTTGGTAATCTAAATCTAAAATCTTCGGGTAGTCTTAACGTTGGGCAAAAGGTAATAATTGATATAGAAAATTACCCAACCGCTCAGTTTGGCTCTATTGAAGGAAAGGTTAAAGATTATTCAATAATCCCCAATAATGGTTCATATTTAGTGACTATTAGTTTGCCTCAAGTACTAAAAACTTCTCAAGGTAAAGTATTACCACAAAGACAAAGGATGAAAGGGGTGGCTGCAATCTATACGCAGGAGTATAATCTCTTACAAAGAATTTTCCATAACCTAAATAAGGCGACAGGGTAATTTTTGACAAAAAAGCTGCCTTCAGATATTATTATTTGAAGGCAGCTTAGGTTTGTACTAATGGAGTTCCGATTATCGCGCAAAGGCTACGGCGCGTTTCTCTCGAATGACCGTCACTTTTATTTGACCCGGATACTGCATTTCATTTTGTATTTTTTGCGAAATCATAAACGATAAATCGTCTGCATATTCATCTGTTACTTTGTCGCTTTCAACAATGACGCGCAACTCACGACCCGCTTGCATGGCATAGGCTTTCTGAACGCCGTCATACCCCATTGCCAACTCTTCGAGTTCGCCGATTCGCTTGAGGTAACTCTCCAAAATCTCGCGGCGTGCACCCGGACGTGCACCCGAAATGGCATCGCAGGCTTGTACGATTGGCGATATGAGGTTGTTCATTTCTATCTCATCGTGGTGTGCACCTACGGCGTTACAAATCACCGGACTTTCGTTAAACTTTTCGCAAAGTTGCATACCCAATATAGCGTGTGAAAGTTCACTTTCTTCTTCAGCAACTTTACCAATATCGTGTAATAGACCAGCGCGTTTTGCCAGCTTCGCTTGCTTAGGGTTTAGCCCTAATTCGGCAGCCATCGTTGCACATAAATTGGCTGTTTCTATGGAGTGTTTGAGCAAGTTTTGCCCGTAGGATGAACGGAAACGCATACGACCCACCATACGTACCAATGCCGGGTTCAAGCCGTGAATGTCTAATTCAATAACGGTGCGCTCACCTATTTCTATGATTTGTTCTTCTAATTGTTTGCGAGTTTTAGCTACTACCTCTTCGATACGCGCCGGATGGATACGCCCATCGGCAACCAAACGCTTGAGCGAGAGGCGAGCTACCTCGCGGCGGATAGGGTCGAAACTGGAAATAACAATCGCTTCGGGAGTATCATCCACTACAATTTCTACGCCGGTGGCAGCTTCGAGTGCGCGGATGTTGCGCCCTTCGCGCCCGATGATTTGCCCTTTCAGGTCATCAGAATCGAGGTTAAAAACAGAAACCGTATTTTCGATGGTGTATTCGGCGCACATCCTTTGGATGGTTTGAATAACGATTTTTTTGGCTTCCTTTCCGGCATTTATTTTGGCTTGTGCAATGGTATCTTTTACATACGCCATTGCTTCGGTTTCGGCTTTGGCGCGAACTGCTTCTATGAGTTGGTCTTTAGCTTGTTGTTCGCTGAGCTTGGCGATGATTTCCAACTCTTTGATGCGAATTTCGTTAGCAGCATCAAGTTCTTCTTTACGTTTGGCAACAATCTTTAATTGCTTGTCGAGGTTTTCGCGGATAGCTAAAAATTCAGCTTCTTGTGCCTCTACTTCTTGTTTTTTCTTATCAAACTCTGTCAGTTGTGTTTGCATGGAAAGTTGGCGTTGGCGCACTTCGTGATCCATCTGTTTCACTTCAGCTTCCCATTCTTTCAACTCTGCTTTACGCTGGTTTTTTTCTATTTCAAATTCTTCTTTAAAGACGTTGAAACGCTCGCGTGCTTCCTGAATCTTTTTTTGTTTTATCTGTTCGTTTCGCTGTTCTGCTTTATCTAATACTTTGTCTGCTTTACTTTTTGCATCCTCTTCAATACGTTCTGCACTTTTTTTAGCTTCTAACAACACTTGGTCTGTTTTGCGGTTTACCTCATCAATCTTGGCTTGGTTTACTTTCTTAATCGCCGCTTGCCCTAAAAAATAAGCAGCAACTACACCAACCACCAGCCCGATGATGAGACCTGTTATCATACTCATGATATATATTATGTTTAATTGAATAATGAAATAATGAACGTCTTTTGCGTTCGGCGAGGTAGAAGTGGTGAGCGGAAACCTCAAGTGAGGTAACTATTGGATGGCACTACGGAATACAATACGTGCGGACACGTCTGCTAATTTTTACAATAGTATTTTGCTTAACGATAAACGATATATGTTTTTCTGCTTAAAAACAACGCTGTTATTGTATATATTGAAACTATCCAAATGTTATTTTGCCATCGGTTTACACTCCTCTACATTCGCATCTGCACAAAATCGCTGCTATATTACGACTTTTTTTGCAACCTTGCTGTGTTTTAACACAATTATTTTGCTTTTTAGCATAAAAACAAATTTTTGCTTAACTTGTTTTTGCCACTAACGCCGATTTTGCGGGTGACAGGTCAGTATGGTTTCCCGCAAAAAATTGGTATCTAAATGGGTGTATATTTCGGTAGTTGTGATGCTTTCATGCCCCAGCATATCTTGAACGGCACGCAGGTCGGCACCGCCTTCTATGAGGTGGGTGGCAAAAGAATGACGAAAGGTATGCGGGCTTATGGTTTTTTCAATACCTGTTTTTTCTACTAATATTTTGATGATGAGAAAAACCATGACGCGCGTGAGCGGTTTCCCGCGACGATTGAGAAATACAATATCTTCTGACTCTTTTGGAAGGTGCTCGTGGTGGATGCGTATGGTTTCGACATACATCCGTATAAACTTAATGGCTTCTGCACCGATGGGCACGATGCGCTCTTTGTTATTCTTGCCCGTTATGCGTACAAATTCTTCTTCATAAAAAATGTTGGATAACTTCAGCGTGACTAATTCGCTGACGCGTAACCCGCAAGCGTAAAGGGTTTCGAGCATGGCTCGATTACGAACACCTAAGGGGTCGCTCATATCAATACTGTGTAGCAGTTGTTGTATTTCGTCATGTGATAAGGTGTCTGGTAGTTTGCGAGGCAATTTTGGGCTATCTAATATGCCGGTGGGATCGTGCTGAATATGGTTTTCTAACAATAAAAATTTATAAAAGGCTTTGATGCCTGAAATGATACGTGCTTGCGTAGTGGCGGATAAGCCAAACACTTGCAACCAAACGATAAATTCCGTCAGGTCTGTTGCGGAAATGGCTAAAGGTGAAGCAGCAGAAGCACGATTTTGTATGGTGGCAAATTGTGCCAATTTTTCAACATCAAGTAGGTATGCAGCTTGTGAGTGTACAGACATGGATCGCTCTAACAGCAAGTAATTTTTAAAAGCAGTGATGTACGGTTGCCATGTGGCGATACTTTTTGTTGTAATAGCCATGTGTTATTGAAAATCATATATACAAAAAGGGCAAATAGTACAAGCCATCTACCCTTTCAAAAATAATCTAATATTTTTTTAGATGTCCACTTTGGCATATTTCGCATTGGCTTCGATGAAGGCGCGGCGTGGCGGCACTTCATCGCCCATAAGCATGGAGAAAATGCGGTCGCTCTCAGCGGCATCTTCGATAGTCACTAAGCGGAGTATGCGCGTTGAAGGGTCCATGGTGGTTTCCCAAAGTTGCTCGGCATTCATTTCGCCCAAACCTTTGTATCGCTGTGTCTTAACGGAGTCGTCTGCCTCGCCTTTAGCGTAAGATTGTACGGCGGCGCGGCGTTCTTCTTCGTTCCAACAATACTGAAATTGCTTGCCTTTTTGTACGCGATAAAGCGGTGGTGCCGCAATATAAATATTATTGTTTTCGATAAGTGGTCGCATATAGCGGAAGAAGAATGTCAATATCAACGTGGTGATGTGGCTGCCATCCACATCGGCATCACACATAATCACGGCTTTGTGGTAGCGAAGTTTGGATATGTTCAAATGCCGCTCACCTTCTTTTTCTTCGATGCTTACGCCGAGTGCTGTGAAGATATTTTTTATTTCTTCATTTTCATAAATCTTATGTTCTAACGCTTTTTCTACATTCAAAATCTTTCCGCGTAGCGGCAGTATAGCTTGGATGTTTCTGTCACGCCCTTGCTTTGCCGTTCCACCCGCCGAGTCGCCCTCTACCAAAAACAACTCACATTCGCTTGGCACACTGCTGGAGCAATCTGCCAATTTGCCGGGCAATCCGCTTCCGGTTAATACATTTTTGCGCTGTACCATTTCGCGTGCCTTCTGCGCTGCTTGGCGTGCCGTTGCTGCCAATATTACTTTGTCAATGATGCGCTTGGCAATGGATGGGTTTTCTTCTAAAAAGTATTTAATGGCGTTGCCCACAATTTGCGAAACGATAGCGGTAACTTCGGAGTTGCCAAGCTCGCCTTTGGTTTGCCCTTTGAACTGTGGTTCGGGTACTTTTACTGACACTACTGCCGTAAGCCCTTCGCGGAAGTCTTCGCCGGAAACGGTTACCTTACTTTTTTGGAAGAGGTTGTTGTCGTCGGCGTATTTTTTGAATTCACGAACTACAGCTCGGCGGAAGCCATTGACGTGAGTACCGCCTTCGCGCGTATTGATGTTATTAACAAACGAGAAAATATTTTCGGTGTATGATGTATTGTAGTGCATGGCTACTTCTACTTCCACGCCCTCTTCTTTGCCTGTTACATGAATGGGTGCCTCGATGAGTTTATTTCGTGAAGCATCTACGTATTTGACAAACTCCAACAAGCCTCCTTGCGAATGAAATATTTCTGATTTGAAAGAGCCATCATCGTTGGTCTCGCGCTCATCTACTAATGTTAGTGTTAAGCCTTTATTCAAAAAAGAAAGTTCGCGTAAGCGGTGGGCTAAAGTATCATATTTATATTCTAAGGTTTCAAAAATTTCTGCATCTGGTTTGAAGGTAACTATCGTACCAGTGCCCTCGACTGTGCCTATTACTTTTACATCATATAGTGGCTTGCCTTGCTTATATTCTTGTACAAAAACTTTCCCTTCTCTATGCACTTCTGCTTGCAGGTGTATAGATAGTGCATTTACACACGATACCCCAACACCATGCAAACCGCCAGATACTTTGTAGGTATCCTTATCGAATTTACCGCCGGCATGTAATACTGTCATTACAACTTCTAAAGCCGATTTTTTTAGCTTAGGTTGTATGCCCGTCGGGATGCCTCGCCCGTCATCTTTTACGGTAATGCTGTTGTCCTCGTGAATGATTACATCAATGTTTGAACAATACCCGGCAAGGTGTTCGTCAATGGAGTTATCTACTACCTCATATACGAGGTGGTGCAACCCTTTAGTATCGGTGCTGCCGATGTACATACCCGGGCGTTTTCGGACGGCTTCGAGTCCTTCGAGTGCCTGAATACTATCGGCACTATATTCTTTGGCGACATTGTTTTCTGTGGGTTTTTGAGGAGTGTTGTCCCGTAATTTATCTTTAATATCTTCCATAAATTATTTATTCGTAGGCTTGTTAAGTTATTGTAAGCCAACTATTTGTAACAAAATTATTACTAAAATGTTCATATTACGCCTGTAAATTGTTTCAGAAAACGAATATCATTCTCAAACAGCAGTCGGATGTCGTCAATGCGATATTTGAGCATAGCTTGTCGCTCAATGCCCATACCGAAAGCGAAGCCAGAAAATTGGGTGCTATCAATGCCGCAGTTATCTAAAACAGCAGGATCAACCATGCCGCAGCCGAGTATTTCGAGCCAGCCTGTTCCTTTTGTGATGCGATAATCCACCTCATCATTTAAACCCCAATATACATCCATTTCTGCGCTTGGTTCTGTAAAAGGAAAGTAGGAAGGACGCAGACGAATTTTAGTTTGTGCACCGTACATTTCGCGGGCAAAATGCAAGAGCGTTTGTTTCATATCTGCAAACGACACGTTGCGGTCAATGTACAATCCTTCTACCTGATGAAACTGACAATGTGAACGCGCAGAAATGGTTTCGTTGCGATATACCCTGCCCGGCGCGATGATGCGAATAGGTGGTGGTTGTGTCGTCATAACACGCGCCTGTACGGAGGATGTATGCGTCCGCAACAACATTTTAATACTGTTCTTTAAGTAGAATGTATCTTGCATATCGCGTGCCGGATGGTCGTTTGGTGTGTTCATCGCTGTGAAGTTATGCCAATCGTCTTCTATTTCGCGCTCTTCGGCAACCACAAAACCCATACGTTGAAAGATGTGTACAATGTTGTTCATTACTAACGAAACAGGATGCCGCGACCCTACCGCAAGTGGCTCAGGTGGGGCTGTGGGGTCGAAGGCATTGGCAAGAGCATTGCCATCGGCAGTTTCGATAGCTTCTTTTAGAAGTATAAATTTTTCCTCCGCAGCTTGTTTGAGTTGATTGACGGCTTGCCCGAACTCTTTTTTCTGGTCGTTAGGTACATTTTTCATCTCGGCAAAAACATCTTTGATGGCATTTTTCGTACCGATGAATCGCAGACGGTATTGCTCCAACTCTTCCTTATTGTGTGGTGTGGTGGCGTTTACTTCTTCTAATAATGCTTGTATGATGTCAAAAATCATATTTATTGTATAATATTATTTGTGCAAGTTTATTTTACCTTGCCTAATTCGTTTTTCAGATGGTCAATTACTTTTACCTCAATGGCATCAACGTTGCGGTCAGCTGCCATATATACAGAAATCCAATCGCCTAAGTGTACGAAGTACATCGCTTTTTCGATTAATGATTTTCCTTTTGATTGTAACTCCAAAATTGTTTTACAATATTTGCCAATCACCTGTTTATTAATCTCAATCCGCATTTGGTTGCGTTCAAAATCATCTTTATTGCGGAAGTAAACAACAGCATGGTCCGGCATTTCATCGCGCCAACCTACTAATTCGTTGTGGTTCATTTCAGGTACGATATGATGCCAGCAAAGCAGTTTCGCATTTTCGTTAACCTGTTGACGGAAGCGTATTGCAACCGCTTCCATACGGTCAGTAGTATAGATAATTGGCATTTTGCCACGCAACGCATTAGCGGTTTTCCGGGCAATAGTGCGTATGTTACTTTCCTCTTTATCTAATAAGTCGGCAGCCTTTGCTATCTGTTTGGTATATTTGGATGGGATAATTTTTAACTTTTGCAAAACGTATAATTGTTGCACCAACGAATACCCTAAACAAGCACGTGGTGATGGCCAATTATCGGGTACTTTGATGTAGTCTAAGCCTAATTCTTTTGCGCGAGCAATAACCTTTCCGCCTGAAGCGATGCAAACAATTTTTGCGCCTGTTTGCAATAGCAAATCGAAGGCTGAGAGTGTCTCTTCGGTATTGCCGGAATAGGACGACACCATGACCAATGTATGTTTATTGATGTATTTGGGAATGTCATAACATTTACCAACTTGGAAGGGTAATTTACATTCATCTTTGATAAATTCTGCCACGAAGTTAGCACCAATGCCAGAGCCACCCAACCCTGATACGTAGATGTTGCGAATGGGGCTGGTATGTTTACGAATGGTAGCTGCCGCTCCAATTTGCAAGGCTTCGCGCAATTGCTCTGCATAGCGCGCTACGAGTGTATCCATCATATAATAAAATATTTAAAATGAAAAAGTTGTAATAAAGTTGCTTTTTTAGCTAAATCATACGACTAAAAAATCGGAACTTGCCGTAGTTTATGCGGATTTATACGCACATCGCTCCGAATAGCGAAAAAGCAGCACGAAGATACAACTTTTATGGCAAATAATAATAAAATCGGCGAAATCGGCGAGCAAAAAGCCGTAGATTTTTTAGTTAAAAATGGGTATAGCATTGTGGCTCGCAACTGGCGCTTTAAGCGAGCAGAAGTAGATATTATTGCTCAAAAAGATGCTATCTTGGTATTTGTAGAAGTAAAAACGCGCTCGTATAATTATTTCGGCGAGCCAGAGGAATTCGTCACGCCTCAAAAAGAAGCACTACTAAACGCTGCTGCAGCAGCTTATATGGAGGCAACACACTACAGCGGCGAAATTCGTTTTGATATTATCGCTATTTTGTTGCAAAGGCAAACACCTATTATTAAACATTACGAGGATGCTTTTTTTCCTGAATGGTAGCATTGTCAGCGTGGGCGTGTTGCTAATTTTTCTTGTATCTCGCGTACGCGAAGTGCCATGAGAGAGTCTATATCGCGGCGCAACCTTTCCGGCTGTTGCATCTGGCAGGTGCTATCCCAAAGTGGGCGCAAGTGTACAATGCTATCATTGAACCGGGCTATAATAATTTCTTTTTCTTTAGGTGTAAACTCATCGTCATTATTACAACCACCTAATGTGTGGAGCAACAACAAACAGGCGAGTAATTTCAGGTTTGTGCAATTCATTTTATTTATCAAATTCAATTACTTTTCGGCGAAGTTCAAAATTTTTACCAAGATATACTTTTCGCACCATTTCATCGGCGGCGAGTTCTTCGGCAGTACCTGCTTTTAAGATGCTACCTTCAAACATCAAGTAAGCGCGGTCGGTAATGGATAGTGTTTCTTGCACGTTGTGGTCAGTGATGAGGATGCCAATATCTTTTGTTTTTAGTTTTGCAACGATGTATTGAATATCCTCAACTGCGATAGGGTCAATGCCCGCAAAAGGTTCGTCGAGTAAAATAAAACTTGGGTCAGTAGCTAATGCGCGAGCAATTTCAGTACGCCGGCGTTCGCCACCCGAAAGGGTGTCGCCGTTACTCTTGCGTACTTTCTCCAAAGTAAATTCCGCGATAAGCGTTTCCAACTTGTCGTGCTGTTCGGCAGGCGAGAGTTTTGTCATTTCCAATACCGCCTTGATGTTGTCTTCGACACTTAACTTGCGGAACACGGAGGCTTCTTGCGGCAGATACCCGATGCCGCGTTGGGCGCGTTTGTACATCGGCAAATCTGTGATGTCGTCTTGGTCTAAATAAACGTGTCCTTCGTTGGGTTTTATAAACCCGACTGTCATGTAAAAAGAGGTAGTTTTTCCCGCTCCGTTAGGACCCAGCAACCCTACAATTTCGCCTTTATTTACAACTATGGAAACATCTTTGACAACCTTGCGGCTGCCGTATATTTTTACTAAATTATCACAACGTAACTGCATGATATTTTTTTATTCAATTTGTTAGTGTCGTTATTACTAACGATACAGATACATATTTCGCTCTTGCTCAAGTTTGCGGAAGTATGGGTCTTTCAAATCTTTGATAAACCGTATTTCCTCCCCGGTTGATTTCATTTCCGGACCGAGGCGTTTGTCCACACCTGGAAACTTATTAAACGAAAACACCGGTACTTTTATGGCGTAGCCATCCAACTGTTTTTCAATTGTAAATTCGCTTAATTTATGTCCAAGCATCACCATCGTTGCAATTTTAAGATATGGCACTTTATAGGCTTTTGCGATGAACGGCGTAGTGCGGCTTGCTCGTGGATTGGCTTCTATCACATATACTTTTTCATTTTTAATAGCAAATTGAATATTGATTAATCCTTTGATATTGAGGGCAAATGCCAAGCGTTTGGTGTATTCCACCATTGTCAATAATACATCCTCCGAAAGGCTGTATGTAGGCAACATGGCGGAGCTGTCGCCTGAGTGGATGCCGGCAGGCTCAATATGTTCCATGACACCCATAATATGCACTTGCTCGCCATCGCAGATTGCATCAATTTCGGCTTCTTGTGCGCGGTCTAAAAAATGGTCAATCAACACATTGTAATCGGGCAGGTGTTTAAAAATATTCAACACTGCTTTTTCTAATTCATTGTCATTGATGACGATACGCATACGCTGCCCACCTAACACATAGCTGGGGCGCACCAATGCTGGATAGCCTACTTTATGCGCTACTTGCAAGGCTTCGTCGGCATCTTTGGCCACGCCGTATTGCGGATATGGAATATTGAGTGCTTTGAGCAAATCAGAGAATGCGCCACGGTCTTCTGCTAAATCCATTGAAGCGTAATCTGTACCGAATATTTTGATGCCGGTTTTATGGAATCGCTCGGCGAGTTTGAGGGCAGTCTGTCCGCCTAATTGCACAATAACACCTTCGGGCTTTTCGTGTTCAATTATCTCCTCAATGTGTTCCCAAAAGATAGGTTCAAAGTAAAGTTTGTCGGCAATATCAAAATCGGTAGATACTGTTTCAGGGTTACAATTAATCATAATTGCTTCGTAGCCACCTTCTTTTACCGCCAATAATCCGTGCACGCAGCAGTAGTCAAACTCAATGCCTTGCCCGATGCGATTGGGACCCGACCCCAAAATGATAATTTTCTTTTTATCAGAAACAATACTTTCATTTTCGGCATCAAAAGTGGAATAGAAATAAGGCGTCTGCGCCTCAAATTCGGCAGCGCAAGTATCTACCATTTTGAACACGCGGCGTATACCTAATTTTTTGCGGCGGCGCGTCACTTCGTGTTCGTTGATACGCATCACCCACGCAATTTGTGCATCGGAGTAGCCGTGTTGTTTTAGTTCTCTAAAAAATTCATACGGAATATCTTCCGCAACGTTGTAGCGCATTAGGCGCTCCTCCATTTTTACTAAGGTTTTAATTTGTTTGAGATACCACGAATCAACTCCTGTCAATTTTTGAACAGATTTTTCTGGTATTCCCAAACGCAGCGCATCTTTTATTCGATAGATGCGGTCATCGCTGGCGTTTTCCAAACGCTCCAAAATATCTTCGGTGCGTATCCATTCTTTTTTGTCAGCTCCTAAGCCGGAGCGATTGTTCTCTTGGCTCTGACAGGCTTTTTGCAATGCTTCCAAAAAATTACGCCCAATAGCCATTACTTCACCGACTGACTTCATTTGCAGTCCGAGTTTATCGCTAGCATTCGGGAATTTATCGAAATTCCAGCGCGGCATTTTTACGATGACGTAATCTAACGTTGGTTCAAAATAAGCAGACGTTGTTTTGGTGATTTGATTTTTCAACTCGTCTAAGGTATATCCTATGGCTAATTTAGCAGCAATTTTGGCAATCGGATAACCCGTTGCCTTGCTGGCTAAGGCGGACGAGCGTGAGACACGCGGATTTATTTCAACGGCTATGAGTGCTTCTGTTTCGGGGTGCATGGCAAACTGCACATTACAGCCACCAGAGAAATTGCCTAATGAGCGCATCATCCTTATTGCATCGCTACGCATTTGTTGAAATGCAGTATCAGAGAGTGTCATGGCAGGTGCTACCGTTATGCTGTCGCCAGTATGGATGCCCATAGGGTCGAGATTTTCAACGGTGCAGATAATCACTACGTTGTCATTCACATCACGCAACAATTCTAACTCGTATTCTTTCCATCCCAATACTGCTTTTTCGACTAATACTTCGTGTGTGGGAGAGGCGTTGAGTCCGCGTGTAAGGGCTTCCTCAATTTCTTCTTCGGTATGTACAAACCCACCGCCCGAGCCACCGAGTGTATAAGATGGGCGTATGACTAAAGGGTAGCCTATTTTTTGGGCAGCATCCTTTCCTTCCAGCAGCGAGTTGGCGATATATGAAGGGGCAACATCCATCCCAATATCTATCATGTGCTGGCGGAATTTTTCGCGATTTTCTGTAAGATCAATAGCAGCAATGTCCACGCCAATCATACGCACGCCGTACTGTTGCCAGATGCCTTGCTTGTCGGCTTCTATGGCAAGATTAAGGGCAGTTTGTCCGCCCATAGTTGGCAGTACTGCGTCAATTTTTCTTTCTTGTAAAATGGATTCGATGCTCTCTACCGTTAGAGGCAATAAATAGATGTGGTCAGCGGTTACGGGGTCGGTCATGATAGTGGCCGGGTTAGAGTTGATGAGGGAAACTTCGATGCCCTCTTCGCGTAGTGAGCGCGATGCTTGAGAACCGCTATAATCGAACTCGCAGGCTTGCCCGATGATGATGGGCCCGCTGCCAATAATTAATACAGAACGAATAGATGAATCCTTAGGCATGTGCAACTTTAGTTTAAAATTGCCTGCAAAGCTACGTATAATTTATATTCCGCCTACCTTATCTGCAACAAATAAATCAAAAATATGTACCTGATTTATTAGAAAGAATATTTTGTATCTTTGATGCCGTTTGCGGCAGGTTATGATTTAGTCAATTAATATATGTTGTTGATAGTGCATTTGCCAAATATTGTCGAATCGGGTGCAACATTTTGATAACAAGTAAGTTACTTTGTCAAAGTTTTGTTGTGGCGACAAATCTATTTTATTTACATCGAATTGAAAATTATACAGATGAGTATTCTAATTTTTTTAATCGTCAGTTATCTACTGCTTTGTTTTACGTTGGGTAAATTGTTTGAGAAAGCTGGCGTGCCGAGTAGTAAGGCGTGGATTCCGGGTGTGAACGTTATAGAATGGTGTAAGCTCATTGGCAAACCTACAAAGGAAGCCTTGTGGTTGTTATTTCCTATCGTGAATATATTTACCTTCACAGGTATGGCAGTAGATTTGGTGCGCTCTTTCGGCAAATTCCGCTTTGTGGATACTGCGTTGGCGGTCATTTATGCGCCGCTGTCTTTTTTCTTAACGGCGCGCGATGACAAATCAAAATATTTAGGACCCACGCTAAAATTAGAAGCCGATTATGCTCATCAACTCGCTGAAGCGCGTACAAAGAAAGATACCTACTTAGTAAAAAAATTAGAAGCCAACAATCCTTACCAAAAAGGTGCATTGCGCGAATGGGTAGAAGCCATCGTGTTTGCGGTATTCGCGGCAGCGTTTATTCGCATGTTTCTCATTGAAGCCTACACCATCCCTACCTCGTCTATGGAGAGCTCGTTGTTAGTGGGCGATTACCTTTTTGTGAGCAAAGCACACTACGGCATACGTACACCGATGACGGTGGCACAATTGCCGTTGCTCCACAATCGTATTCCATTTTTGGATAAAGAATCTTACTTAAAATCGCCGAGCTTGGGCTACCACCGTCTGCCGGCATTGACGAGTATCAAAAATAACGACCCGTTTGTGTTTAATTACCCGGAAGGGGATAGCGTTTATGTTCGCCCTGAGCGTACGTTTAGCGTACATGATTTGCGGCGCAACCCGTTCTTACAACAATACCTGCAAGGTTATCCGCTTGTGGTACGCCCTATTGATAAGCGCGATCATTATATCAAGCGGTGTGTGGCTATTGCAGGCGATACGCTCGAAATTCGCAATAAACAGTTGTATATCAACGGGGTGGCAGCTACTAACCCTACTCACTTGCAATATACCTACCGCGTTTTGAGCAGTGCTGCTTTAAATTTAGATAAGCTGAAGGAGTTTGGTGTAAATATTACGGATAATAATTACCAGGAAGGGTTATTTAATCTTACAAAAGAACAAATCGAAAAAATAAAATCACTCGATCCTAGTATCCGCATCGAAGAGGCTTCGCCGATAGACCCTGTGAATGACCCGAATCGTTTGTTCCCGCATGACCCTACCAATTTTAATAAATGGAGTGTGGACAATTTCGGACCATTATACGTACCCAAAGAAGGTGTTACCGTCAGCATCACACCACAAACCATTGCGCCGTATCGCCGCATCATTGCGGTATATGAAAACAATAAATTAGAAGAACGCGACGGCAAAATATTCATCAACGAAAAGGAGGCAAGCACCTATACTTTTCAACAAAATTACTATTGGGCAATGGGCGATAATCGCCATAATTCTGAAGACTCGCGCGTATGGGGATTTGTACCCGAAGACCACGTTGTAGGCAAACCATTGTTCATTTGGTTTTCGACAAAAAATGCTAACGCCGCCGAAGGTATTCGTTGGGATAGAATATTTACATCCGCAAATAAAATGTAAATAAGTATGCTCTGGCACGAAGGTATTGTGACGAGTATGCTCCAAGAGTCGCCGACTACCTTGCGTATTTGGGTGACGGTGCCTGCTGTGGCAGATATACCCTTTCGCCCCGGACAATTTGTTGTGATGGATTTGCCTATCAGTAATAAGCGGTTGGAGCGTTGGCGTAGTTATTCCATCGCTAATGCACCGACGGGTGGCAATGTGTTAGAATTTTGCATAGCACAAAATCCTCAGGGCAACGCTTCGCGCTATTTTTTTGAAGAAGTGACTATGGGTACAACGTTGCGCTTCAAAGCACCGTCCGGTGTGTTTGTTTTACCGCTTGAAATTACTACCGATTTGGTAATGATTTGTACGGGTACGGGCGTTGCGCCTTTCCGTAGTATGCTGCATTATATTTACAACAACTGCATTCCGCATAAAAAAATCCACCTCATTTTTGGTACACGTTACGCCTCCGGTATTTTGTATCAAAAGGAATTTGAGCAGTTAGAAAAAACACATTCATCGTTTCGATACGATGTTGTATTATCCCGTGAAGAAAATTCTACATACCTAAAAGGTTACGTACAAGATTTATACAAAAAATTTTATGCACCGCCACGTGGTGATATACATTTCTATTTATGTGGCTGGCAACAAATGATTGATGCCAGCACTCTAATATTGACGAAAGAGTTGCGTTTTGCACCCTCACAAATTCATGCCGAGCTGTATGGATAAAATAAAAAACCGTTTCAACGTAAAAACTTGAAACGGTCTAAAAAATCTATTATCCTAATTGGATTTTAAAAACTACTTTACGCGGCATTAGGCTAATCTGCTAACTCAAGGTCGAGCATTTTTTCATACCCAATGGTATTACCATAGCGGCGATGTATCATATCTTTCAACTCGCGGCGAGCAAAGAAGATACGACTCTTAACCGTTCCTAAAGGCAATGATAATTCGTCTGCAATTTCTTGGTACTTGAAACCTTGATAGTGCATCATGAATGGGTCGCGGATGCTTGCATCCAAACTATCCAACATGGCATTTAACTCCTCCATCATAATATCTGACTCCGCAGCATTTTGTGTAATGTTTGCGGTGGAGTTGATGAAGTACAAATTGTCGGTACTATCAATGATGGTGTTAGATTTTACTTTCTTGCGATAGTTATTGATGAAAATGTTTTTCATTATAGTAAACAACCACGCTTTGAAGTTAGTCCCTGTCGCGAATTTATCCTTGTTGGTGAGTGCGCGAAAGGCAGTATCTTGAAATAAATCGCGAGCGTCCTCAATATTCTGAGTCAGATTAAAAGCGAACGCTTGGAGTATTGCTGCCATCTGATAAAATCTGCTATTAAACTCTATTGTTGACATAATTACTATTGTATGTTTTGTTTAATCAAAATTACATAAAAATTAAACAAAATCCAAATACACTTTATTGTACAATTTTTAAAAAAATAAATATACACTTATAAAAGTATTGAATATCAACAAGTTACATAATTTATCATAGAATTGTAAAAAAATAATTTTATTTCAAAAAAAAATGAAATTAAGATTATCTTAACTATTTATTGCTGGAAGTCATCGTCGTCCTGCGTCGGCTTTGAAGGTTTTTTATTATTAAACAAATCATCTGAAACATCACCATTTTCAAACTGATCTTCCTCTTGTGTATTTTGTTTGTATTGCCAACAATCCAACACAATAGACATATCCGGTGGAACAGAAAATCGCGCTCCAACGTCATAATTTGTAGCACCATCTTTTTCTAACTGCTTCATTAATTTCACAAAAATTGGCTTTGCCATCACCGAACCTTGCCCTTCGTCTAAGCTCAAGAAGCGAATCCAGCGGTCTTCGCCACCAACCCAAGTACCCACCACTAAGGTTGGCGTTATACCCATAAACCACCCATCAGTGAAATCATTTGTTGTGCCGGTTTTGCCTCCTACTTCGCTTTTCAATTCTACAATTCCCGTAGTGCCTTTGGTGGCATATTTGAGCATCTCGACCATTGCATAGTTGGCATGAGTAGGCATAGCAGTTTGTTCCAACGGCAACTCTTGGTAGATAACATGCCCGTTGCGGTCTTCGATACGCGAAATAACAATAGGTTTGTTGTAATGCCCATTGTTGGCAAATGTAGTATATGCACCTGTCATTTCATATACAGACAAGTCTGTTGCGCCGAGGCAAATAGACGGTTGGTCGGGGATACGCAACTGCCCGTCTGCTCTACGTGCAGAACTGTCAATACCCATACTGTTAATTAATCCGCGTACGGGTGCCGTACTGCGAATTATTTCTTTCATCAAATAGACGGATACGGTATTTTTTGATTCTTTCAATCCTTCTTTTAGCGTGAGTAACGCACCGGAATATTCGCCCTTTGCATTGGAGGGAGTCCAGTCGGCACTTACACGAAAATTGCCTTCGCCTCGCCGTATGGTATAAGGAATATCATATACTTCGTAGCAGGGTGATATACCCGATTGTTCGATGGCGGTGGCATATACAAAAGGCTTGAAGGTTGAGCCAACTTGTCGGTCAGATGTAACATGGTCAAATTGAAAATATTTGTAATTAACGCCCCCTACCCATGCTTTGACGAAGCCGGTAGTGGGATCAACTGCCATGCTGCCGCATTGCAAAAACATCCGGTGATAGCGGATAGAATCAAGTGGCGACATGATGGTATCACGCTCGTTGTTTGGCACACCATATTTGAATATTTTCATTTTCACCTTAGTGCGAAAGGCTTTATCCACATCGGTTTGTAGTTTGCGCCATTGGCTTTTGTAGTTGCTCCAGTTATCGCTATCTATCATTTTTCGGTATGCTGATGCGGTAGGTATATCAATAGTTTTTTCGGCGAGGAGTTTATCAATAGCTTTATCAGGGTTGCTTTCTGCAACAATTCTTTCGATGTCGCTATCTTTGATTACAAAATCGCCGATGTCATTGCGAAGCAAGTCTTCGGCTTCATCCAGATAATTGTCGCGCATTTTTTGATACCGGTCAGAATCTCGAATGACTTTTTGCAGGGAGTGTTGGCGCAATTCTTTTGGGATCGTTGTTTCGGCATAAGTCCAAGGGTCTTTACCTTTCCACACTTGGGTAAAACGTTGTTGCAACTTACTCATGTGTTCAGCAACCGCCTGTTCTGCATATTTTTGATACTTGAGGTCAATGGTAGTATAAATTTTTAGCCCGTCGCGGTATATGTCATATTTAGAACCATCCTTTTTATAATACTCTGGTTTATCAAGGATATGGCGCAATTCTTTGACTAACTCTGCCCGAAAATAAGGTGCGGGACCTACAAACTGTGCTTGTCGTTTGAAGTTTAACCCTAAGGGAGTGCTTTTCAGTTTTTCGTATTCAGCATTAGAAAGTTTGTTATTTTTATTCATCTGCTTCAACACTACGTTGCGGCGGGCGGTGGCGCGTTCAGGTCGTTTTAGCGGATTGTAAAGTGACGGGTTTTGCAACATACCGATAAGCAACGCAGCCTCTTGTGTACTGAGTGTTTTTGGTGTTTTCCCAAAGTAGATTTCTGAAGCCGCTTTGATGCCAAATGCACCATTAACAAAGTTGGCTTTGTTGAGATACATGGCTAAAATTTCTTCTTTGGTATAGTTGCGTTCCAGCTTCACAGCGGTTATCCATTCTTTAAGTTTAATGATAACGAGATTAATGGTTTTGCGAAGCTTGCCCATGCCAGAAAAGTCGCGGTCGGAGTATAATAATTTTGCTAACTGTTGGGTGATAGTACTTCCACCTCCCGACGAACGGTCGCCTAATAAAATAGTTTTACTTGCCACGCGGGCAATAGCTTCTAAATCAATGCCGCTGTGTTTATAAAAACGTTGATCTTCAGTAGCGATGAGCGCATCTACGAGGTGTTCGGAGAGGCTATCAAACTGAACCGGCACGCGGTTTTCTACAAAGTAACGTCCTAACTCTTCACCGGCACTTGCGTACACTACGGAGGCGAAACTGTTGTTCGGGTTTTCTAATTGTTCAAAAGTAGGTAGTCCTGAAAAGTTTAGGATAGTAAACAGCAATACCACGAAGGCAATGCTACCTAAAACGATGCGCCACATCCATTTGATGATATTTTCGTAAATTGGTTTGCGCTCCTCCTGAATTGCCCGAACATGCTGGTTCATAAAAATTTTAGCCGATTAGTATATTTGTTATATGTTGTGTATGATGGCAAAGATAACAAGAAATGTAAACTTGAACATTGCAGGGTTTTGCCAAGAAAAAATATTTTGAAAATTAGTCAAAAAAAATAAAATAGCCCATAGCTTTACGAAAAAGTTTAATATGAAAAAATCAGGTACACCTTTATCAACGCAAGTTACCCCGCAAGTTAGTATATTGAAGTGGATAATTATTGCTTTACTTTTTTTAGGTTTACTGCTCATTATACTGCCGCGCATCGGTAAGCCCGTGGTGGAACGTAGCGAAAAAATGGAGTTTAAAAAACGCCAAGATGTAGGCGTTCCGAGCCAGTAATGTGAAAAAAATATTTACTGTAATGTCAGCGTTTGCGAAAGCAAAACGTTACTTTTGCAACATCACACATTTGGCATGAGCCGCGAAACATTTAATCTAAAATCTAAATTATGAAAAAATTTACTTTTATCGTTAGCTTACTAACTATGTTGTGCTGCACAGCAACAGCACAGTTGGATAATAATTTCCGTTTAGGCGGGCAGATCAGCCCTTCATACACTTGGTTGGGTATAAACGATAAAGTTGCTTCATCTGATGGCGGGCGCTTAGGCATGAAATTAGGCATGACCGGCGATTTCTATTTTGCTGAAAACTATTCCCTGAGTACGGGTATCGGATTTTCGTTTGCCAATGGCGGCACAATCAAACAATCAAAGGGTGGCCAATTTTGGCGCAAATCTGACCTCGAAAAAGAAGAATATCATCATGTGGCTGCCGGAGGTAAATTTGACTACAAATTGCAATACGTAGAAATACCCTTTAGCTTAAAAATGCGTACTTCTGAGTTCGGATACATCCGCTACTTTGGCGAAATTCCAATTATAACCTTAGGAATTGTGACACAAGCACGCGGAGCTATTGACGGCGATATAAAAACAGAAAAAGAAAATATTTACAATTCTGTTGGGGCACTCAACCTATCTTGGGGGCTTGGAGGCGGTGTTGAATGGGGCATGACCTCTAACACAGCCTTAGTAGCTGGATTGTATTACCAGCAAGGCTTCACGGATGTTACACGCGATGGCGAAAAACATACCTTGTATGACGACAACACGTGGGACAATTCCAAAGCTACGCTACGCAGTATCACCCTACGCATAGGTGTACTTTTTTAGGACAACCATTTTCCTTCCAACCTTAAAGAAATCAATTTCAAACAAGGCGGTAGTACAGCAAATTACGCATTATCGCCTTGTTTAATACAAAAAATACCATTTAAAGGGTATAAAACAATAGTCATTAGTATTTAGCTTTGCAACGCAATACTGTCATCTGTGTTCTCGTAATAAGTAGCAAAGATGATAGTAACTTTCAGCCATTTTTAAGTCAAAGTTTAGAAGATTTTTGAAACGTATCATTAAGAATTATTGAAAAAATAAACTCAAACAATAATGATAATTCTTAAAAATCTTACTACATTTGCTGTATAAGTCATCCCAAGACTGCTACTTCCATCAAAATTGATTACACGGTATTCAACTTGAGTCAAGAACTGCTTTATAGTGTTTGTATTAAAAACACGGTAAGTCCGCTTCTCTGATATTCAGGTCTTTTACGCTTTTACACTTCAGGAATAAATACGGTTTAAACTTAACAACAGTGCGTTTTGTATGCTGTTGTGATGGTATTTTTTTGAGAAAAATTGCTCTATATATTTTTCTACGAAACATTTTCTAACTTAAATTTTTTTAAAATGAAGAAAGCGATTTTTACCTCCTTTCACTCACTGGGCAGAGTGAAAAACATGGTAACGAAGCTTGGATTGTTGCCAGCACTTATGTTGTGTTGTAGCAGTTTAGCTATCGCGCAGGCGCCTTACTGTTCATTGAACTGTAATGCGAACGTCAACATCTCTGTTGCCGCTAACTGTCGCGCAAATGTTACTTATGACGTAATGCTTACGGGTGCTAACAACCCAACTGTTTGTAGTCCTAACGGTCCGCAAGCATTTAAAGTAATCATCATGGGTCCTGATGGTATAACACCATTACACCCAGACAACTCGAACGCTTATGACTATGTTGACTTAAACGAGTTATACGCTTTAGGAATGTCTTGTCCTGCTGATCTTACTGTAAAAGTAAAGCATTGGGCAACAGGCAACTCTTGTTGGGGTTCAATCCATGTTGAAGACAAATTGGCTCCTGTGGCTGTTTGCCCTCCAAACCGCACCTACAAATGTGCACAATGGGGTAGTGCAGAAGTAACATCACAGATGGCTGCTGACTTAGACTATGTTCGCAGCAACTCTACAGACAACTGCGGTGTTGTTGATGCAACTGTTACCAGTTCTGTAACTTTTGATGACTGTCCTGCTGAAGGTAGCAACATCACTAAAATCATTACAAAAACTTACACAGTTACAGACAGATGCGGCAAACAGGGTACTTGTACCCAATACTACTACTTCACAAGATTAGAGTCTTTGTCTGAAGTAGAATGTCCTGCTCCTACCACTGTATCATGCAATGGTGGAGATACCAGCCCTAGCGTTACTGGTTATCCAACTTGGATGAACTATGAAATCACTCCTGAAAGCCATGCTTGCTGTAGAGTTGCGGCTACATACCACGATGTAACAGTTGAGGTTTGCTGCGGTAGCTATAAAATTTTCCGTCACTGGGATATTGCAGATTGGTGTACAGGCCAAGCAGAAGAATTGTGCATTCAGTTAATCAAAGTTGAAGACAGCGAAGGGCCAAGCATTACTTGTCCTGCTGATGCTACAATCTCTACAACTTCTTGGGCTTGCTCAAGAAACTACACATTCCCAACGCCACAAGTATCTGACGCTTGCTGCCCAGACGGAATCACTGTTACAAGAGAAGTTGATGGTAATGTTGTAACAGGTTCATCTGCTGCACTTACAGAAGGTGCACACGAAATCTGCTACACAGCTACAGATGGTTGTGGTAACGAAACTACATGCTGCTACACAGTAACAGTTGTAGATGAGTCCGCTCCAAACGTAATCTGCAAAGAATTATTACAAGTTACTTTAGATCCAACAGATTGCAACGTAGTCGTTCCTGCTCAAGCATTTGACAACGGCAGCTACGACAACTGTTGCGATGAATTAACATTCAGAGTTCGCAAGATGAACGGTGGCTCTTTTGACTCATCTGTTACTTTTGATGGTAGCGATTTAGGTGTTCACGAAGGCACTCACGGCACGGCAACTTCTTGTGGCAGCCGTATGGTTGTACTTGAAGTAACAGATTGCCACGGCAACTCTAACACTTGTATGGTAGAAGTATTAGTGGATGATAAAGCTGCTCCTTATTGCCCTGAAATCACAGACGCAACAGTAAACTGTGCAAGCGGAAACGATCCTTGGCAATACTTCAGCCATTATACTGCTGCTGACTTCCACGATTGTAGTACAGTAACTGTTACTGAATCTAACGGCGGTACACTTGATGAGTGTAAGCGTGGCGTACTTTCAAGAACTTGGACAGCTACTGATGCTTGTGGCAACTCAACATCTTGCACACAGCGCGTTACATTTTACCACGTTAACGACTTCTCTGTTTGTTTCCCTGCTGATGTAACTGTAAATGGCTGCGAAGATGCAGGTTACCACTGCCGCCCAATCATCACAGGTGATGATTGTGAACTTATCGCAATAGATAGCACAGACGAAATTCTTCCTATCGTAGGTGGAGAAGAAGCTTGTTACAAAATTTTACGTACTTGGAAAGTTATTAACTGGTGCGTTTACAATCCTAACGCTCCTCATACTGCTGATATGGCCATGGGTAACTGTTCAAACTGTAACAACGGCTCTAACACAGGCAAGAAGTTTAAAGATACAGGTGATGGTTATGTTGAGTGGACACAAGTAATCAAAGTACGTGATAACGTACCTCCAGTTGTTACTCCTCACAACGAATGTGACCCTAACCAGCAAGGTGTTTATCCTACTGACGGCCGTTGCTACTATCACATCCTAACTGCAACAGCAACTACTAACTGCGAAGAAATATTACGTTTCTACTACAAAATTGACCTTAACAACGATGGCACTTATGATATCATAGATAACGTAGGTACTGTTGGTTCAGGTAGTGCTAGCCAAGTACTTCCTAAAGGTACTCACCGTATCGTATGGTCAGTTGAAGATGCTTGCGGAAACGTAGGTACTGCTACTGAAGTATTCACAGCTACTGACTGTAAGAAACCAACGCCTTATTGCATCGGTATCTCTACTGCAGTAATGCCTTCTTCTGGTTGTATCGAAGTTTGGGCTTCTGACCTTGACGCTGGCAGCTGGGATAACTGTGGCGATGTAACTTTAGGTATCAGAAGACAAGGTGACACTGGTGCTCCAACACCAAGCATCACTATCTGCTGCCCACTTGCTGGTCCAAATGTAATCGTTGAATTACACGTTACTGACGAATGTGGCAACTCTGACTTCTGCTTGACTTCTATCTATGTAACAGGTTGCCCAGGTACTCCTGACCCATCTGTTGCAGGTTTAGTTCACACAGAAGAATTAGAAAATGTTGAGCAAGTTACAATCACAGCTAGCAATAACGGTAACGCTATTGGCGGTGCTGCAACTACTGCTCCTTCAGGTGTGTTCCAGTTAGCACTTCCAATGGGTAGCAGCTACACTATCACTCCTGAGAAGAACATGAATCCACTTAATGGTGTTTCTACTTTCGACTTAGTGTTGATGCGTAAGCATATCTTAGGCACAGAATTATTGGATTCCCCTTACAAAATGATTGCTGCAGACGTAAACCGTTCTAACTCAATCACTACATTAGATATGGTTGAATTACGTAAGTTAATCTTAGGTATCACAACTGAGTTCCCTAACAATACTGAATCTTGGAGATTCGTTCGCGCTGACTACCAGTTCCAGAACGCTGCTAATCCATTCAATGAAAACTTCCCTGAAGTTTACAACATTGATAACTTAACAGGCGAAATGAATAACGCTGACTTCGTTGGTGTGAAAGTGGGAGACTTAAACGGTAACGCAACTCCTAACTCATTATTAGGCTCTAACGACAGAAACAACAACGGTACTTTTGTATTGGCTGCTAAAGACCAATCAATCGTTGCAGGTCAAGAAGTGAAAGTAAACTTTACTGCTAACACTACTGATATCGCAGGATACCAGTTCACATTAGCATTCGACAAAAACGCTCTTGAAGTAGTTAATGTTGAAGGTTTAGCTCCTGAATTCTTCGGCTTCACTCGTACTAACGAAGGCTTCATCACTACGAGCTTCGATAACAACGATGCAACTAAAGAAGTATCTTTCACAGTTACTTTCAAAGCATTGGCTACTGGTCAGTTAAGCAAATTAATCAGTGCTAACTCTGCAGTTACTAAGGCTGAAGCATATAGCAAAACTGCTCAAGGCATGGATGTTGCAATTCAGTTCAACGGTGCTACTGTAAACAATACTTTCGAAGTATATCAAAACCAACCAAATCCATTCATGAACTCTACAGTTATCGGCTTCAATTTACCTGAAGGTGGTGCTGTGACAATGAGAATCATGGACGTTGATGGTAAGATTGTTAAAACTGTAACAGGTAACTATGCAAAAGGTTACAACCAAATTACAGTAAGCAAATCTGAATTAAACGCTTCTGGTGTGATGTACTATGAATTAAGTACTGCAACTAACACAGTTACTAAGAAAATGATTATCATGAACTAATCGTTTGTGATAGCAAATTCTTAGAATGATTACAAGCTGCTGCTCGAATTTCGGGCAGCAGCTTTTTTTATATCCCTACTACAATAAAAAGAAATACTATAAAATTTGAGATTTTGACGGATGTTTCTAAAATTCACCGTATTTTTGGCAACCACTCTTTACTTTAAAGTTTTTTTACATACGTTGAGATTTAGCATACTAATATGAGAAAACAGCCCTTATACAAAATAAGAGAAAATGACCGCTACGGATTTATCAATAACAAAGGCGATGTAATTATTGAGCCGCAATACCCTGAAGCCGAGGATTTCTATAATGGCTTTTCGAGGGTACTATTTAACAACAAGCCCATACCACTCGATGGCGTAGGCAGGTTATTGATGAAACACGTGTTTAACTATGTGGGCAATTTTGAAGAAGATTTAGCTAAAGTGCAACTCGTAAAACTCTGGGGTTATATCAATGCACGCGGCAGCTTAGTGATACCTGTGCAATTTGAAGAAGCTGGCGATTTTAGCGAAGGCGTTGCTCCGGCACGCACCAACGGCAAGGTTGGGTTTATTGATAAAACAGGGGCTTTTGTTATTCCCCCACTCTTTGATGCCGCCACGCCGTTCAAACACGATTTAGCAGCAGCAGCAACCAATAAACGCTGGGGATACATCAATAAAGAGGGCAACTGGGTAATTAAACCTCAGTTTGAGCAAGCTGCACCATTTCAAGGAGATGTTGCCATTGTTTCAGAGCAAAAAAAATGGGGACTCATTGATAGAGCCGGAAGGATATTACTCCCGCCCACTTTTGATATTATAGAATCAGCAACAGCCGGGCAGTTTTCGGAAGACTACGCCGTCATCGTCAGTAAAGGTAAATACGGTTTTATTGATGCTAAGGGTGAAATACCCATCAAGCCGGCTTACACCTTTGCGGGGCACTTCTCCGAAGGCTTGGCACTCATAGAAATCAGCCAAACATTTGGTTTTATTGATAAATCCGGCAAGATTAGCATTCCGCCTGTATTTGAAGATGCGGGGATGTTTTCCGAAGGCTTGGCACAAGTAAAAATTAACGGCAAATGGGGCTATATTAACCCTAAAGGTGCTATTGTCATTAAGCCACAATATGAGGCTGCCGAGCCTTACAAAAACGGGCTGGCACGTGTCACTAACGAAGGTAACACTTGGCAATATTTAGATAAAACCGGAAAGATAATTTGGTCAGAATGATGCACACCATTGGGGCTAAAAAAACAACCACTTTATAGCTTTTGGAAATTCTGCGCCCCAGCGGGATTCGGTATGTTTTCCGTCAGGGTCAATAGAAAAAAATATATCAATAGATTCTTCGCCGATACCCTGTTGCTCCAATGCTGTGCGGAAGCGTTGTGCATTCGGAATCATGCTCGACCCTTCGTTGCCGCCTGCATAAATATACACACGTGTATCATCAATATTAGTGTAGCGCACGCTGTCTGATAAAATATTTGCCGACACCCAGAGCGAGGGCGAGAAGACTAACAGTCGCCCGAATATTTTTGGCAACATCAAGCCTGCATAAATGCTAATAAGCCCGCCCATGGAGCTTCCACCAACACCTGTGAACTGGCGTTCCGTTTTCGTACGATATTTTTTATCAATAAAAGGCTTGAGCGTATCCGCTAAAAAGCGCACATATTTTTTCCCTTCACCAAATCCGATAGAGGTTTTGCGATACGGGTTGTATTCCAATATACGATCACTCTCGGCGTGGTCAACGCAAACGATGATAAAATCGCCCGCACCCATATCCGTCAGCACCGCCATTTTTTTGTCCATTCCCCAGTTGCCAAACGGCGCAGCGTTATCAAAAAGATTCTGCCCATCTTGCATATAAATAACCGGATATTGCTTGTCAGTTTGATAATAATTATATGGCAACACCGCGCGCACTCGTCGGCTCTTGCCCATTTGTGGAATATCAAAGTTATCGGCTACCAATTCGATAATGGGATAATATTTTTTTGGATAAGTATAGCCGTCAATTTTCCAATTATACGCTACATCGCGGATGTTCCCATCCGACACCTCCAATATGCGGTTGCTGATTTCGTTGTAATATTCATCTAATTCAACTTCATCCCAGCCACCACGCGTATATTTATATTCAATGCGCTCTAATGCAGAAACAAATTCGGGGAACTCGAAAATATACTTCCCGTCCGTTTGGCGATCCATTTTAAATCGTGCATCTTTTGCCGTCCAGTTATTAAAATTACCAGCAACGTACACTGGTCTGTCGTCCAGTGTAGGAGTGTGCATGATAAGTTTTATTTTCTTTTTGGTAACTTTTTGAGTGGGCGCAACATGCGTTGACATATAGCCTCAGTTAGTTTAAAAATCTTAGATTGCAATCTATTTGGTTAGGAGGTGCAAAGTTAATACTTACGGCGATATCATGCTGTTAATTTTTTAAATTTTCTGTAAAAATGCCGTTTTAAGCCGTGTTTGTGACAACTTTAGTTATAAAAATTACTGTTTTTGATACTTATAACAACCTTTACCTTCCAACTTATCTACATATTGTACATTACCAAGCCGAAAGCGAATGGGCTGTAATCGTCGTTTGTCGCCATGTAATTCCAGCTTACAAAAATACCCCAACTGTGGGTAATAAATGTCTTTAAAAAAGTCAATTCTATCAATATTCAGGTGCTCCGCTTGCTTGCGTCGGAAGAGTTCGGTATAGTTCGGCTGAACTTGTGCTTGTACTGCATCGTGTAAGCAATAACTCAAAAAACAGGCTGCTACTATTTTACGGAAGTGATAGATTTGCATCATTACAACGTTGTATAAAATGTACTTTTATGCTGATGTTAAAGATAAAGCATTTCGCAGAAGCTAGCAATATATTGGTTTATAACTTTGATAAAAAAAGCACTCATTGGAGTAATACATCTGATAAATTCTATTAATTTTGGGGTTTGAATTTATCAATAAACTTTTTTGTATGAATTTTCCTGACAAGCTGAAATACACCCGAGAACACGAATGGGTACGTATTGAGGATAATAACATCGCTTACGTAGGCATCACCGATTTTGCTCAACGCGAATTAGATGAAATCGTGTACGTAGAAGTTGATACCGTTGGCGATACACTGGCTAAGGATGATATTTTTGGCACCGTTGAGGCAGTAAAAACCACTTCCGATTTATTCATGCCTGTTGGTGGTAAAATTTTGGCGTTTAACCCCATGTTAGACGAAAAGGAGGGCGATAATCCTTCACTGATAAACACCGACCCCTATGGCGATGGTTGGGTTGTAAAAATTGAACTGACCAATATCGCTGAATTAACTGATTTAATGGATGCTGCTGCTTATAAGGCTTTAGTAGATTAGGCGATAGTGCCAAATTAGTGCCAGCTACTAAAAAACCTGCGCCACAGAAAGTATAGCCCTCCCAAAACAACCGCAACGAGTATCCACCACAGCATCCTGTTGGTTGTGGTACTTTGCATAGCTAATGGTTGCATATCGCCTACTGGCATGAAGGCTGCCCAAAAAAATGGGTGTGACAATGCCTGCTCTTTGTCTGCTTGAATATATCTTTTTTTTGCTCTATTGAGTGCAGTAGCTTTGTCTTGGTGCGCGAGTAATCCTTGATAAAAGTATTCTATCAACACTGGAGTAGTAGCATCGTTGATATTCCATAACGTGGTAATGAGACTTTTGGCACCGGTATGTAAAAATCCATACCCTAAACTGATAATACCTTCATTGCGGCGCAATTCGCCATTGGCTGTTTCGCAGGCACTTAACACCACTAAGTCGGCATTCAGGCGCAAGCCATATAAATCTTTTGCATACAATAAATTACTTCGGTTATCAGATGTATTCTGAAATGCTAAGTAGGAGAAATCGCCTTTCCTTTCGTCTGCTTTTGCATGTGTAGAGAGATGCAAAATGCGATATTGCGCGGCTATGTCTTCAAATTTTTTAACAGTAGCCGAATTGTCTAATAGCAGGTCGCCTGAGCCGATTTGTTCCCGTACCCGTTGTATTTCCTCTACATTATATTTTAGGGGTTCAAAGTTCTGACGAGTTGCAATAGCCACTGCCGTATACGTATTGTTTGTACTAGCAAATGTTGGCGCTACTGCCAACAGTTCGTGCTTTGCATGGTGAAGCGGCGCGTGTTTATTTGTCATTAATTGCACCGAGTATGAATAGCTAATCGTGTGTTTTTTAAGCCAATACGGGTAATCCTGAAACTGCTGCGCTTTGGCAGGTGGCGCAGTTAATAACGCATCAAAGGCGACATACCCAAGTACCCCTGTTGGCACAATGCAGACTCGTTCGGGCAAATATTGCTCTATAGGTTGCACCAAATATTTGTACAGTTGTTGTGCTGTTTGAGTATATACATTATCAAAATAAGTTAAATATTCGCTCGACGTATGGAGGTGCATGGCATACTCCAAAATACTTTGATTAAAGGTTTGTACATCCTTTTGAAGCGAGGAAAGTAGCTGCTGGGTGTGGTGGTATAACTTATTACCCGTTAGGACAAAGATATAAAGACTATCGTCCGTCATTGCATAAGTAATCACGGCTGCTCCTTCCTTTTTAAGCTGCTTCTGCATTTGCGGTAAATCTGGAGGCTTTAGAGTGAAATCTGTTTTTAAATTTTTAGTTGCCGCATAATATTGTTGTTGATAATGTCGCAGCGAATCTTCAAATATTCTTTTTTGAGCGGGAGTAGCCTCCGCTATTTTACGTTCGTAATACAAACACCTTTGCTGAATATCGGCAGCTGATTCATCCTGAATAATATTGCGTTGTACGGCATTGGCTAAAGCGGCACTTCTATTGGCATCGGCAAGAGCAAATGCGTACAAAAGGTATTTTTCGACTTGCGTATAATAGAATAACTCCATGTTTGTCTGTAGGGCTTCATCATATATTTTTTGAAAATAGTCAGATAGTAAGTTAATTGATTCGCCATTCCTATATGAGTTACGCAACTTTTCGATGAGTACAATAGCTGTTTTAAGTGTAGCTTCGGCAGCTTGTAATGTATCTATAATGTGCAGTTGTTCATAGCGTCTGCGTAGTGCCGTAGCTTGTGTACTCAACAACAATATAGCGGTTTCCAGTTTAGGAAGCTCCTCAATAGGGGTGTTTTCTGAAATATTCATTTTCTGATATTCGCTCCTTACAATGCGAAGTGCCTGCAAAGGATTAGATAGATGAAGATAACATTCAGCAATTTTTTGATTTAATGTAGCAACATCAATCGGATTTACGGACTCCAATTTTTCTCTGATGCTAACTGCTTTTTGATAATTCTGCTGCGCCGTTGTATATTGGTGTTGCTTATAATACCAATCTCCTAATGAACCGTAATTGTCGCTCATGCGAATATCAATGGGTGGAAGATGCTGCTTTTTAATTTTGCTGGCTTGCTTCAAATATTCCCAAGCGGTTTGTTTGTCGCCAAGTTCTAACCAACAAGTAGAAATATCCTCTAATACAGGAGCAAGTGTTAATGGATCTAAGTCGCTATGTGTGCTTCTAATACATTGCACTTCGTTGTACATTTCAAGTGCAGCATAGTAGTCACCCTTACTTAAATAATAGTCGCCCAAATTTCTATAACCTAAAGAAGTTTCATAAGAGTACGCACCATATTTCATAATATCCATTGCTAAAGCATCTAAAAAATACAACAGTGCCTGGTGCATATCACATTGCTTTAAGTATAAAGTCCCTATATTATTTTTTACAGTAGCGAGATGCGGGCTTTTTGCTTTTTCAAAAATAGGCACCGCCATCTGATAATATTTATTAGCATTTCTAAAATTGCCGATAGCCTTGTATGCTTCGCCGAGATCTGCGTAGGTAAGTGCTAATTTTACATCATCGGGAGCGTAGTGTTTTTTATCAATAGCCATTATCTGCAACAAGATATCAATTCCTTTGTCTTCGCGGCGGCGATACATATTTAGCAAAAAATATTTGTCTAAGGAGCGCGTCATGATTTTATCATCGGGTGCAAGGTGTTTTTTTCGGATGTTATACGCTATATCGAACTGTTGTTCAGCACCAACATCATCCCCTTGATACAACTGTATATGCCCAATTAAATCAATATCTTTTGCTAAAGTCAATGGAGATTCTTTTGATTTTTGATGCAGCTTATATGCTTGCTGAGCAAGCTGTAATGCTTTGCGAAGTTCGTCTTGCATAAAATAACACATGGCTTGTATATAAATACAATCTGCCACGCGAGGGTGGTTTTCGCCCAAGGTTTTAGTAAATAATTGTTGTGCCAAAGTAACCGATTTAAACGCAGCTTCGATGCTCTGACTTTCGTATTCCATTCGGGCTCGTTGGAGTAGTACGCTTGCTTCTGTCGTATCAATTGGTGCTTGCGCCACACAAAAACAAGACCACAGGAACATCCAACATCCGGTGGTGAAGTTTCTCATAGAAGTAGGATTTATTTTTAAACGAATGCGATATACATGCAAAAACAAATATAAACGTTGTTTAAGACAAAAGCATCTGTTTATGCAGTTTCTTTGTTAAGAAAAAAGAAAATTAAGCCCTAATCTTAAATATTTGGAAGTGTTGTTTTAGCTCCTTGCTTTATTGCGGCGTTTTTTTAGTCGCCAAAAAGTTGGAGTGCATTGGCTGTAGTAACGGCAGCTACTTCCTCAATGGTAGTTTGTTTTGCTTCCGCTAATTTTTCGGCTATTAAGGTGAGGTATGCCGATTCGTTGCGCTTGCCGCGATGTGGTGTAGGTGGCAGATATGGCGCATCGGTTTCTAACACCAGTGCCGTCAGAGGTACTTGTTTAACCACTTCTGGCAAGTCAGCTTTTTTATAGGTGAGCACACCGCCTATCCCCATCAAAAAACCTAACTGTTGAATAATATAGGCTTGCTCAACAGTACCTGAGAAGCAATGAAAAATACCGCGCAAGTTACCGTCCTGCTCGGCATCTACAATTTTAATTATTTCATCAATAGATTCACGTGAGTGAATGATGAAAGGAATATTTAACTCCCTCGCCCAATGAATTTGTGTGATGAAGGCACTTTTTTGCTCTGAAATATGGGTTTTATCCCAATACAAATCTATACCTATTTCGCCAACGGCACAAAAGGGGCGGTCAGCTAACCATTTTTCGGCTATCGCCAATTCTTTTTTATAATTCGCATCAACAGAACACGGATGCAGCCCCATCATGGCAAAACAATGCTGTGGGAAGGCTTCTTCCAATGCCAACATACCTTGTATAGATTGACTATCAACATTTGGGAGATACATACGCTCTACGCCAGTAGCCAAGGCGCGTTGCACCATGCCGTTGCGGTCATCGTCAAATCGCTCCGAGTACAAATGAGCATGTGTGTCAATCAGCGTCATCAGGCCGCTTTTAGTTGAGCTAACTTGGATCGCAGTAATTTTGCTTCAGCATACTCG
>JAGOHC010000073.1 GCA_017996375.1 Saprospiraceae bacterium | reverse complement strand
GTATTAAAATGCCGATAGCTACTGCTGGTACTGCCTTGACAAGATAGGGTGAGGCGTTGTTTACTCTGTGTACTTCTATAAACTTGATGATGAGGATGGCACTTATCAGCCCGACCAGCAAAGCTCCTGTGTCGCCCATAAATATTTTTGCGGGGGTGAAATTATATTTCAAAAAAGCAATGAGGGCTCCGGCTAACGAAAATGCAATGATGCTCAATGCCAGATTTTCGGTCAGGTAGAACCATGCTCCTAACACAACGCTAATGAGTGTGCCAATACTACCCGATAAGCCATTTATCCCATCTATCAAATTAAAAGAATTGATGATAACGATGATAATAAAAATGCTCAATATGATGCTGACGGTAAAACTTAATTCATTAACCCCAAAAACTCCATAGAAGCTCGTGATGCGGATGTCTGCTTTAAGAGCGATAATGGTGGCAGCCAGCAGTTCTCCAACTAACTTCTTTGTGGGCGACATAGGTATAATGTCATCTTTTGCGCCTATCAAAAAAATGAGAATAAATGCACAAAGTATGTACTGCAATTCGCCAAAAACAGTAAAGGGTGTCCACATCAGTATAGAAAATATCACACCGGCAAAGATACCGATACCGCCCAACGAGGGCGTAGGCACATGATGCGACCGCCGTTCTCCCGGCACGTCCACCAAATGCTTTACTTTAGCGATGTGAATAATGGATGGAATCGCAAAGAAAGTTACTGTAAAAGCAGTTATGAAACTTAGTATAATATCGTACATATCTGGGCTTTTGCTACTGCAAAGTTATGCATAAAGCTGAATTTATCATTGGGAAGACGCGCAAACGTCTGGAAAGTTGCTAACTTGTAAACTTTAACGTGGTATTTATAACCGTTTTCGTACAAATACTTTTTATTTTGTTTGTAACGGTTGCAAACCCATACTGTTTCCTTTTTCCAACATGAGTTCGAAGGCAGCCTCAAAATTATTTGGGATATGCCCATCCAAGATAGCTTCGCGTACGAATGTTTTGATATCGCCAACTGTGCGACTCGGCGGAATACCAAATGTTTCCATAATAATCTCGCCAGTAATGGGTGGTTGCCACGTCCGCAAAAAATCTTTGGCTTCCAGCTCCATCATTTTTTGTTTTACCATCTCGTTGTTTTCGAGGTAGCGAATAAGTTTATCTTTATTCTTTGTAGTAATATCTGCTTGGCAGAGTAACATAAGCGCATCAATATCCTCGCCAGCATCAAATAACAATCGCCGTATGGCGGAGTCAGTAATATTTTCCTTCGTCAGCGATATTGGTCGCAAGTGCAACGCGACCATTTTTTGTACAAACCGCATCTTGCCATCTAAGGGCAGGCGCAAGTTTTTAAAAATACGGGGTACCATGGCTGCGCCGAGTGCTTCATGTCCGTGAAACGTCCAACCATGTTGTGGGTCAAAACGCTTTGTTGGTGGTTTGGCAATATCATGGAGCAGTGCTGCCCATCGCAACCAAATGTCGTCTGAAGTTTGACAAAGGTTATCCAACACTTCTAATGTATGATAAAAATTATCTTTATGGCTAATACCGTTGCGCTTTTCGACACCGTACAAGGCTACTAATTCCGGAAAAAATTCTTTGAGTATCCCGCTATCAAACAGCAGTTTGAATCCAATAGAAGGTTTGTCGGTAGCCAGTATTTTTTCTACTTCTGCCGTAATGCGCTCTTTCGAAACAATACTGATTCTATTTTTATTTTTAGTGATAGAAGAAAACGTAACCGGATTAATAGTAAAACCAAGTTGTGTGGCGAAGCGGATGGCACGCATCATGCGGAGCGGATCGTCCGAAAACGTGCGGTCGGGTTCTAACGGAGTTTGGATAATTTTTTCTTGTAAATCTTTTAGCCCGTCAAACGGATCAATCAAATCACCAAACGTGTCACTATTCAAACTGATAGCCAAGGCATTGATGGTAAAGTCGCGTCGAAGTTGGTCACTACGTAGTGAGCCGCTTTCTACGTAGGGTTTGCGCGAATCAAAGGTGTAGGACTCTTTGCGTGCGCCGACAAATTCTATTTCTATGCCGTTATGACGAAACATCGCCGTTCCGAAACGGCTATACACCACCACTTTTGGGGTAGGGTGAAATTGTTTGGCAACCTCGTGTGCCATATATATGCCGTCACCTACACACACGATGTCAATATCCTTACACCCTCGCCCTAACAGTTTGTCGCGTACATAACCACCCACAGCATAAGCCGGATACCCTAACTGTTGTGCAACATTCCGTATATGATTAAAGATGAATTGCTCCTGTTCGTTTAACTCAAAAACCACGCGCTATGATTTAATTTTATATCGCAAAGATAAGGCATAATTTGCGTAAGACCACATATTACTATCTCAAAAAAGAATGAACTGCTTGTCTGTGAGTGAGTCATTAATAGCATATCAGAAAATATCAGATTGAAAAAATGTTGTGGAACTGACCGTCAAAAGCTATTTTTGTGTTTTGATACTGACGATGATTACCATTCACGATAGACCTTTTCAACCATATATTAATCGGACAAAAATTGCCGAGCGTATTCAGGCATTAGCGATTCAGCTTCGTGCCGATTACGCCGATACTACGCCTTATTTTATAGGACTACTCAATGGTGCGTTTATTTTCACCGCTGACCTCGTGCGTGCGTTTGGACAGCCGTGCTATATTTCGTTTACTAAGTTATCTTCTTATCAGGGGTTGTCATCGGGTGGTGAAGTACATACACTTATCGGGTTAGAAAAATCTATTTCGGGTAAACACCTCGTCATCGTTGAAGACATTATTGATAGTGGCAAAACTTTGCATCATTTTTTGCAGCAACTACAGGCGACTACGCCGGCTTCTGTACGTATCGCAACGCTGTTGTATAAACCGGATGCCGTTCAATATCAAATTCCTATAAACTATTGTGGATTTGAAATTCCGAATAAATTTGTGATTGGTTATGGGTTAGATTATGATGGTTTAGGTAGGCAACTTCCTGACATTTATCAATTAGCAGCCGATTGATTTACCTAATATTTGATAAATGCGAGTAAACACGAAAAGCCCTCACGCAACGTAAGAGCTTTTCAATTATTTGGTTAGGTTGTATACTGCTTTATTCGTTATCGCCTGCTTCGGCGACTTCCGCACCCTTGATTACCATCTGGCCTCTGTAGTACATATTGCCATCAGCCCAGTGTGCTTTATGATAAACTTGTGGCTGACCAGTCGCTTTGCAAACAGTCAGTTGCGGCATGGCGGCTTTGTCGTGAGTACGGCGAGCGCGTGTTCTTCTTTTCGAATGTTTATTCCGTGGATTTGGCATCGCTATCGAAATTTAATTATATTTAATATTTTTTAATGAATCCCAAATGGGATTATCTTTTGGTGTTTCAGTTGTTTGTTCCTGCTCGTTGAGGTAGCGCAACATACTTTGGTCGCACGGCGGCGATGGAGTTGTTTGACAATCATACACTTTTATCAGTGGCATAGTCAGCGAGATAATTTCATATACATACTGCGAAACATCTAAAGTTGGCGTATCGGGAGTGATGTATATTATATCATCTTCTTCGCTTTCCGCTGATGCCGTTTTTACGATTAATGTTTGCTCGCCCGAAAGGGGTAACTGAATAGAGGTTAAACATCGGTCACATTCAGTATTAGCATATCCGTCGAATTGGAAATAGAGCAACATCATATCGAAGCGTTTGTCTAACCGTAAGGAAACATTAAAATTCCCTGAAGATATTAACGCATTGTCAAAGCAACTGAAAAAGGTATCGTCCACATCAAAAGTATATTCATGAACGCCATTCTGTAAACCGCTAATGGGTAGCATATATGGTAACAGCGGGTTCATGCGCGCAAATAACAATTTTTGTAATGGTAAAACTATTTTACAGACTCTACTACTGCCTTGAACGCTTCAGGGTTATTCATGGCGAGGTCTGCTAATACTTTTCTGTTCATACCCACTTGTGCAGTATTGAGCTTGTGCATCAGTTGTGAGTAAGGAATCCCCAATTCGCGGGCTGCAGCGTTGATACGCGCAATCCAAAGTGTGCGATATTCGCGTTTTTTTGCCTTTCTATCGCGGTAAGCATATTGCAAACCTTTTTCGATAGTGTTTTTGGCAACCGTCCACACATTGTTTCTACGACCAATGTTTCCTTTGGACAGCTTCATAAACTTTTTACGCTTCGCTCTGGAGGCGACAGCGTTGACCGAACGTGGCATAATGAACTGTTTTGTGCGATACAGGGACAACCGCCTGGCTGTACTTGTAACCTGTAATGCGCGTTAAATAATAATTTTTAAACTTGACGGGACTGTTCCAACCAAGTGGTAGCAAGTGGCGTCGGAAGCCAATTTTTTCGCTTTCGTTAGAAAATTGACGAGCAACAGCAACTTACTACAAGCAAAGCAAGTTGAGTATTCTTGCCTGTTCAGCTTCACATACTAACGTAGAGCCTGCTAATCTTCTCTTGCGAGTTTTAGTACGCTTACGTAACAAGTGAGACTTGTTGGCATGAAAACGCTTTACTTTGCCCGAACCAGTAACTTTGAATCTCTTCTTAGCACTGGAGTGCGTTTTTACCTTTGGCATAGTAAATAAATCGTTTAAAAAAATGAACTTTTTTAGTTTGAGGTGCAAAATTACTCGTTTTTTGCGAACTGTCAAATTTTTTCTCCACTTTTGAATACCCCTATCACATTTATTTGCCGAAAGGCGTAGTGTTGATTTTGTTAAATTCCTCGTTGCTTTCCAAAAGCTTTGATGTACCTTTGCGGTTTCATTTTTTTGAACCGAAACATTTTATACGGTAAGCATACCTTATGGCGAAAAAGACAACAAAAATTCCGCTCGCTTCGGATACAGATTGCATCGAAGTAATCGGTGCTCGTGTACATAACCTAAAAAATATCGATGTCCGCATTCCGCGCAACAAATTAGTAGTGGTCACCGGTATTAGCGGAAGCGGAAAATCATCTCTCGCATTTGATACCATTTATGCCGAAGGGCAACGCCGTTATATGGAAACTTTCTCCTCCTACGCGCGGCAATTTATTGGCGAAATGGAACGCCCCGATGTCGAACAAATTAACGGACTTAGCCCTGTTATTTCGATAGAACAAAAAACAACTGGGCGCAACCCTCGCTCAACGGTAGGTACTATTACGGAGGTGTATGATTTTATGCGATTGCTTTATGCGCGTGTCGGCGAAGCTTACTCATACGTGACCGGAAAGAAAATGACACGCTATACCGAAGACCAAATTATTGAGCATATTACCACACACTTCGATGGAAAAAATATTAGCTTGTTAGCACCGGTGGTGCGTGGGAGAAAAGGGCATTATCGAGAATTATTTGAACATATCCGCAAACAAGGTTATACAAAAGTGCGCGTAGATGGTGAAATGACAGACATTACGCCAAACTTGCAAGTGGATAGGTATAAAGTGCACGACATTGAAGTAGTTATTGACCGCATAAAAATTAATAAAGCCAAAAAAGACCGCTTGGTGGCTTCGTTGCATATCGCACTTAAAATGGGAAATGGACTGATCGCTGTTCTCAACGCAGATACTAACGAACTGACCCAATACAGTAAATTGCTGATGTGTCCGGATTCGGGTATTGCTTACGAAGATCCTTCGCCTAATACTTTTTCCTTCAACTCTCCTTATGGTTATTGCCCCAATTGTAAGGGGCTGGGTGAAGTGAATGAAGTAGATATGGCAAAGATAATCCCGGATGATTCCAAGAGCATTAATGAAGTAGCCATTGTGCCTTTAGGCGAGGTACGCGACAACTATATTTTCAAGCAACTGCGTGCTGTTGCCAAAAAGTATAATTTTTCGTTTGCGATACCCGTAAAGGAAATTCCGGCGGAAGCCTTACAACTTATTTTATATGGCGGTGGCGAAACAGCAATTGATGTAAATTTCAGTTTTGATGGATTGGATTTTACTTACAATGTTGCCAATGAAGGTATCGTAAATGCACTAACACGTTGGTACAATACCTCTACTTCCGAAAAAATTCGCATGTGGGCGGAAGATTTTATGACCATCAATAAATGTCCTGAATGTAGTGGGCAACGCCTCAAGAAAGAATCGTTACATTTTAAAATAGACGATAAAAATATTGCAGAACTTTCCGAATGGGATTTGCAAGAACTCCTGCAATGGTCGAGCAATGTGCAAACGCAACTTTCTGAACGGCAGCAACTCATCGCTAAAGATATTTTGAAAGAGATAAACTTTCGTTTGGAATTTTTACTGCACGTTGGTTTAGATTATCTCACACTCAATCGCACAGCGCGAACCTTATCGGGCGGTGAATCGCAGCGCATCCGTTTAGCCACCCAAATAGGCTCGCAACTTACGGGCATCACGTATATCTTGGATGAGCCAAGTATCGGGCTACACCAGCGCGATAACCAAAAACTTATTGCAGCCTTACAAGAACTCAAAGAATTGGGCAATACGGTTTTGGTGGTAGAGCATGATAAAGATATTATGTTGGCTTCTGATTATGTGATAGATTTAGGACCCGGGGCAGGCAAGCTCGGTGGCGAAATAGTTGCCGAAGGTGTGCCACAACAGTTCATCAAGCAGGGATCGCTGACGGCGCAATACCTCAACAACCAAAAAAATATTCCGATTCCTAAAAAGCGTAGAAAAGGAAATGGGCAGTCGCTGATACTCAAAAATGCAACAGGGCATAATTTAAAAAATGTCGATATTGAACTCCCTTTGGGTAAATTAATTTGTATAACAGGTGTATCGGGGAGTGGGAAATCCTCACTCATTAACGAAACGTTGTACCCTATTTTAAAGCACCATTTTTATAGAAGCCTGCAACGTCCATTACCGTATGATGAAATTCAAGGATTGGAAAATGTTGATAAAGTTATTGAAATTGACCAATCTCCCATCGGGCGCACACCACGCTCCAATCCGGCAACCTACACGAATGTATTTACTGAAATCCGCAAGTTGTTTGCCAATGTGCCGGAGGCAAAAATTAGAGGTTACACCGGCGGGCGTTTTTCTTTCAACGTTAAAGGTGGTCGCTGCGAAGTATGTGAAGGTGCCGGAAAGCGCAGCATCGAAATGAATTTTTTGCCCGATGTAGAAGTGGACTGCGAGCGCTGTTTGGGCAGACGCTACAACCGCGAAACACTCGAAATTTTATATAAAGGAAAATCTATCAGCGATGTGTTGGATATGACGGTGGAAGAAGCAGTCACTTTTTTTGATAAGATTCCGCCTATCTATCGCAAAATAAAAACACTGCAAGATGTTGGGCTTGGGTATATCACATTAGGGCAACAAGCAACTACCTTATCGGGGGGAGAGGCACAGCGCGTAAAACTTGCCGAGGAGTTATCCAAAAAGGATACGAGTAAGACTGTCTATATTTTAGATGAACCCACCACCGGTTTGCACTTCGAGGATATTCAACATTTGTTAAATGTATTAAATAAATTAGTGGACAAGGGCAATACGGTTATCGTTATTGAACACAATTTAGATGTTATCAAAACTGCCGACTATATCATAGATATTGGTCCGGAAGGTGGGCGCAACGGAGGTACGATTGTCTGTACGGGTACGCCCGAAATGGTCGCCCAGTGTGCTGAATCCTACACGGGTCAGTTTTTGAAAAAGGAGTTGTAGTATTTGCCTTATACCATCGTTGTAAGCCCCGTCAGTTCGCGTACTTCGCGCATGGTTTGCTGTGCCTTTTTGCGAATCGTTGCTGATGATTCTATGATGATAGATTTGTATTCTTTTTCATCGGCGCGGACTGCGGCTAACTTTTCACGCATCGGGTTAATTAATGCCACCAGCGCATCTGCAACAGCTTCTTTCAGGGAAGAATATTTTAGTGTACCTTGTTGAAAATCCGTCATTAGCGAGTCGTGTGCAGCCATATCTTTACATGCACGCAGTAGTGTAAAAAGGTTTGCAACGCCAATACTCATTTCGCTGGCAGGCGTATCACCAGTATCAGTAACGGCAGATTTTACTTGCTTGCGTACTGTGGCTTCTTCGGCGAACAGGTTGATGAAATGTTTTTCGCCCAAACTTTTCCCCATTTTTTTTTCAGGATTTGCCAATGATAATAACTTTGGCGTATCGGTGTATAATGGTTCGGGGTGTACAAAATATTCCTTGCCGAATTGCAAATTAAAACGCGCAGCTATATCCCGCGATAGCTCCAAGTGTTGCTCTTGGTCTTTGCCGATAGGCACGTAATCTGCATGATAAATCAAAATGTCAGCAGCTTGTAAAACGGGATAGGTAAACAATCCTAAAGTAACAAATGCCTCCTTATCTGTTTGTTTGAGTTGATCAATTTTATCCTTAAACTGCGTCATGCGCGTCACTTCGCCATAGGAGCAAGCGCAAGAAAGCACCCATGTCAATTCGGCGTGCTCTGGCACGAGCGATTGGATGAACAGGTTTTCGGGCTTTACGCCACAAGCAATTAATTGAAAAATGATAGACCAAGTATTCTCGCGCAAGTCAGCGGCTTGATAGGGCATGGTCATGGAGTGATAATCTACCACGCCATAAATGCAACTATAGTGCTCTTGCAACGCAACCCAATTTTTAATAGCCCCAAAATAATTGCCAATGTGCATATAACCGCCTGTTGGTTGAATACAAGAGAGTACTTGTTTCATATCTTTTTAATTATAATATTTAAATACAAACTGTTGTTAAAATTTATTGCTTAACCCATTTTTGGGTAACGGATTTGCCGGTTTTTTTATCAGTAAGGGCTAAAAAATACATACCTGCTGCAAAGTTGCTGACATCCAAATTGGGCTGCAAAGACTGGTGAAGGATGCGTTGCCCAACGTTGTTGAATATACTAACATTATATTGTTCAAGATTGTTGTTTTTTAATTGAATATACAAAATGTCGGTTGTTGGGTTCGGCGAAAGCAAAAAATCTTCTACGGTCAAAACCTCATCAATACTGGTACTCCATGGCGTGATGGCACCCACCACCGGACGAATCATTAATGCGCCACTATACGTAGCGGGAAACGATTGCCAAGTACTGCTGTTATTGTTCTTCCACTTCATATATTGTATAGCTTCCGGATAATTTTTGTCTAAGCCAATCGGGATACAATCGGTATTGCAGGTAAGTTGTTGCCAGCCTACATAAAAATCCCCAGCAGGAATACCTAAAGGCTTCAGTTCATTAGTGATATCATCTATTAATAAATAAGTGGTGAACCCTTGTAGTGTGTCGAAATAATTATCGGTATAATAGGGGCGTTGGAGTTGTGCTTCATACTCAGGTGTTTCGTCTAATGTGCCTATCCATACTTTAATATTAAATGTTTTATTAGATACATCAACTTGATTTACATGCGGAATAAGCATTTCTATTGCTCGCAGCGTATCGGGAATGTTTGCATGAAATTGTATTGCCGCTGTGCTGTTTTGCAGTGCAATATGGCTTTCGGCTGTGCCATCATCATAGGCAAAATAATTTTTCAAAACGGACTCGTATTGCACGGTGTCGTTGCGCCGAAAGGCTTGCAAATTCAACTCCTCTAACGCGATAAAGCTATAGGTAGTCAAAAATCGCAATTCTGGTGCATTAGACGGGAAATCGCTATTGATTCGATTGGCTAAATCTGCCTGAAAACTTGTCGGGATAGGATTGGTATAACTTACAGACTCGGCTGTGGGTATGTTGAACTGTGTTCCGTCTAATAACACGTAATCTAAAAGATTGTTAGTGTTGGTAGTAGTTTCAGACAGCATGATGCGTGGCTGTTGCACATCATTCACCTCTGGAAAATGATTGTACAGATTGATAAACAAAGCGGTATCTAATTCCGTTGCGGCATTGCCACTAAGGTGCGAAAACGGCATGGAGCTGTATCGGCGCAAAAATGGTTTTGGCAGTTGCGTAAATGCAATGTCTTCAAAATTATTTGTAGGCACAATATCCGCCGTGAGGCGAACATAATCAATGTTCCAAATATCTACCAATCCATTGCGGCTGGAGTAATTTTTTATACGAAACTGAAAACCACTATGCAGAAATTCTTGCGTGGCAATCGGGAAAACGTATAGGTCGAATGTATTATAATTCGATACAGAATCCAACAAGCCCGGAATTGTACCGGCGAGTTTCCAGAAGCCTGCATCATTTTTAAATTCTACGACTAATGAATCTTTATATTCAGGTTTGTCGCCCCAGCCTTTTGGTTGTGCATAGAATGACAGATTCACGTTGCTCGTTGCGGTATAACCAGAAAGGTTGATAAAAGTGGAAGTGAGGTAATCCGATATGCCATAGCCACCGCCGTAGGGCGAGCCAGTTGCATCTAAGCCGTCTAAAGTTGCCATACCCACTGATGGCGGGTTGATACCATAGGTGCTATTGAGAAAAGCAAGATTATCTACCCAAAGCGTTGTGTCAGGGTAGAAACCTTTGTACGAAAAGTCATCTACAAAAGGCAATGTTCGCGTACTGCGTACCGTGATGTTATAGGTATAAATACAACACGTAGAATCGTTGGGGCAGTATTCCAAGCAGAGTACGTCATTTGCATATGCTACACTGTTTGCCGTATAGGTTACGCAATTATTATTGATGCTAACAGTGCCAAATTGTAGCGGTTCGCAGTTGGTGTTTTGTAAGCTAAAAAAGCCTTGTGCAGTATCAATACAAAAAGCGTATGCTGTGCCAGCTTGCACACTGAGTTCCTCCTGTTTATCACAACCCGTAGGGTTTCTCAATGCGAGCGCGCTATGTTGTTTTTGCAACAACGGATTGCCCGGTGGCGGTACTTCGATAATTTGTGCGTTAGCAGAAAGGGCAATGAGCGTGCACAATAGCGTTTGTAATATGTATTTCATCGAAATATTGAAAATAAGTTTTATGCAGATGTAAAATGTATTATAGTGTATAAAGCGTGATACTTATACCGATGTTGGAACGTCATTTTTTATTTTTTGTTGCTTGATTAACTAAAGTGGAATGAATACCTGATACTATGCCTATGCGGCAAACGTTAAATATAACAATTTTTTGCAAATTTGAGTAATACAATCTACATTCGTAGGAAAAACTATTTTTTTTACCATTGATGAATTTGTATGTACTATCCCAACCGATATGCACAATGATAACAAGCATGGACATAATTTAAACAAGATAGAAATTTTCAATGCTGACGGGCAAATTCAATTTGAAGATGCTTTTACAGCAAATTAGAAAAAAGTAAATGTCCAAAGCTGGGTTAACGGACTGTACTTCGTAAGGGTAAAGTCTGATAATGCAATATTTTGGGGAAAGGTTACAGTCAGCAAATAAATTTTGAATTTTCAACAATATTTTAAAACCTAATATAAGCAAGCGGAGTAATTTCCGCTTGCTTATCAAATATTGATTACCATGAAAACTAAATTGTATATTATCCTATTCAATATACTCTTTTTATCGAATATCGCATCCACCCAAGAATGGTGGAATAATTTCGCCATTCAAGTCGGTACAACTGCTGCCAAACCGGATACGCGATATGAATATCTGTATGAACAATATCCTGATGGTGTTGTGGAACATTCTAAAAAAGATTTTGTCACTTATGACAATGAATATTTTGTAAACCTTTTATTCAAGCAAAAAATTTACAAAAGATTATTTGCTCAAGTTGGATTAGGATATGCTCAATATTTTAATGACTTTAAAACACCACTTGGTTCTTATGAATATTTTGATATTCATGAAGATGTTTTCTATTATAGAAAAAAATTAAACTATCAATTTATACAACCCAATATTCAACTAAATTATCTTATAAACTTAAAAAATAATTTTCATATAACGGTGGGAGCTTTATTAGTTTATAATTACACTTTTAATAAAAAAGTGTACTATTATAAAAAATATTATTTTGAAAAAAATAAAATTGAGCGATACAGGTACGAGATATATCCTACCGTTTCTATCGGCTATTCGCATTTCAATTTGGAGTTGGGTTATCGTATCC
>JAGOHC010000226.1 GCA_017996375.1 Saprospiraceae bacterium | reverse complement strand
TCATTATTCATGGAAAGACTTGTTTGTTAAAGCAATTACCGACCATGTTTTGAAAGATGACACATCTTATGGCTCTGTTGATGACGAAGAAGCCGATTATTTGATTGGCAAAATTCAAGGCGATGGTAAAATTGACGAAATTGAACAAGCATTATTGTTAAAAATTGTTGAAAAAGCTACTGGAACTTGCGATAAATTCCAAGAGTTTCTGCTTGTTAGTTTTAAAAATTTAATTCTTGAAGATGGCGTTATTGATGCTGCAGAAGTAAAAACCATTAAAAGCATTATTTACGGTGCTGGCGGTGCCGGCGGTGCAAAGGTTGACGTAAAAGAAGCTGAATGGTTATTTGAATTAAATGATGGCGTATCTGGTAAAGAAAACCACGAAAGCTGGAAAGCATTAATGGTTGAAGCTATATCTAAGTATGTACTGGAAGATGAAACCAGTCCTAACGAAGTTGACGATACTGAAGCTGAATGGTTGATAGCTAAAATTATGAAAGATGGCTCTATGGACGATGTTGAAAAAGCTATTCTTGACAATATTAAAGCTAAAGCAACAAAAATTTCATCAAAATTAGAAACTCTTTAATCGTTTATTTATTAATAATTTAAAATTAAAAAAATGGGTATTAATTTAACAAAAGGCGGTAATGCTCCAATAGGTGCATCGCTACAGAAATTTACAGTTGGAATGGGCTGGGATGTTAACGATACTGAAGGCAGTCCGTTTGATTTAGATGCTTCGGCATTTATGCTTGATGACAAAGGAAAGGCATTGTCGGATAAACACTTTGTGTTTTTCAACAATTTAGCAAGCCCAGAAGGTTGCGTTGAACACACTGGCGACAATTTAACTGGTGCTGGCGATGGTGATGATGAATCAATTAAAGTTGACTTATCTAAATTACCAGCAAATTGTGATTCTATTACATTTGTAGTGACGATACACGAAGCTGAAGCACGACGTCAGAACTTTGGTCAAGTTCGTAATGCATTTGTAAGAATTTACGACCCATCCACTAATGAAGAAATCCTGAAATATGACTTAGGCGAGGATTATTCAATTGAAACAGCTGTGGAGTTTGGTAATCTTTATAAGAAAGATGGGAATTGGAAATTTAAAGCAATAGGCACTGGCTACGCTGGTGGTCTTGCTAAGTTTGTTGAAAAATTTGGATTATAAAAAATTAAAAACTTGAAATTATGGCAGTAAATTTAGTAAAGGGGCAGAAAATTAATCTGCAAAAAGGCGGCGGCGGTGCTTTAATAAAGTTTTGTGCCGGTGCTAACTGGGGTGCTATGCCAAATGGCGATAGTGTAGATTTAGACTTATATGCAGCTACTTTTGACGGTAATAAAAATACTGTTGAAATCATCGGTTGGAATGAAAAATGGGAGTCCTCTACAGGTGCTTTGAAACATTCAGGTGATGATACACAGGGCGATGTTGGTGGAGATGATGGTCTTGATAATGAAATTGTAACTGTAGATTTGTCAAAACTTCAATCCAATGTTGAAAAAATCGCTGTTTTTCTAACAAGTTTTAGAGGCCAAGATTTTTCGACAATACCACATGCGGCTGTAAGAATTTATGAAGGAACTAACGAAAGAGTCACAAATGTAGTTGCTGAATATAAAATCGGCAAAGAATCCTCTTTCGCTGGGCATGTTGTAATGGTGTTAGGCGTTTTCTACAAACACAATGGCGAGTGGAAGTTTAACGCAATTGGCACACCTACTACTGATAGGAAATATGCAGATGCAGTTACAACGATTAAAAATAAATTTTTGTAAAAATCAACAAATTGAGAGTATTTGCTTTCATGTAAAATACTCTCAATTTATAAAACTATGAAATTATGGGAAATTATGTAAATAACAATCTGATACGTGGTGAAGTTGTAGAATATGAAACATCTTATCATTGGATAATATTCTTCTCATTAAGAGCTTTATTAACTCTTTTCATCGCACCACTTATAGACAAGTGGACAGATGAATTTGCTATAACGAGCAAGCGAGTTATTATTAAAACAGGTTTAATACGCAGACGAACTGTAGAACTCAATCTTAATAAGATAGAAAGTGTTAATATTGATCAGGGTATTTTAGGTAGAATTTTGGGATTTGGGAGCATTCAAATAGTTGGAACAGGAGGAACAAAGGAAGTGTTTCCCAATATAAATAAACCTTTGACATTCAGGAAGAAATTTCAAGAATTATGTTAAAATAATAAATTTTATGAGAAGACTGCCCGTATATATATTAATTCAAACCTCAGGTGCAATGAGGGGTGAACCAATTGAATCAATCAAAGTAGGATTGGAAACTATGATTTCTAGTTTGCGACAAGACCCTTTTGCATTAGAATCAGTTTACTTGAGCGTAATTACATTCAATATAAAGCCGGAACAACTTATGCCTTTAACGGAATTAGAAAAAATTCAAATACCACCCATACAACAACCTGGTTCTGGCGGTACACATTTAGGTGAGGCATTACAATTCATTTGTAATACATTTGATGATGAAATACAACTCACTACACCTGAAGCAAAAGGAGATTGGATGCCTTTGCTGTTTGTAATGAGCGATGGTAGGGCATCAGATCCACAATTATTTAATAAGGTAATACCGGAATTGAAACGTAAGAACTTTGGAAGTATTATAGCT
>JAGOHC010000004.1 GCA_017996375.1 Saprospiraceae bacterium | reverse complement strand
AAGTATAGGCGGCGGGTAGCGATATGCCATCTTCCGTCAGTTGCAGGTGGTTATTTACGGCAACATTTTCGCCAAAAAATTCGGAGTTATACCCCATAGCTACACCCGATTTGAACAACTTTTTTTCGCCGTAAAGGGAGTTCACATAAATTTTAAAACTGATGGAAGTTCCATCAAAATTAATGTCGGTAAAATGAAAACGGATACCCGATTTTTTGGTGTCCTCCTCGCCGTGTGCCGCAAATGGTTGATTTACTTTTCGGGCGATGTACGCAAAAATTTCAGCCTCCGGATTAAAATAGGCATGAAAGGGTTCGGCATAAAAAATTGCCTTGTGGTCATTCGTGCGTTGTTGCAAAAACCCTTGTACGCCGGCATACACATCAAAGGCGGGTGCGAAATCCGGATTGTCAATACTTTCAACGCGGGTGGGTTCTAAGAAGAAAATTCCCTTTTCTCCAACGCGCAAAGTGAGTAAGTGCGTCCAAGTTTGCATCTCGCCGTCTAATTCGCCACCCCAAGTGGTGACGGTCAAAACGTCCTTGTCGTAATTGCCTTTGAGCGTACCGGAGAGTTGGATTTTGTTGGCGGTGTAAATGTCGCCATACTTGGTGCGGAAACATTTTTGTTCGATAACTTTGCCTTCGATAATCAGGGGCGAAGCATCAATTTTTTGGTCGAGCGATACTTCATAAAGTTGTGCGAAAGTGTTGAAAGTGGTGAGCAGTGCTACAATGAGCGAGAAGAGAACCTTTTTCAGGGTGTCAATTTTTAAGAGTGATTGAATATTTTTTGTGTTTGTGCGTGGTTTTTTAATCGCCACACCTTATTGTCAATCGCAATATATAAAACATTTTTGATATATGCAAAAAAATATAATATATAATTTCGAACACACCTTGTTTTTATGAAAATGGAAAAAAGTTTTACACAGTTGCCATCCAAAAAAGATTATTATCTCATCTTTCATTTTGCAACACGCGCATAATAGCTGATGCCTTGAGCAGACATTCTTCGTATTCTTTTTCAGGCTCAGAATCATACACGATGGCACCACCTACTTGAAAGGATAGGTAGCGGTTGGCGGCGTTATACAACAAACTTCGGATGACCACATTGAAATCAAAATTACCGCGTGGTGTTATATACCCAATCGCACCCGAATACAACCCGCGCTTGCTTGCCTCGTATTGCTCGATGAGTTGCATTGCCATCACCTTTGGCGCACCCGTCATTGATCCCATCGGGAAGGCATTGCGAATGGCAGTTACCCAAGATACATTTTTGCGAAGTGTACCACTGATAGTGGAAATCATTTGGTGTACTTGCCGGAAAGTATAAATGCCGAAAAGCTCTTCTACTTGCACGCTGCCGGATTGGCAGCTTCGAGCAAAGTCGTTGCGAACCAAATCTACAATCATCACATTTTCTGCGCGGTCTTTTTCGCTGTTGGCTAATGCTTGTTGGAGCCAGGCATCTTCGGCATTGCTGCTGCCGCGCCGCATAGTGCCTTTGATGGGTTGTGAAATAATTTTGCGACCTATTTTTTTGATAAAACGCTCCGGACTTGCACACAATACATACTGCTGTCTGTTTTTGTAAAATGCAGCAAACGGCGATTGTGTCAGGTTGTTTAATTGCTCAAACAAAGTGATTGGTGTAATCTCGGCTTGTTCAGCATAAAACTCCTGACAGTAGTTCATTTCGTAGAGGTCGCCTTCAATGATGTGTTGCTGAATGGCAGCTACGTTTTGTAAATATTCCGATTTAGGTACACGGGCTTGTATTTGTATATCGCTTAGAATGGGGCTACTTGCTGTTGGTGTTAATTGCCGAATGGCAGCCAGTATTTTTTTTGGTGTGTGTGTGATGGTATGAATTATTATGGTCGCTTCTTTTATTTCGATGATGGTTTCGGGCTGAAAAAAATATAACATCGGGAAGCCTAAGCCATCGTGGTTTTCGGAAGTAAGTCGCTCTACTTCGTTTTTCAAATCGTAACACAAATGACCGAATAGCCATTGTCGTTGATGAAAATGCCGCAACGCCGCGAAAGCATTGCCGGTGGCGGTAACGGATAGCTCGCGGTGTACGCCTACCGCTATGAGTACATCAAAGGTTTGGTATTTATTTTGGTGATACCCGTTGTTATCCAAGTAACAACACACATCATGCTGTGCTGCCCAGTGCAATACCTGTTGCCGAAAGGCAGATAAATCCTTTAGTGTAAATTGTTGCGTGTGGTACAGGCTCATTTAACGATAGGAAAAATATAAGATAATAAGCGCAATTAACAATAACAAGAACAATATCATATTGAATGAACGGCTGTTGCCACGATGCAGATTATAGAGTAAATCCATTACCTCTCGCCACTCCAACCCGCGTGCCACCATTTCGTTTGCCAACACAAAATATTTGCGCTGCCCTTTGCGCTGTTGATCGCCATGTTTTTTTAAAATAAGAAAATCGCTATTCAAAAAAATGAGGTCGTATAGTTCGCTACGCACCACCGAGTTGCCGGAAAGTTGGTTGAGGATAAGTGTATTAGACGTATCTAAAACTTGCCAGCCACCGCGAGCAATGTTGCCATCAACCGACTGGAGGTATTCGCCTTTGTCGCGGAAGATGTGCAACACCGTTTCTAAGAAATTATCGTCATCGCGTACTTCGAGCCAGCGCGTTTCGATGTAATAGTCTGATTCGTACAGGTCTTCGCTGTATTTGTATATTTTTGGAATTATAAAATCAACGTAATCGTCAATACTTTCCAATTCGGGCAGTTCTACACTAAACGTTCGCGTTAGTTTATTGATGATAGGATTTTCCATGTATCGAAATAAATATAAAGGCAACTGCCTTAAATATTTGCCAAAAATAGTACAACTTTTTTAAAATCTGTCGGGATTAGTTGTAGAAAGAGTTGCTCGAAAGTTTTAGAACTGCCACTTATTGCGTTACTTTGCAGTGCCAGATATTATAAAAGCCGTCATATATCCTTCATGCAAACGTTCTTAAACAGGGTTATTCGTTGGGCGCAAAGCACAACTGTTGAACGGAGAGATTACTACTCTAACACGTTGCAGCGCAATGTTGTGGTTGATATATTTTTGCCACCGTACTTTCGTTTGTTTTTTTGGAAAAAATATCCTTTCCTAATTTTAAATGACGGACAAGACACAGAGGCATTAGCGGTAGCGGCTACCTTGGAAGATTTGTATGCCAATGAGCAAATTTCCCCTATCGTTGTTGCAGCAGTACATACGGCTGCCGACAGGCTGCAAGAATACGGTGTGGCACATCAACCCGATTATGCCGGACGCGGCAAAAAAGCTGCAGCTTATACCGATTTTATCACAAAACAATTATTGCCACAACTAAAAAAAGATTTCCGCACGCGAGCATCCGGCGCAATAGCTGGCTGCTCCTTAGGCGGTTTATCTGCTTTCGATATTGCATGGCATCAGTCGCATTATTTTTATGCAGTGGGCGTTTTTTCCGGCTCGTTTTGGTGGCGTTCTGCACCCTTTAGCACGTATGACCCCGATGCCGACCGCATGGTACATACCTTTGTGGAACAGCAGCAACTGCCGCCAGCGTTGCAAAAAATATGGCTACAAACGGGAACGCATGATGAAACGAGCGACCGCAATAATAATGGTATTATTGATTCTATAGATGACACGTTGGATTTGTTAAAACTGCTGCATCAGAAGGGTTACAACAACGAGCATCTGCACTACGTAGAAGTAGAAGGTGGCGAACACAACCCACTCACATGGGCGAAGGTTTTACCCGATTTCTTAAAGTTTGTATTTGGATAAAATTTACCAAAAAATATTTCGATAAAATAAGACATTTTAATAAATTTGTGACCCCATCCTTTTGAAAAACAAGATTTTTTTTCTAAAAATTTGCTTAATCTATCATTATGTTCGGTCGTTTATTGATCATTTCTTTTCTAATCCTCCTTTCCAAAAATTTAATAGCACAAAGTCCTCGTTCATTGGCGCAGAAGCACTTGGCAAAAACAGGGTTGCATGATGCCGATTTTGCCGAAGCACGCATAAGTAACGAATACCAAACCGCATCCACGGGTACTACGCATATTTACTTTCAGCAAGTGTATGCCGAAAGAGATATTTTTAATGCTATTACCAATATGAATATCCGTAATGGCAAGGTATTGAGTGTGGGCGACAGATTTGTTAAAAATGTAGCGGCCAAAATAAATGTGGATTCCCCAACTTTAACTCCAGCGCAAGCATTGCTTCGCGCTTGCCAGCATATAGACATTAACATCACTCAAGCACCAACGATCATCGAAACCACTAACTTAAATCGCGGCGGGATCAAAAAAATACTTTTTAATAAAGCCTATATTTCTTTAGAGAATATTCCCGTAGAGGCAAAATGGCAACTTGATAACAACCAAACATTGCGATTGGTGTGGGAGGTGCGCATCTATACAATGGATGCTGCTCATTGGTGGAATATTAGAGTGGATGCTTTAACTGGTGAAATTGTTGATATGAATGACTGGGTCGTCAATTGTAAGTTTCATCATGATAAATCGGATGAGCCGTGTACGCACGATAGGCATGAAACTGCGGAGAAAGAAATCACAAGCAATGATATTCACCGAAAGGTGGAAAACATAGTGACTAACACATATAACGTTTTTCCGTTTCCGATAGAGGCTCCGTCCTTTGGTGCACAAACAACCGTTAGCACGCCATGGGCAAGTTTTGGCGGTACTGGACCCGGTGCCACAAATGGCTGGCATCATACAGCTGCTACAAACTTTACCTATACACGAGGAAATAATGTTTTTGCCTACTTAGATGTTGCTAATGATAATGCTGGTGCTCCTGCCGATGCAGCTTCTTCAACATCAGGAGCTTCATTAGACTTCCCTTTCGTATTTGATGCAGCGCAATTACCCACCACCACAACTAACCGTGATGTAGCAGTGACTAATCTTTTTTATTGGAACAATGTCATTCACGATATTTTAAACAATTATGGTTTTGATGAAGCCTCCGGCAATTTTCAGGAATCAAATACCTCTGGTTCGGGGTTAGGTAGCGATTATGTACGCGCCGAAGCACAAGACGGCAGCGGATCAAATAATGCCAACTTTGCGACTCCGGACGATGGCACGCCTCCTCGTATGCAAATGTATTTGTGGACTGGACCTGACAGGGACGGCGATTTGGACAATGGTATAATTGTACACGAATACGGGCATGGCGTTTCTAATCGCCTTACTGGGGGTGCCGCAAGTAGTGGTTGCCTCGCCGTAGGCGAACAAATGGGCGAAGGCTGGAGTGATTACTTAGCACTCATGCTGATAACTGATTGGTCTACGGCTTCCGAAAGCTTGGCACGCCCCATCGCCACTTATGCTGACGGACAAGCTACAACCGGCAATGGTATTCGCACGCAAAAGTATAGCACCGATTTAGCAGTAAACAACCTTACTTACAGCAATGTCAGTACCGGTGGCGCACATTTTATCGGCGAAGTATGGTGCTCCATGCTTTGGGATATGACGTGGGCATTAATTAATGCAGGCGCGGGCAAGGCAGATATCAGAACGCCCGGTAGCGCGGGCAATCAAATTGCACTACAATTAGTAATTGATGCTATGAAATTGCAACCGTGTAATCCGGGTTTTGTAGATGGGCGCGATGCTATAGTATTAGCCGACGAGATACGTTACGGTGGTGCGCATATTTGTACTATTTTGGAAGCGTTTCGTCGTAGAGGGTTGGGTATGAATGCCGCACAAGGTGACCCTGCATCGTATTCGGATGGAGCGGCAGACTTTACAGCACCTTCGGGCGTTGTGTTTGATAAACGTGCTGACAATGAATACGTTATAGAAGGAAATGTAGTATCATTTACATTAGAAGCCAAGAGCCGTTGCCAAACAGAGAATAGCGTAGTAATAACAGATGTACTGCCCACAGGATTAACTTATACGAGCAGCACGGGCACTTTTTCGGGTAACACTATTACATCTACAACAACAAATATGTCGCCCACGAGCACTAAAACGATGACCGTTAATGCCACCGTTAATACGGGTATAGCGGCAGCACCAACAGATTTTCTTATAGATAATGCCAGCACAATGGACGCGGCATCGGGCTGGACAAGCCAAGTAAGTAGTGGCAAACAATTTAGTATATCCGGCAGCTTTCCGCATAGCGGAACAGGCTCTTGGTTTATTACTAATTATGAAACAACTACGAATATATCACTAACGAACAATACAAATTTTGCATTGCCAGCAGATCACTGCATTGAACTAATATTTTGGCACAGTTACAACACCGAAAACGGTTGGGACGGTGGCAGGGTGGAGGTTTCTACAAACAATGGCTCTTCGTGGACAGACGTGGGCAGCTTGATGACGCAAAACGGCTATAACGGCACATTCGGGGATGGTACAAATACCAAAGGATTTATCGGGAACAGCAACGGTTATATCCAAACTATTGTAAACCTTAGCAGTTATGCTGGCCAGAACCTTCGTATCCGCTTCCGCTTTACTGCCGATTCCAATACGGCTGCTACCGGAGCAAATATAGGTTGGTATATTGATGACGTTACACTTACTGCTTATACAGGATTAATTAATACAGGTAATATTACCATCAACGGGGCTGCTGCCGGTACGGATAATGTCTGTATCAAAATATTGCCGAGCAGTTTGTTAGCAACTAACCTAATATCGTTTACGGGTGAACCGAAGGAAACTTATAATCGGCTACATTGGCGCACACTCCAAGATGTTGGCGTGAAAAATTATACTGTTGAACGCTCCATTAATCAGCGCGAGTTTGTGAGTATCGGTAGTGTTGTAGCAATACACGATAATACTACTGCATCCAAACAATATAATTTTAATGATAACCAGCCGCTTGACGGTGTTTGTTATTATCGTTTAAAGGTGAATCAATTTGATGGCACATATGAGTATTCGGATGTGATTGCTATTGTGCGTGCAGCAGACGATATATCCGTATATCCCAACCCTGCACAACATTCCCTAACGGTCAGTTATAAAAGTAGTAACAGTACCGATGCCACACTCAAAATCATAGATCCATTGGGTAGGGTTGTTCAACATACCACGCATAGCGTGGTTGTACACAATAATAATTTATCCGTAGATATTACTAACCTGCCTGCCGGCACATATTTATTGCAAATAGAACAAGATAATCGGACGAAGAGTACTCGATTTATCAAAGAATAAAAATCAAGGTAGAAATGATGATTCCTTCGCAGCTGATGTAACTGCGAGGGATTTTAATGCGTACAAGCAAAAACAAAAAATTATATATTTGCAATTTTGGTTTTAGGAAATACAAACTCCCGATATGGATAATAACACGCTAACCACCGTTAGTAACTATGTGACGAAATTTTTTGAACAAAGCATATCCAAAGATTTTGTCTTTCACGATTTCCAACATACACTACAGGTGGTGAGTGCTTGTAAGGATATTGCCGCTTACTACGACTTTTCGGAGCGCGAATGGGTGCTACTGCAAGTAGCGGCGTGGTTTCATGACACAGGTTATGACCAAGGAGCTACTGACCACGAGGAACGGAGTGCAAAATATGTAGAACAATATTTACAAGGAAAAGAATTTAACGATGATGATATAAATATTGTGAAGGGGTGCATTATGGCTACTAAGATGCCACAAAGCCCCAAGACCACCTTAGAGGAAATTATTTGCGATGCGGACATGAGCCATTTGGGAAAATCAACTTATTGGGACAGATGCAGCCGTTTGCGCCAAGAGCTGAATATTACACGCGGAAAGGTGATGGACGAACAATCATGGATTGATTTTGAAATAGACTTCATGAACCAGCATGATTATCACACCGAAGTAGCCCGCACATTGTACAACCCATCAAAAAAGAAATATACACGCCAATTAGAGAAGCAACGCAAACGCCTCAATCCTGATAAATATGACACCGTAGAGCTGGACGATTACTTGCTCGAAAAACCTACTAAAGAAGAAAAAGCAGTAAAGGAAAAATTAGAGCAACATTCCGCATTGGAGCAAATAGAGTTAAGCAGAGGCGTTGAAACGATGTTTCGCTCACTGTACCGCACCCACTTGAGTATTAGTGCACAAGCGGATACAAAAGCACATATTATGTTGAGTATCAATGCTATTGTTATTTCTGTAGCGATGGGTACACTCATTCCAAAGTGTAAGGAGATGCCTATTTTGATATTGCCTACCGCCATGTTATTTGTAGTCTGTTTGGTATCTTATGTTTTTGCAACACTATCCACACGACCCAAGGTGACGGAAGGGAAAGTATCGCGTGAAGACATTACACAACGTCGTTCTAATCTGCTATTTTTTGGAAATTTTTATAATATGAAGCTGGAGGATTTCCAGTGGGGCATGAAAGAGATGATGCGTGATAACGACTTTCTTTATAACTCTATGACGCGCGATTTATATTTTTTGGGGAAAGTTTTGGCAAAGAAATATAACTACTTGAGCATTTGCTATAATGTATTTATGTACGGATTGATTGCTGCGGTGATAGCATTTGCAATAGCATTTGCCATTTCATAATTATTAAATCCTGCCTGTATTTTTCAGAATAATTGTTATCTTTGTTTAGCGTGGGGCAAAACTACACATAAATTAGCACTCACATACCGTTTTATTTTTAACCAAAATTGCATTGGGCTATGTTACACTTAGATCCTCCAGCTGTTGCATATCCGTCTTCGACAAAATTGCAAGACTATTCCTCGTTCATTTCAACAAAATCGCAGCCACAAACTACTGAGCGATTTGTCGGTGTCGAAAAAAACAAAAAACCACGCAAAGCGATACAAACTTTTTTTCGCACTAATTTCCATAACCACATCACGTTAAGTCATATCGCTGATAACAAAGCCCACATTATGATAAGCGTCAATTCTATCCTTATTAGTATCATCATTTCAGTAGCGTATAAGAACAAAATCACTTACACCAATCCTATGCTCATGTTGCCCATTATTATTTTCCTGTTGAGTGGTTTGGTATCATTGGTTTTTGCTGTTATGTCGGCACGCCCTAAGGTGACACACATCAAAGCTGCTACGCTTGATGCTGCCAAACGCAACATGATGTATTTCGGTAATTTCGTTTCGTTAACGCTCCAAGAATATGAGCAAGTTATGGAAGAAGTGTTGCAAAGTAAGGACTTGTTGTACGGCAATATGACGCGCGATATGTATTACTTAGGCAAAGTATTAGATAAGAAGTATCGCTTCCTGACTATTTCCTACAATGTGTTTGTAGTTGGTTTAGTTGCTGCCGTGCTTGCGTTTTTGATAGCCATTTTTCAGTAATAAAAAAGCCACAACCTTAAAGATTGTGGCAATATATTTTAGCATGAACGCTGTATATACTAATGTTATGCAGTAGTGAGTACTTGTGGTGCTGCCGCACGAATTTCTTCATTAGCTTGCGCTGCAAATTTTTCAAAATTCTTATTAAAGGAAACTGCCAATTCGGTTGCCTTGCGGTCATAAGCACTTTCATCTTCCCAAGTACTGCGTGGATTGAGCATATTGTCTGGCACTTGTGGGCACGACTTAGGCATTGCCAAACCAAATACCGGATGTGTTTCATACAATACGGTATCTAATACTCCTTTCAAAGCAGCCGAAATCATAGCACGTGTAAATGCCAGTTTTATACGATTGCCTACGCCGTAGCCGCCACCCGTCCAACCAGTATTGATCAGCCAAACATTCACCTTGTGTTTACGCATTTGCTCACCCAACATTTCGGCATATTGCGTAGGGTGTAGTGGTAAAAAAGGTGCGCCGAAACACGCCGAAAATGTTAAAAGAGGCTCTTTAATACCAACTTCAGTACCGGCAATTTTTGCAGTATACCCAGATATAAAATGGTACATAGCCTGCCCGGTAGTCAATTTACTGATGGGCGGCAACACACCGAACGCATCGCAAGTGAGGAAGAAAATATTTTTAGGATGCCCGGCTTTGGATTGCGGTAAGGCATTGTCTATAAAATTAATAGGATAAGACACGCGCGTATTTTCTGTGATGGAGCCATCAGTATAATCTGGCGTGCGTGTACCTTCTATAAATTTGATATTTTCGAGAATGGCACCGTGACGAATGGCACCGTAGATTTCCGGTTCGTTCTCTGCAGACAAGTTGATGCACTTTGCATAGCAACCGCCTTCAAAATTAAATACACCTTCATTACTCCAACCGTGTTCGTCATCGCCGATAAGGCGTCGTTCAGGGTCAGCAGAAAGGGTTGTTTTGCCTGTACCCGACAACCCAAAGAAAATGGCAGTATCGCCCTCTGCGCCAACGTTGGCGGAGCAATGCATTGATAGTACCTTGCGCTCGTATGGCAACACGTAATTCAGTACGCTGAATATGCCTTTTTTTATTTCACCCGTATAGCCTGTGCCACCGATTAATATTTGTTTTTTTGTAAAATTAACAATGGCGAAATTATGCTGACGAGTACCGTCAATGGTGGCATCGGCGTAGAAGCCCGGCGCGCACAATATCGTCCATTCGGGAGTGAAATTTTCAAGTTCGTCTTTTGTGGGGCGCAAGAACATATTTCCGGCAAACATATTGCTCCAAGGATACTCCGTTACCACGCGGATGTTCATGCGATAGGTATCATCGGCGCATGCATACGCATCGCGTACATACACATCTTTTTCGTTGAAGTAATGTGCTACTTTGTTACGCAGCGAGTCGTACTTATCGGCATCAAAAGGGATGTTGAAGGTACTGCCCCAATCTACACTATTTTCGGTGTTTGCATCTTTAACGATGAACTTATCTTTTGGGGAGCGTCCGGTAAATTCTCCAGTTAAAATAGTGATGGCTCCAGAGTCAGCGAGAACGCCCTGTTTTTTAATAATAGTATGTTCTACGAGTTCGGTAGGCGTTAAATTGTGATAGATGTTAGCAGGGTGGTTGATACCAAGCGCATTTAGTACATTGGTCATAATTAATAACTTTTGGTTCTATTAATATTCGTTAGGCGAAAATAAGTTAATTTTGTGGGTGTTCTACAAAGATACTACAATACTGTTTAAAGTAAAACAACCCCAACTTTGTGTAGTTGCACTTTGGAAGCTAAAAAATGTTTTAATTAAAAGAAATATACATATAAATATTTGATAACCAATCAGTTATTTATTTTTTTTAATATGTAAATACATTGATATAATTAAAAATAATATTTGTTAAAGTTGAATAATACAACATCAAACAATTTATACTAAATAATGGAGAATACACTCATACCTATTGGTATAATCGGGGCGGGCAGCTTCGGATCGGCTATTGCCAACCTGATTGCTATTAATCATCGGGTGCTGCTGTGTTGCCGCCAACCCGAACAACGAGATGCTATCAATAAGCAACATATTAATGATGGCATTGCCATGTCTGAAAATATTATAGCAACTGTCAGCCTACAAGAAGTTGCCGAAAAATGCCAACTGATATTTCCCATAGTGCCTTCTGCAAAATTCAGAAACATGATTGTTAAGTTAGCACCACATTTGCGCCCGTATCACATATTGATACACGGCACAAAAGGCTTTGATTTACATGATTTTGATGAAGCGAAATTAGGCACACAACCTGTCATGCGCAAAAATATCCGCACCATGAGCGAGGTGATTTTAGAGGAAAGTGTGGTGGTACGTGTTGGCTGCTTGTCGGGACCAAATTTAGCTACCGAAATCATTGCCGGACAACCAGCCGCCTCTGTGGTTGCCAGCCGATTCAAAGAAGTAGTGGATGCCGGTAAGAATGCGCTGAACAGCTCGCAATTTCGCGTATTTGGCTCAAACGAAATATTTGGAGCGGAGCTTGCCGGTGCCATGAAAAACGTTATTGCTATTGGCTCGGGTATATTGGGCGGCTTGGGCTTGGGCAAAAATATACAAGCCATGCTCATCACACGCGGGCTGACGGAGATGATTTATTTCGGCAAAGCATTAGGAGCAACCAATAAAGCTTTTTTGGGCACTGCGGGCATTGGCGACTTGGTGGCTACGGCAACCAGTATCGGTAGCCGCAACTATACGTTTGGTGTGCGTTTGGCAAAAGGAGAAACTATTGATGAAATAAACGCGTCTATGCCAGAGTTGGCGGAGGGTGTTCGCACATTAAGAATTATGCGCTATTTGGCAAAAACTTACAAGTTGCACGTACCAATTACTATGATGCTGTACAGTGTTGTTTTTGACGGATACTCCATACAAAAGGCATTGAGTAATTTGATTGAATATCCTTATGATGTGGATGTAGATTTTTTATAAATGCATTGCTTAGTCTTCGACTAAGCCTCTGCCAATTTTAGCAATATCGCCATCGGCTTGTAGTTTTTTCATCAATCGGTCTAAGATACCGTTTATAAACTCTTGGCTTTTATCGGTGCTGTATAACTTGGCGATTTCCACATATTCGTTCAGCGTTACTTTGGTAGGGATGGTTGGGAATGCAGTCAGTTCGCCTACTGCCATTTTAAGTAATATCATATCAATAATAGCTACACGGTCGGCATCCCAATTTTGCAGCATCGGTTCAATAATTTCAGTGAGTTCCTTATCTAACGTTATTACTTTTTCTAAAAGGGCTTCGCCAAATTCGCGTACCGCTTCATCCGAAGGCAGATAAGCCTCGTAGAAGTTTTCCTGCAGGGGCATACTTTTCAACGTCTTTTTCACTGCGCCGATAATGAGTGATTCATCATCAATCCAATTCGGATAAGCATCTTCCAAAAGTTCGTTGAAAGCCTCATCGCGGAGGAGTACTTTATATAACTCCAACCACATATCAATATAGTGTTCATCAACGGGGCGGGCAGTCATAACAAACTCTCGATATTCATCCGTTTTGGCAAACTCGGTATATAATCGCCTGATAATATCTTCGTTTATCAACACCTCCATATCATCGTGCTTGTAGTAAGCAGCAACTTTGGTATTCCGCGTAAGCGAATCGGCTAAAGGGTTGCGATACAGTTTGGGCGAAAAGGCTTTATCTTCGGCGGATGGCAAATGCTTGGCTTTGCGTCGCTCGGCATCTTTGATGGAATACTCTGCGGATTTGGAAAGATACAATAAGTTGAACATATACAACTTAATGGCAGCACGCACACTATCTTTGTAACGTTTGTGTGCATCGGCGAGAGTGAGTTCGCTATCGCGGCTTACGGCGTAGAGAACTTGCATGACTTTAACGCGGACATTTCTGCGACTGAGCATAAGCAAATAGGTAACGGAGTTGGGCTATAATATTATTGTTTCGAAATATATCTCTAAACGTTATGTATTAGAAATGAGTTGCAAAGAAACTATTTTTTACACATTTAATAGTGGCAAGTTGTAATTATTTTTTTGAAAATGCAATTTTATTTAATCAATAATTTATCATCTGCCGATGTGTACCAACAGTACGGAAATATCTGCTGGTGAAATTCCACTGATGCGGCTCGCCTGCCCAAGCGTGCGTGGTTTTATTTTTGACAGCTTGTCTTTCGCCTCTGATGATAGCGATACGATATTTTTATAATCAATACTTTCGTGTAATTGGTACGCTTCGAGTTTCATCATTCGATCTACCATTTCTTGTTCTTTTTGAATATAGCTTTCGTACTTTAGGTTGAACTCTGCTAATTCGATACACTCATTATCGAATGTGCATAAAAATTCATCTAAATACGGCAACGCAGTTCGTATAGCAGCAATATTGATGTGCGGACGCACTAAAATATTTATCAACTTCAATCGCTGCTGTATCGGCGATGAGCCGATGCTTTCCAAGTAATTATTAATGGCATCGGGCACAACCGTTGCGGTGCGGAAATATTCTTCTACCGCTTGTGCGGCAGCAAGTTTTTGTTGTACACGCACTATGCGTTCATCCATACCCCGAACACCCAACTGCTGCGCCAATGGCGATAGGCGGATGTCGGCATTATCCTGCCGAAGCATGATGCGATATTCGGCACGAGAAGTAAACATCCGATATGGCTCGTCGGTGCCTTTATTCACCAAATCGTCAATTAACACCCCAATATAGGCTTCGGAGCGTTTTGGGATAAATGGTGCTTGGTCGTGAAGTGTCAGGTGCGCGTTCATGCCTGCTATCAATCCCTGACAAGCAGCTTCTTCGTAGCCAGTGGTGCCGTTTATTTGTCCGGCAAAAAATAGGTTTTTGATTAAGTGTGTTTCTAGAGAAAGTTGAAGTTGTGTTGGCGGAAAATAATCATACTCAATGGCATAGCCTGGGCGAAACATTTTTACTCGCTCAAATCCGGGTACTTGCAATAAAGCTTTGTATTGCACGTCTTCTGGCAGTGATGACGAAAATCCATTGATGTAGATTTCGCAAGTATCCCATCCTTCCGGTTCTACAAAAAGCTGGTGGCGTTCCTTATCGGCGAAGCGATTAATTTTATCTTCGATAGACGGGCAATAACGCGGACCCAGACCTTGTATGCGCCCCATAAACATTGGCGATTGTCCAAAACCACTACGCAGTATTTCGTGTACCTTATCGTTGGTATAGGTGATATGGCAGGGCAGTTGTTTGCTGAGAGTTGGTGTGTCGGTATAAGAAAATTTTCCGGCAGGATTATCACCGACTTGTTCTTCCATGCGAGAATAATCGAGCGACCGCCCATCCACACGCGGTGGCGTGCCCGTCTTCATACGTCCGGCTTTGAAGCCTAAAGCCACCAACTGTTCTGTGATGCCTTTAGCTGCGCTTTCGCCAGCACGCCCGCCGCCAAATTGCTTTTCACCTATATGGATAATTCCGTTGAGAAATGTGCCGTTAGTGAGCACTACGGCTTTTCCGGCAATCTCCAAGCCCATGCTAGTGCGTATGCCTCGCACTACGCCATTTTTGACGAGGATGCCCGAAACCATATCTTGCCAAAAATCAATATTAGGATGCGCTTCTAACATAGTTCTCCACTTTCGTGCAAACGACATTCGGTCGCTCTGTGCTCGTGGACTCCACATGGCGGGACCTTTAGAAAGATTCAACATTCTGAATTGCACCATGGTATGGTCAGTAACGATACCCGAATAACCACCGAGCGCATCTATCTCGCGCACAATTTGTCCTTTTGCTACGCCGCCCATAGCAGGATTGCAGGACATCTGTGCAATGGTTTGCATATTCATTGTTGCTAATAGCACTTTTGAACCCATATTGGCAGCAGCAGCGGCAGCTTCACATCCGGCATGCCCAGCACCAACTACAATAACATCATATTCCGGAAACATATTTTTATACTGAACTTATTTAGGATAAAAAAGATTTCCAAAATAGATAAAATTCGTGATATGAATCATAAAACATCACTATGATTGAAATCTTGAGCAAAGATACTATCGAAGCGCACAAATTACCAAATTTAAGTGTCAGCACAAGTGGTACTGAGCGGAGAACAGGTTTTGGCAGAAAGTGGGTTCGACTATATCTTGCTTATCGCTTTGTAAACAAGATAGGCTTAAAGTATGTGGTGAAACTAAAGCAGAAAATTAGGTACACTCATACAATTGGCTTTTACCACCCGATTCTTACAGAAAACGTCACTAAACACATTATCACGCCAGCGTATATCAAATGAAAGTAATATTTCATAAAAAATGTTTTGAATCTCTTACTTTTGTAAATGCACGAGAACGCTGCATCATTTTTTGAATTTCAGTTTTTAACAAAATAAATGATATGCCTTTCAATCGCCGCACATTCATTCGTAATGCTACCCTTTCGGCAACCGGAATTGCTGCGGGCAAACTCCTTACCGCTGCCACGCCCACACCTACTCCGACTGATGCTCCTTCCAAAATCAATATCGGTTTTATTGGTGTTGGTATGCGCGGACAAGACCACGTTTCGCTTATCTTAGACCGGGATGATTGCGAAGCCATTGCCATCTGCGACATTGAGCCGCGCATGATAGAAAGTACAAAAAAAATATTCACCGACAAAGGCAAAAGAATGCCTGCGGTTTATGACAAAGGTGAGCGAGACTATCTCCGTTTGTTAGAACACAAAGGGTTGGATGCCGTTATCATTTCCACGCCTTGGCAGTGGCATACCGAAATGAGCATTGCTGCCATGAAAGCAAAAAAATATGTCGGCGTAGAGGTGTGCGGTGCCTTCTCGCTCGACGAATGTTGGCAGTTGGTAAATACACACGAAACCACAGGCATGCACCTGATGTTTTTAGAGAATGTTTGCTATCGCCGCGATGTGATGGCGGTGCTCAATATGGTTCGGCAAAATATGTTTGGCGAGCTTGTTCACTTAGAGTGTGGTTATCAACATGACCTCCGCGCAGTGAAATTTAATGACGGCGCAAACCCTTATGGCGGGGGTGTAGAGTTTGGCGAAAAAGGCTTCAGCGAAGCGCGTTGGCGCACCATACAATCTGTACACCGCAACGGCGACTTATACCCTACGCACGGCATTGGACCAGTATCACAATTCATCAACATCAATCGTGGTAATCGGATTTTGTATCTAACAGCTACAGCCTCAAAAGCAAGGGGATTGCATGACTATATCGTTCAGCAACCTAAGGGTGGTAACCAACATCCTAATGCTTCCGTAGAATTTAAATTGGGCGACCTCGTTAGTACTGTGCTAAAATGCAACAACGGCGAAACGGTTATTATCAGCCACGACACATCGCTTCCGCGACCATACTCTTTGGGTTTTCGGGTGCAGGGTACGAAAGGAATTTGGATGGATTTAAACAAATCATTACACATAGAAGGCGTATCTAAACCGCACCAGTGGGAAAAAGCAGACGACTTTCTAAAGCGGTATGACCACCCGCTTTGGCAAAAATATGAACATCAGGCGGAGGGTGCCGGCCATGGCGGGATGGACTTTTTCGTGCTGCATGCCTTTGTGGAATGTGTAAAGCGTAACCTTGCGCCACCTATTGATGTGTATGATGCTGCTACGTGGATGGCGATTACGCCGCTGTCCGAAGCCTCTATTGCTACGGGCAGTATGCCGCAGGCTTTTCCGGATTTTACACGAGGGCGGTGGACAACCAATACCAATACTTTTGCATTAGGAAATGATTATTGAAAAATTAATCAATGGTTGAACTATAAAATCATACCGGCGGCAACAGTCTGATTCGTAAATTCATCTATCAAGATAAAACTACCAGTTTGGCGATTGCGCTTGTAGGCATCCGTCAAGAGTGGTTTGGTAGTACGCAAGTGTACCCGCACGAGGTCATTCATCCTGACGCTTGAATCATCTAAGTTGCGGTGCAGCGTATTGACATCTAACTTGTAGCGTACTTCTTTGATGAGGCAACGCGCCTGTGCCGTAGTATGTTGAATGTGGTATTTGCCGTTGGGCTTCATGGGCTGTTCGCTGAACCAACAAAGCATGGCATCAATATCCTGCGTCGTGTTTGGCTGATTGTTGGGGCGAACAATCATATCGCCGCGACTGACATCTATATCATCTTCTAATAACATCGTCACTGCCATGGGCGGAAACGCAGATGAGAGTTCCCCTTCAAAGGTGTCAATTTTAGCAACTTTTGTTTGGAAACCAGAAGGTAGAACCAATACATCATCGCCAGCTTTAAAAACACCACCAGCAACCGTACCGGCATATCCGCGATAGTCGTGGTGAGCATCGGAGTTGGGACGTATGACGTGCTGTACCGCAAAGCGGCAGTCTGTCAGGTTATGGTCGCTACCGATATGTACGTTTTCTAAATAATATAGCAGCGAAGTGCCTTCGTACCAAGGTGTGTTCTCAGATTTCCGCGCCACGTTGTCGCCATGTAGCGCGGATACGGGAAAAAACTGCACGTCTTGCACGTCCAACTTATCAGCAAATAAAGAAAAAGTTTGTTTTATATTGTGATAGACTGTTGCATCGTAATCCACTAAATCCATTTTATTAATACAAACTGCTAAATGCGGGATATTGAGGAGTGAGGCAATAATGGCATGGCGACGCGTTTGCTCCACCACGCCTTGCCGCGCATCTATCAAGATGAGGGCGACATTTGCCGTAGAAGCACCTGTAACCATATTGCGCGTATATTGTATATGCCCGGGGCAATCGGCGAGAACGAATTTGCGCTGCGGAGTGGCAAAATAGCGATAGGCTACGTCAATGGTGATACCCTGCTCGCGTTCGGCACGTAAGCCATCGGTCAGAAGGGCTAAATTGACGGTCGCTTCGCCACGTTTGCGGCTGCTGTTTTGCAACGCATCGTATTGGTCTTCAAAAATAGATTTTGTATCGTACAATAGCCTGCCTATCAGGGTGCTTTTGCCGTCATCCACACTGCCAGCGGTGGTAAGGCGTAGTAGTTGCATAAATTACTGCTTTATAATTAAAAGTACTGATGAGGGTAGGTTGCAAAAACGCTGCCGAAAGCGACATAGTTTATCGGCGTTACATTTTTTTGCGTAAGTCTATATGTGAGAGTGTTATTTTTATGCTTCTTCTTTTATGAGTAATTGGAATCCGTTACCATGTATATTGATAATTTCAATGTTGGGGTCGTGGCTGAGATACTTGCGAAGTTTGGTAACGAACACGTCCATGCTGCGTGCCGTAAAGTAGTTATCTTCGCTCCATATTTTGTTGAGTGCTTCGGAGCGTGGTAATACATCATTGCGTCGCTGACAAAACATTTTTAGGAGATGGGCTTCCTTGGGGGAAAGTTTTTCGTCGGGTACAGCCTTAGTGTCATCGCGTAAACTAAGGATACGCAGCGGATAATTGAAACGATATTTACCGAGGGTAAACTCTTTTTCGTCGTTGTCCAAATCAACTTTTGCCTTGCTACGCTTGAGTACGGCTTGGATGCGATAAAACAACTCCTCTGAGTTGAAGGGTTTGCTGATATAGTCGTCTGCACCCGCTTTAAAGCCTTGCAAAATATCTTCCTTCATAGTTTTTGCGGTGAGGAAGATAATGGGTATGTCGGCATTTTTTTCACGGACTTCCTTAGCAAGCGTGAATCCGTCTTTTTTTGGCATCATTACATCAAAGATACACAAGTCGAACTGTCCTCTTTTGAATTGCTCCAAGCCGATAACGCCATCCGTTGCTAAGGTCACGTCATAATCGTTCATTTCTAAATAGGACTTTAGCACTTCGCCAAAATTTTGGTCATCTTCTACTAAAAGTATTTTTGCGGTGGTACTCATTGGCAGTATTGATTTTTTAATATTTTGTTGATGGTAGGGCAAGTTGTCTGGCATACTTTGCACGTTATACTAACGCACAAGTTGTTAAATTATTTCTACTTAGACGCTGCTTTTCGACATTTCGTTACGTTTTTCCAAATAAATTATTTCGGCGACTTGAGTATCATGTTATCAATAAGGCGCACATCGCCTGCCCAAGTAGCAATACAGGCTACTATATACATACTTTCATTTTGTGATGATATGGGTTGTAGTGTATTGCCATCTACAATCTCTACATATTCGGGGCGAAACATCGGTACGGCAGCTAAGGCTTGCATGGCATCGTGTTGGAGTTTTGCGATAGGCTGTGTGTTTATATTCTCTTTTGTTTCAGATAATGTTTTATAAATTATTGCGGCATGTTCGCGTACCGTCGGCAAGAGGCGGACATTGCGCGAACTCATTGCCAAGCCATTGGGCTCACGCAGCGTTGGGCACATTATCAATTTGACAGGCGACTGCTGTTGTCGCAACATATTTTGCACGATTGCTACTTGTTGAAAATCTTTTTGCCCCATAAATAGTTGTTGCGGTTGGACGATTTGGAGCAGCCTGTTAACAACTTGTGCCATACCTCTGAAATGTCCAGGACGAAACGCGCCCTCCATAACGGTTTCTAATGCGCCAAAATCTATTTGCAGCGTGGTATTTATATCGGGCGGATAAATTTCACTTATGGTAGGCAGAAATAGAATGTCACACTGTGCTTTTACTAATATCTCAATGTCGTGCGTTTCAGTGCGTGGGTATTTCTCTAAATCTTTAGGGTCGTTGAATTGTGTCGGATTTACAAAAATGCTACATACAACAACATCAGTTGCCTTGCGCGCTGCTTCGATTAGCGAAACGTGCCCGGTATGCAGTGCGCCCATCGTTGGCACGAATCCAATTGTTTGATTGGCTTTTTGTAACGACTGCACATAGCGTTGCAGGTCTGCAACCTTTTTAAAAAGAAACATAATTTTTTAGCGTGTAATGATGGAAGCGCGGCAAGGTGCAAACACTACGGGTAGTGATTATACTGCTGGTTGATGTAATCTACTATCCATCTACCTAAACAGATAGCCGCTAATATTAGGGTATAAGTAAGCGTGGCTGTCATCATAAAACTATGGAGGCTTGCTTGGTTACTATTTTTGTACTCAAAATCGGCATTGTCGTTTTAAACGTAACGAATTTACCGTAAATTGCGCTGCTATTTTACGACAAAATTTTGGAATGCCCAACCACTTACAGTTTTTTTTGGACGATTGCGTTAAAAAATATAATCAATCGGCTTTTATCCTATACGACCCCGTCAGTATTCCACATCGCTTTTCCAAACTACAGGATATTGAGATTATTGGTTTCTGGACTGCCATGCTCGCTTGGGGGCAACGAAAAACTATCATCAAAAGTGGGCTACAACTCTGTACGTTGATGGATAATGCTCCTCACGATTTTGTCGTGCACCATCAACCTACTGATTTAAAACCATTTTTGCAATTTAAACATCGTACATTTCAGGCTACTGATGTGCTTTATTTTCTGGCATTTTTTCAAGCCTATTATCGCCGCTACCAATCGCTGGAGTTAGCATTTACGAAAGGCTTAGCACCCAATGATTGCGACATAACCAATGCGCTAATACAATTCCATGAAACATTTTTTTCATTGCCCGATGCGCCGCAACGCACGCGCAAACACATCGCTTCACCAGCTACGAAAAGCACCTGCAAGCGCCTAAATATGTTTCTGAGATGGATGGTTCGCAAAGATGCCAGCGGTGTTGATTTTGGGTTGTGGCAATGCATCCGCCCTTCGCAATTACTCATACCTTTAGATGTACACGTAGAGCGCATTGCTCGACAGTTGGGCTTGTTGCAGCGTCCGCAGCGCGACTGGAAAGCCGTTCAGGAATTGACGACTGCTTTGCGGCAATTTGATGCCGATGATCCCGTGAAGTATGATTTTGCACTATTCGGATTAGGTGTAATGCCCGATTGAAAACTAACTTTGTGTTTTATTTAGGTCAATTATTTTAGTTTTTATAAATAGTATATGCTATACGAACAAATACAAGCCGCCGTAACCTACATCCGCCAACGCAGCCAGTTACAACCAACATTGGGGATAATTTTGGGTACAGGGTTGGGCAATTTAGCAAATAAATTAACCGATGTGTGTGCGATTGCATACACAGAAATTCCGCATTTTCCAACCTCAACCGTACAGGGTCATGCCGGTAAACTGCTGCTCGGATTGCTCGAAAATAAACCGGTTGCGATACTTTCCGGACGCTTTCATTACTACGAAGGATACTCTTTGCAACAAACCACATTCCCAGTGAGGGTGCTAAAAAATTTGGGTATCGAAACACTACTTATTACCAATGCTTCGGGTAGCGTGAACCCCAATTTTGAGGCTGGCGATGTGGTGTTTATAAAAGACCATATCAACCTGATGCCGGATAACCCGCTGCGAGGAGCCAATGATGAGCGGCTAGGTGTCCGATTTCCTGATATGTTGTATACCTATCATCGCCCATATATAGAGGCTTGTGAAGCAATTGCCAGACAGTTGGATATTCACACGCATCAAGGCGTATATCTTGCTTTGCAAGGTCCGAATTTGGAAACACCAGCAGAATATGAATTTGCACATCGCATTGGTGCTGACTTGGTAGGGATGTCGTCTGTACCAGAGGCTATTGTAGCGCGTCACAGCAACTTGCGCGTGTTGGGCATTTCGGTTGTTTCCAATAAGTGTTATCCTATAAAGGCTATTCAGGAAACCACTATTGATGACGTGTTAGCAGTAGTGCAGGATGCTGCTGCGAAAATGGAACAAATTATACTGCGTTTTGTCGGCGAGTATCATAAGTACCAATTTTAAATACTTTCCGAATACAATATTATGTACTAAATTCTTTGATGATTAACCCGTTTTTCATGCGGGGTTCAAACCACGTAGATTTTGGCGGTAAAGATTCATCCGCATCTGATACAATAAATAAATCTTCAAAAGCTAATGGGAACATACAAAACCCTACGCTGTTCTCTACCTTGTCAGCTAATTGCACTACGCCTTTCAACCCACGCACTCCTTCAACATATTGTACGCGATTATCGGTACGTACATCTTGAATGTTCAGTATGTCGCGCAGCACAATTTCATTGAGGAGAGTGGCATCCAAAACGGCTTTTTCGTTGCGGTAACGCGCTAATATATCGTGCTTCCAGCGCATTAAAAACCATTCGTCTTGAATACAAAAAGTAAGCTCAAATTTCTGTGTTGGCTTTTGGGCTGCAACAAGCGGGGTGATGTTGCATACTTGCGAGAGCTTTGCCATAAACAGCGTTGTACTATGCTCCTTAAATGCTTCTACTACGCGGTTGTAATCGTGTATGACTAACTGGTCAGACGGAAAAAATGCGGCTAACAGCAAATCGTAAGATAAATCTTGTCGGCGGTTGTACATTTTCTCATAAAGCATAGCAGTTGTTGAGCAGCGGTGATGCCCGTCAGCGATGTACGCATTGGGTACGTGTTTTTCAAAAGCCTCCTGAATGGTGTGTACTAACGAGGTGTCCGAAACCATCCAAATGCGATGTGTTTGTGTGCCATCCTGAAATTGAACGGTAAAAAATGGTGTGTGCATTGCAATGTGTTGTCGCAGCAAATCGCTGATGGAGGAAACTGTAGGATGTGTCAGCAATACGGGTTTGGTCATAGCGCCCATTCGCAACAAAACGTGCATTTGTTTTTGCTCTTTGGCAGCGAGTGTTTTTTCATGTTTTTTGATGCGATTATCAAAATAATCGTGGATGTCCACGCAAGCAATAAGTCCGAGGTAAGCATCATTGGGGGTCACTATTTCATAGATATAAAAGCTGTCTTTATCGGTGCGGTCAAAAAAACCACTTTTTACGTACTCGGTAAATTCGTTTTTTATTTCCGCAAAAAAGAGGTCGGTAGAAGCGATTAGGTCCACGTTAGGATACAAGGCTTGAAACGGTCGAATACGCATAAAATATTCTTTTGATAATAAAAAAATAAAAGAAATTTGACAGATTTTGCAAATGTAAAAAATACGCATTAAATTTTTACACTTCTGAAAAGTACAGATAATCGAAAAAAAATTTATATTTTTGCAAACTCATTTGGATTGAGTCCTCAGAGAATTATTTCAACTGACTTAAAGTACGCAGAAAATTGCACATGGATAAAAGCAGAGTCCTGATAATCACGCAGGAAATAGACCCTTATACGGGGTTGTCAGAGATAGCTCAAATTGTACATGATCTTCTGATGTTTGCCAACAATAAAGATATTGAGTTGCGCGTTTTGATGCCTCGCTACGGCACTATCAACGAGCGACGGCATCGTTTACATGAAGTAGTGCGTTTGTCCGGGATGAATATTGTGGTGAACGATGACGACTACCCGCTTATTATAAAAGTCACCTCGCTACCTGGCAGCCGTATTCAGGTATATTTTTTAGATAACGAAGATTTCTTCAAACGTAAGTCAGTTTTTCAAGATTCTGAAGGTAAATCCTTTGAAGATAACCACGACCGTATGTTGTTCTTTTGCAAAGGTGCATTAGAGATTGTTAAAAAATTTGGGTGGTCACCGGATATAGTACATTGCCATGGTTGGTTTACGAGTATGACACCACTACTACTAAAAACAGTATATAAAAACGACCCGTTGTTTCAAAATGCTAAGGTGATATACTCCATGTATAACAACTCTATGGAGGCAGAATTACAACAAGATTTTTTGCAAACCACAATTATCAATAACGTTCAGGCCGAAGATGCGCTCCCTTATATGCAAGGCGGTGTTTTGAGCCTAGATACAGGTGCTGCTTTTTATGCCGATGGCATAATTGTAGGCAGCAAATTGGAGGATGTCGCCGTTATGAAACAAATAAAACAATTAAATAAACCGATATTAGATAATGTAGGCACAGAGGGTGATTATTTACAAGCATATACTGATTTTTACACTACTTTGCTCGCCTAATATTCCTTAGCTGTTTCAATGAAACTAAATCTCTGTTTTTGGATAGTGTCTGTCGTGACCCTCTTGGTGGCTTGCGCTTGCAACGAACCAACGTTAGTAGGATCCGAGTTGTTTGATAATAACCAACTCGACATTGTTAGTTCCGATACAACCACGTTGCAATTTACAACTATTCGCGAAGACTCTATAAAGGTATTCACCACCAGCGATTCCGCTTCAATCGTTAATCAGTTGCGGTATTACCAATTAGGGCGATACAACGACCCTGTTTTTGGCGAACTGCGTAGCGATGTATGTTTGCAATTTCAGCCGGAACGCACCAACCCTAATTTTTTGAGTACAACCGTCATAGATTCGTTCGTGCTAACCTTAGCCTTAGATACTACTACCTACGGCGATGTAAGTGCCTTCCAAACTTACGATATTTATAGATTATCCGACTCCATCAGCGACCAAGTGTCGTACTACTCTACACACCAATTTACTACAAGTGGGCAAATTACTAACATCAGTTTAATTCCCAATAACAAAGATTCCATAACATACAGAATAGATACCCTTGATGTACACGCAGCACCACAAATGCGTGTGCCATTGCCAACAACATTAGCTGAAGAATTGGTACATTTGGATAGCGCATCATATGCTACCGGTAGTAATTTTGAAAACAGTTTCAGAGGAATAAAAATAGCGGCAGCAGCAGCAAACTCCCGAATGGTGAGCATTGATGTTCGCTCCGCGCAAACTGCAATGGTATTATTTTATCGGGACTCCCTTAATGGTAAACAGAAAATATTCCGTTACTGGACAAATACCTACACAGTAATGACAGCGAACGTCACGCACAACTATATCGGCACGAGTGTTGTTCCTTTTATTGATAACACTGCGTTAGGTGATAGTTTAGGGTTTATACAATCTTTATCAGGTTTAAGCCTTAAAGTGTCGTTGCCGCATATCACCGATCTTACAAAGATAGTGATAAATAATGCCACGTTGGAGTTCACCGTAGCCGTATTGCCCGGTGATGATACGCTGAAATATCCGCCAGTGCCTCAACTATCAGCATCGCGAAAAAACGATGAAGGTAAGTTTGTGTTTACTAACGATTTCGGAACGGCATTTTATGCTGGCACCATACCAACCACTTTTGGTGGTAGCGTTACGGAAGAAACCGTTGATGGCGTAAAGCTATACCGTTATAAAATGAACTTTACATCGCATTTGCAAGGTATGATAAGCGGAAAGTATAATAAAGATATTTACATCAACCCCTATCCGTCGGCAGAGCAATCGCGCAGAGTAGTTATTTACGGACCAAAACACAGCACCTACCCTGCCAAGCTAAAATTGATTTATACTAAAATATAACACAAAATAGAATAGAAAGATTAGTTAAAAGGATTGTTAAACCACTATCGTTAATACCATTAAAAAAAATATTATGTGTGGAATAGTCGCTTATATCGGAGAAAAAAAGGCTTACCCAATACTTATAAAAGGGCTGCAACGCCTCGAATATCGCGGCTACGATAGTGCCGGTGTTGCCCTCCTTAACGGCAACCTAAACATATATAAGAAAAAAGGCAAAGTTGCCGACTTAGTAGATTTTTCTAAAGAAAAAGACCTGCATGGCTCCGTTGGTATCGGGCATACCCGTTGGGCAACACACGGACAGCCAAATGATGTCAATGCTCACCCACATACTTCCAGCAACGGGCGTGTGACACTGGTACACAATGGCATTATAGAAAACTACGCTGTGCTAAAAACGGCACTCAAAAAACTCGGTCATAAATTCCATAGTGATACAGATACCGAAGTTTTGGTAAACCTCATTGCTGAATTGCAAGAACATGACAACTTGAGTATTGACGAAGCCGTGCGCTTGGCACTCAACAGGGTAGTCGGGGCGTATGCCATTGTGGTAATTGACAAACAAGAGCCTGATAAATTAGTGGCAGCGCGTAAGTCTAGCCCCTTGGTGGTAGGCATTGGTGATAAAGAATTTTTTATCGCTTCTGACGCTACGCCAATTGTGGAACATACTAAGAAGGTCGTTTATCTCAAAGACAACGAAATGGCGATTATCGAGGGTACAAAATTCCATATCAAAACATTAAATAACGAACTACAAACACCATTCATACACGAATTAGAATTAAAAATAGAAGCGCTCGAAAAAGGAGGGTACGACTCCTTCATGCTCAAAGAAATTCATGAGCAAGTAACAACTATTGCTGACTGTATGCGTGGCCGCCTCAATGCTGTCCAAAAATGGGTGGTGCTCGGTGGTATGGAAGCCTACAAAGAAAAAATTGCAAGTGCCCGCCGTTTTATCATTGCCGGTTGTGGTACCTCGTGGCACTCGGGTTTGATAGCCGAATACCTCTTTGAGGATTTAGCACGCATACCTGTAGAAGTAGAATATGCGTCAGAGTTGCGTTACCGCAACCCGATAATTAACAAAGATGATGTCGTAATCGCTATATCGCAATCTGGCGAAACGGCTGATACGTTAGCTGCTTTAGAGTTGGCAAAAGAACGTGGCGCATTATTGTACGGAATTGTAAATGTGGTAGGCTCGTCTATTGCGCGTATCACAGATGCAGGTTCGTATATTCACTGTGGACCGGAAATTGGCGTGGCTTCCACCAAAGCATTTACTGGACAGGTAACGCTACTAACGTTGATGGCATTGCAGATAGGCAAAATCAGAGGAACAATATCTGATGAGCAGTTTGAATACTTGTTGAAGGAATTAGAAAACATACCCGCTAAAGTAGCAAAAGTATTAGAAGCTGATGCAAAGATAAAATACGTTGCCAGAGAAATTCAACACGCACCAAATGCACTTTACTTAGGCAGAGGCTACAACTTCCCGGTAGCGTTAGAAGGAGCTTTGAAGCTAAAAGAAATATCGTACATCCACGCCGAAGGCTATCCAGCTGCAGAAATGAAGCACGGTCCTATCGCATTGATTGACGAAAATATGCCAGTAGTGGTGATTGCCACCAACCACAGCGCTTACGAAAAGATTGTCAGTAATGTGCAAGAAGTAAAAGCGCGAAAAGGCATCGTTATTGCCATCGTTACCGAAGGCGAAAAAGTGATTAGCCAATTAGCTGACTACACCATCGAAATACCAGATACCGCAGAGCCACTAACTCCGCTGTTATCATCCATACCATTACAGTTATTGGCGTATCACATCGCAGTAATGCGTGGTTGCAACGTTGACCAACCGCGCAACTTGGCGAAGTCAGTTACCGTAGAATAGTAACCCCCGAAAACCAGTGTATAAAATTTAGACAAAACGATTATGGAATATATCAATCAGGAAGAACTTGTCTTTCCGGAATACGGCAGAAACGTGCAAAAATTGCTACAACACGCAAAGACTATTGCCGACAAACCCATGAGGCAGGCATACGTTGAGCGTATTGTAGATTTGATGCAACAAATTAATCCGCAAGCAAAAAGTTTGGAGGATCAACGCATAAAACTTTGGCATCATGTGTTCAGCATAACTAATTATGAGTTGGATGTAATGCCGCCTAATGGCGAAATACCTAAGCGTGAGGATGCACACAAACGCCCCGAGCCGCTTACGTATCAAAAAGTGGATTCACGTTATCGCCACTATGGCGGGCATGTGCAAAAACTCATCCAAAAAGCGTTGGCTATGGAGCCGGGAGCTAAACGCGATGCCTTTGTGGCTGTCATCGGGTCATATATGAAGCTGGCATATAAAACATGGAATAAGGAATACTACGTGGGCGATGATGTCATTAAGGAAGATTTAGCCTCTTTCTCTAACGGGCAATTAGAGTTGCGCGATGATATGCCTATCGAAACAATGGGTGGGGGAATGTTGTACAACAAGCCACGCAATATGCCGCAAAATAATAACAACCACCGCAAACCTAACAACAATAGAGGTGGGCGCAACGACAATTATCGCAATAATAAAAACGATAATAGAGGCGGGCATAACGATAACCAGCGTTTCCGCAAAAAGCGATAAACAAAAATAGGTTTTACAAAAACCAGCATCTGTTCATCATTACCGTACTACTGTACTGACCAAGTAGTGCCCTCTTTGCTATCCTTTAATTGAATGTTTAGTGCGGTCAATGTATCTCGAATTTTATCGGAAGTAGCCCAATCCTTGTTGGAGCGCGATTGCGCGCGAAGGTCAATGATAAGCTGCATTATGCCATTCATCAAGTGATGATCGGTAGCTGCTGCGGTTTCGTCGCATAAGCCTAAAATATCAAAAATAAAGCGATGATAAAATTCCTTCAAGTTTTGTAAAGTAGTGACAGTTAGATCATTATATGATAAATGACCATCATTCAATCCATTAATTTTTGCTGCCAACTCAAACAAGCGTGACATTGCCTTAGGGCTATTAAAATCATCGTTCATATCATCAAAAGCAGCCGACATTAATTCGTTAATTTCGGTATCTAAAGTGCCAGCATTACCTGCTGCGGGATGTTGTAGTGTTTGTAATGTTTTGTATGATTCAAGCAATCGGCGATATCCTTTTTCAGCAGCTTGCAAAGCCTCATCGTTCATATCCAGCGTACTGCGGTAATGCGATTGCAACATAAAAAAGCGCACCGCCATCGGGCTGTATCCTTTCGTTACATGTGGGCTGTGACCACTAAAAAGTTCAACAGGCGAAATGGTGTTGCCATCACTTTTCGACATTTTTTTTCCATTTAACAAAAGCATATTGGCGTGCATCCAGATACGCGCTGGGCTCACTCCGCAAGCACCTTGGTTTTGAGCAATTTCGTTTTCGTGGTGAGGGAATTTTAAATCATTGCCACCACCGTGAATATCAAATACATGTCCCAGATACTTGGTACTCATAGCAGAACATTCGAGATGCCAGCCCGGAAACCCCTCTGACCATGGCGACTGCCAACGCATGAGGTGCTCAGGAGCAGCTTTTATCCAGATGGCAAAATCGGCAGGGCTTTTTTTCTCTTCCTGATTTTTAAGGTTATCACGCGATTCGGCAATTAAATCATCCAAAATTCGTCCGGATAATTTTCCATAAATATCGTTCTCTTTAGCAAATTTAAGTGTATCAAAATACACCGATCCGTTGTTTTCGTAAGCATAACCTCTGTCAAAAATTGCCTGTACCATTTCTATCTGTTCTGGTATGTGCCCTGTTGCTCGGGGCTCAATAGATGGCGACAACGTATTAAAAATTTTCATCATTTCATGAAACCCTGCTGTGTATTTGTGCGCTACTTCCATTGGCTCAAGCTGCTCAATGCGTGCGCGTTTTGCCATTTTATCTTCTGCCCCCGAATCGGCATCGCCTTCCAAGTGCCCAACATCTGTAATGTTGCGGACGTAACGCACTTTATATCCCAAGTATAACAAGTAGCGATATATAACATCAAAATTTACAAACGTGCGGCAGTTGCCCAAATGCACATCGTTATATACCGTAGGGCCGCACACATACATACCTACTCTACCTTCTACCAAAGGTTCAAAAACTTCTTTGTCGCGCGTCAGACTGTTATAAATGGTTAAACTCATGGTTCTAAAAAATATTTTTATGATGATTTATACTAATATGAACGGTATCAAAACAACTTATTATTGACACATCGAACAAGATAACGCACCAAGCAGCTACAAAGTTACGACTATTGCGCTAATTATGTATCCACAAAACCAATAGCATTTTACTGTAAAAATCCCTACCTTTGTCGCGCAAAAATTTAAAATGACTTGATTTTAGCATGATACAGACAGATATTCTCATCATTGGTGCCGGTCCTTGCGGGCTGTTTACCGTTTTTGAAGCAGGCTTGCTCAAGTTGCGCTGCCACTTGGTAGATGCGCTTCCGCATCCCGGCGGGCAACTCACCGAGATTTATCCTAAAAAACCTATCTATGATATTCCGGGTTATCCCGAAATATTAGCGCAGGAACTGGTTGATAACTTGATGAAGCAAATTGCTCCATTCAAACCCACTTTCACATTAGGCGAGCGAGCAGAAACTATCCAAAAGACAGACGATGGGCGTTGGCAAGTGACTACCAATAGAGGCACAATACTACAAGCACCTGTTATCGCTATTGCTGGTGGCTTGGGTAGTTTTGAACCACGCAAGCCGCCAATAGATAATATCTTCACTTTTGAAGATAAAGGCGTAGATTATTTTGTAAAAAATCCGGAAAAATATACAGGCAAAAAAATTGTCATTGCTGGTGGTGGCGACTCTGCATTGGACTGGACAATTTTCCTCGCCGATGTAGCACAAGAAGTAACCTTAGTACATCGTCGCAAAGAATTTCGTGGCGCAATAGACTCTACTGAAAAAGTATTAGCACTCCATCAAGCTGGAAAAATAAAACTCGTTACAGATTCAGAAGTAGTAGGGCTACACGGTAACGGGCAACTTAGTGAAGTAGTTATCAAGCACCAAACTGAAGGAACATATACCCAACTTGCTGACCACTACATACCGCTTTTCGGCTTAACACCAAAACTCGGACCCATAGGTGACTGGGGGCTAAATATTGACAAAAATGCTATCGTCGTAAACACCTTAGATTACAGCACCAACATCTCAGGTATTTATGCTATCGGCGACATCAACACTTACGAAGGGAAGTTAAAATTAATACTCTGTGGGTTTCACGAAGCAACGCTTATGTGTCAATCAGCTTATAAGTATATTTATCCCGACAAGAAACTTTCGTTTAAATATACTACGGTAACAGGTATCGAAGAGTTGTAATTATGTCAGCTAACCAAGTGGTGGAATGTTTGAATAAATTTTCTTAGGTAAAATGTTTGAGCATAACTACCTCTTGGTCAGTGAGGTGACGGAAAAAGCCGCGGGGCAAATCTTTTTTGGTTAACCCAGCATAATACACCCTATCTAAACAAGCAACCTCATAGCCCATGTGTTCAAAAATGCGGCGCACGATACGATTTTTGCCAATGTGCAACTCAATACTCACCTCTGCTTTGTTTTTACTATCTACGAAATGGAGCTTGTCAATGGTTGCAATACCATCTTCTAACTCCAACCCTTTTGCAATTAACTCAAAATCTGAACGTTCCAAAGGCTTGTTGAGAGCTACATGATAAATTTTCTTCACGCTATAACTTGGGTGCGACAGTTTTTGCGCCAAATCGCCATCATTGGTCAGCAATAATAATCCTGTTGTAGTTCTGTCTAATCGCCCCACTGGAAAAATACGCTCCTTAATTTTATTCCCAACAATATCCATTACAGTTTTGCGTCCGCGCTCATCGCTGGCAGTAGTGATAACATCTTTTGGCTTGTTGAGCAATAAATATACCTTCCGCACTTCGGGGCGCACCGCCTTGCCTTTAAACGTAACGGCATCCGTAGGCTGCACCTCGTAGTAAGGCTCTACAACTGCTTTCCCATTTACAAAAACGTGTCCTTCCTTGATAAAATCCACCGCATTTCGGCGCGAGCAAATACCGCAGTGAGCAATGTATTTGTTGAGGCGCATCGGTTCATCAGGCGAAGTAGCAGATGGTGGTGGAGTTTTTTTCCCTTTTTTAGTAACAGAAAAGCCTTTATGCGAAGGAGGTCGTAGTTGTGATTCCCGTATTTTTTTCATCAGTATAAAAAAATTTTGACAAAGATAATCTAATACTAATAAAAATTTCGTTTAATGAGTTATGATTCAGCACTGCACGGTGCAGCATCAAGCAGATAAGTCTGTAATAATCTACCTGATTATTAGTATAATTGTGTACCTTTGCACCGCCATTAGCGTAAAAAAACAAGTTAATTATTATCGGTACAGGCTACCGTTTAATTATGTTAAAATATAATATGATATGCCGCAGATAGAACTTATAATGCCTAAAATGGGCGAAAGCATCATGGAAGCCACCATCCTGAAATGGGTAAAAAAAGTAGGTGATAGTGTTGAGTTGGATGAAACCATTTTAGAAATTGCCACCGATAAAGTAGATTCCGAAGTGCCTTCTCCAACGGCAGGTGTTATCACACAAATTCTTTTTCAAGAGAATGATGTAGTACCTATCGGCAAAGTGATTGCCGTTATATCCACTGAAGCAAATGCTGCACCACCAGCAGCTTCTCCGGCAGTAGCACCTGCGTCGTCAGCACCCGTAAAAACCAACGGGCAGCATGCACAACCACAAGTGGCAATAACGTCAACTGCTCCAGATGCTACAGCAACGAGATTTTATTCTCCATTAGTGAAAAATATTGCCAAACAAGAAGGCATCAGCACTGCAGAATTAGAAACCATCGCAGGCTCAGGCATACAGGGTAGAGTAACCAAAAAAGATATTTTGAGCTATGTTGATACGCGCCAAACCGTCGCTGCGCCTGCGATTGTTGCACCGCAACAAACACCTCAAACTACGCCGGCGGTGAGCCACACTACGCAGGAGGCAAGTGCTAATGTGGAAATTATTGAAATGGACAGAATGCGTAAGCTCATTGCCGACCACATGGTAATGAGCAAGCACACCTCGCCACATGTCACTTCATTTGTGGAGGCAGATGTAACAAACTTGGTCAGATGGCGTGAGCGCGTTAAAAAAGAATTTCAAAATAAATATGGCGAAAACATCACCTTCACACCTATTTTTATTGATGCCGTGATAAAAGCCATACGAGACTACCCACTTATCAACGCATCAGTGGATGGTTCTCGCATCATTCGTAAAAAAGATATAAATATCGGTATGGCGGCGGCATTGCCGTCCGGTAATTTGATTGTGCCCGTTATCAAAAATGCAGATATACTCAATATGGTAGGTATCACCAAAGCGGTAAATGACCTCGCCAATCGCGCCCGTCAAAACAAACTAAAACCAGATGAAACGCAAGGAGGAACTTTTACACTTACCAACGTGGGTACATTTGGCAACGTTATGGGTACGCCCATTATTAACCAACCGCAAGTAGCCATTTTAGCAACTGGAGCCATTCGCAAACGCCCCGCCGTTATTGAAACTGAAATGGGAGATGTTATTGCTATTCGGCAGATGATGTTTTTATCTCTTTCGTATGATCATCGCGTGGTGGATGGCGCACTCGGCGGCTCTTTTCTTCGTAAGGTAGCTGACTATCTGGAGGCGTTTGATGATAAACAAACTATTTAGCGGATGATTAAATGAGCCAAAACGAATCCACGAAATTTTTAGAATCAACCATGCACACACGTAGCCTTTTACACAAAAGAAATTTTTTATTCATTTTTCTGTTACTATGCGGAAGTTGCCTGCACACAATCGCACAAACAGCGCAGCCTTCGCCAAAAGAATTGCGCGATGCCGGAATGGAATATTTTAATGCCGGCAAGCATATGCGAGCACTCAAAAACTTCTTGCGCTACCAGCGCATTAAACCCGACGACTTGGAGGTTAAACAACACATAGGTATCTGTTATTACTATGTAAACAATGTTTCGGAAGCACGCAAGTATCTTAATTATGTTGTAGATAACGAGAAAAAACCAAGTGAAGATCTGTTTTTATACTTAGCAAAATGTGATCATGCCGAACACCAGTTTCGGCAAGCTATAGCGGGATATAAAAAATATCTGAGTGTTGCCAAAAAAGAAAATAACCGCCCTGCAATTATCAATGACATCAAACGCTGTATGGAAGGCATGAACCTCTTTTTTAAAGAAGAAGAAGCCATTGCGGAAAATCTCGGAGAAAATATTAACACCGCTTGGGATGACTTCGGAGCAATAATCAGCCCCGCTAACGCAGGACGCATCTATTTTTCCTCCGCTCGCGAAGGGAATATTGGCGGCTTGCGTAATGAGAAAGGAATGTCCGATGAAGCGAATGGCACTTATGGTTTGGATATGTTCGTTACAGAATATGATGGCGCAGGCTGGGCGACTTCCGAACGCATGAGTGAACTACTCAATAGCCCGCGTCAAGATGTTATACTCGGCTTTACAAATAACGGACAAGTGCTGTATTTTTATCAAGGACTATCAACCACAGACGGAGATATTTTGATGGATACATTCGTCGAAAATATTGAGGAGAAACCCCTGTTTCCACCCAAACTTATATCGCCAGTAGTTACTACGCAGGGCGATTATGGGATTCAATTTGTAAACGATTCCACACTTATTTTTGCCAGCCGTCGTGCCGGTGGATACGGAGGGTACGACCTGTATATTACAACACGCCTCGCCGAACAATGGACAATGCCACAAAACCTCGGCAATAAAATAAACTCTGCTTACGATGAGGTAACACCATTTTTGGCAAATGACAAACGCACGCTTTATTTTAGCTGTAATAGCACCAAGAGTATTGGTGGATTTGATGTATTTACAAGTCAATTTGATGCCGATACTAAAGTGTGGAGCACTCCGCAAAACATGGGTATGCCCGTTAATTCAGCAGGCGACGATACTTACTTTAGATTGGTAAATGATGGTAGCAGAGCGTTTTTGTCGTCCACCCGAAAAGAAAGTATTGGGCAGCGCGATATTTTCAGTTGTTCGTTCAAAAAACCGATTGAAACGATGCAGTATGTAGATGGCACATTAGCATTTGTCACAAATACCGTAGCGAGTGGAGTTGCTGAGACCTCAACATCTGAAAAAATAAAAATAACCGGTAGCAGCAGCGAAAAGAAAAAATCGCCACCGCCCATCCCAACTAAAAACGAAAATTGGCAGGAGTTTCATATTACAACATTAATGTATAATGATGATAATGACATACTGGCAACCCTCAACCAACAAGAATTAGTAAAACTCGCCACCTTACTGATAACATATCCACAGCTAAAAGTTGATATTGTAGCACATAATTATAAAGCAGAATCAGCAACGTTAGAAGCGTATCTTACCAATAAACGTGCACAAAAAGTTGCACAGTTTCTGATAGGCAAGGGTGTGAACGCTGCCAATATATCTACGAAGGGGTGCGGAGCAAACTATGCCATTGCCAAAAATGAATCGGATGGAAAGCCGAACATAGCAGGGCAACGCTTCAATCGGCGTATAGAAACTTTAGTGTACAATACCGATGGTGTGCCTATCAAGTTTACTAACATCAACCCCATTGTTGGCGAATATATGCAGAGTGACACAGACAATCGGCGCAAAAATACTATCAAAGGGCTTTCGTACAAAGTGCAAGTAGCCGCCACCAAACAATTATATTCAAATAGTGAATTGTTGGATTATTCCGACATTATGGTGGAGGCTAATGGCGATAGCGAAACACTTTATTATACCGTAGGGTTGTATCGCACCGCAGCATCGGCAATACAACTGAAAGAAGATTTAGTAACTAAAGGAATAAATGTGCCAAAAATTATTCCGTACATCAATGGTGTGCGGGTTAGTAAGGCAGAAGCACAAAAACTCGCTTCAAAATACAGTGATTTGAATAATTACTTAGCAGATGATGGCGAGTGATATGCATGATGAATTGCCTAAAAAAAACAAACGTGTGAATGTAGACTTTATCAGAGAAAGCATCAAAAACTTGAGAACCACAGGCACTATAGCTCGCAGTTCCAAGTATTTGTGCCAAGCTATGATTGAGCCAATCAATTTTGCAGAAGCAAAGTGCTTAGTAGAACTGGGAGCTGGCGATGGCGTTATTACAGAGTACATATTAGAAAATATGCGCCCCGATGCGCGGTTGTTAGCGTTTGAGGTGAACGAAGTGTTTTGCGAAAAGCTCCGCGACATAAAAGATAAACGCTTAGTAGTTATTAAGGATTCTGCCGAGTATATCGGAAAGTACCTGAAGCAACATGATTGCGCTTTCGCGGATTACATCGTTTCCGCTATTCCGTTTGTCATGCTGCCGGATGACCTCGCCGTGACGATTGTTGAACAGGCAAAAAAACACCTTCGCATGAGCGGACTTTTTATTCAATTTCACTATTCACTGATGGTAAAAAAAATGTACTTGAAAATTTTTGAAGAAGTCAGCGTAAAATTCGAGCCACGAAATATCCCTCCCGCATTTATACTCATTTGTAAAAAAATAAACCGTTGAAAAGCTTTTGGCGACTGGTAGCATATTTGCGCCCTTACAAAACATTTGTCATACTCAACATTATTTGTAACCTCCTGATGGTGGCATTCTCGGTTATCAGCATCCCGGCACTGAAACCATTTTTAGAGCTGCTGTTAGGGCAAGAGCAGATTGTGCGGCAGCCACCGACAACGCCACTAAGTATCACTAATATCAAATCGCTGACCGAGCATTTTTATTACCAACTCAGTCAGATAATCATACAAAACGGAAAGGAACATGCGCTTATATTGTTGTGTGTAGCCATTGTTATTATCTACTTTTTCCGCAATCTATTTCGCTATTTATCCCTTTATTTCATTTCACCTGCTCGCAACGGCATTGTACGTGATTTGCGGCAGCAACTATTTAACAAAGTGACATCCCTGCCCTTAGCTTACTTCAGCGAGGAGCGCAAAGGCGACCTACTCACGCGTATCAGCAATGATGTGCAAGAAATTGATTGGAGTATTTTGAATGTATTGGAAACGGTTGTCCGTGCGCCACTTATGATAATAGGAAGTGTTTTGATGATGGTTTTGCTTAGCCCGCACCTTACCGTTTTTGTGCTGGTACTTATTGCTTTTACGGCAATAGTCATCGGTGGAATCGGTAAATTGCTACGCAAGGATTCTACACTAGCACAAGAAAAACTCAGCAACCTCATTTCAATAATCGAAGAGACGATTGGTGGCTTGCGAATAGTCAAAGGATTCAATGCAGAGCGACATCAGCATCATACCTTTTTGAAAGAAAACAATGCATATCGCAGAGCAGTAGTTCGCATTGCTCGAAAGCGCGATTTGGCATCGCCATTGTCTGAATTTTTGGGTGTTGCCATTGTAGCAGTGTTGATATGGTATGGCTTCAGAGAGGTGCAACAAGGGCTGTTGAACCCTTCGGGGTTCATCGTTTTTTTATATGCTTTTTTTAGTGTAATTGACCCCGCTAAAACGTTTTCGAGTGCGTTCTACAACATTCAAAAAGGCATTGCCTCAATGGAGCGCATCGAAACTATTTTAGATGCACCCGTTACTATTCAGGATGTGCCACAAGCACAAGCGTTGGCAACATTTACAGATAAAATTGAATACAAAAAAGTTTCTTTTCGCTACAAACAAGATACAGATTGGGTACTAAAAAATATTGACCTGACTATACCAAAAGGAAAAGTGGTTGCATTGGTGGGTATGTCGGGTGCAGGAAAGTCCACGCTGATAGATTTGCTACCACGCTTCTATGATGTGACGGATGGCACTATTTTGATTGACGGCGCGGATATTCGACAACTGAAATTATACGACCTGCGAACACAAATTGGCATCGTCACGCAAGAAGCAATTTTGTTTAATGATACCATTTATAACAACATCGTTTTTGGTAAAAAAGACGTAACAGAAGAGGATGTTATGGCAGCAGCTAAAGTTGCTAATGCACATGATTTTATTCTGCAAACGGAGCATGGGTACAAAACCAATATCGGCGATAGAGGCATGAAATTAAGTGGCGGACAACGCCAGCGCCTAACTATTGCACGCGCTATTTTAAAAAATCCACCTATCCTCATTTTGGATGAAGCTACTTCTGCCCTCGACTCGGAGTCGGAGCAGTTAGTACAAGCTGCGTTGGTGGCACTCATGCAAAACCGCACAGCAATAATTATTGCACACCGACTTTCGACCATTCAGCACGCCGATGAGATAGTTGTTATGAAAAATGGAAGCATCGTAGAACGCGGCACACACGATATGTTACTACAAAAGCAGAATGGCGAATACGCTAAATTGGTTGCCTTGCAAACGTTTTGATTGTGCCCTACTAAGCCTGCACATACACCACGTATTTCTCCTGAAAATATGCTTCCGCAAAATGTTGACTGACGGGCGTTAGTTCGGTATATTCTTTGCCAGGCAGTGCTTTTATTTCTACAGGAACATTGCCACCTTTTAAGATAAACCAGCCGTTGGGCAATGCATTTTTATGGTTGTGGTGAATGAGCTTGCGACTCCACGCTAACAACTGCCCTAAATCCGCAACGGCACGCGACACCACAAAATCGAATCGCTCTTTCATATCCTCTGCACGAGTGTGCTGTACCGAAACATTTTTCAGTCCGATGGCTTCTGCCACACCCATTGCTACTTTTAATTTTTTTCCGATGCTGTCTACTAATTTGAACTGCGCCTCAGGAAACAAGATGGCTAAGGGAATGCCCGGGAAGCCACCGCCCGTTCCTAAATCGAGTACCTTAGTTTGTGGCACGAAGCGCATTACTTTGGCGATTGCGAGCGAGTGCAAAACATGGTGTGTATAAAGTTGGTCAATATCCTTACGGGAGATGACATTAATTTTTGCGTTCCAATCGGTGTATAGCGGTTGTAGTTGTGCAAGTTGTTGCTGTTGATGTGTGGTTAAATCCGGAAAGTAACGTGTGATGGTATCCATGTAGATATATGCAGTTTGTTTAGTTTGTTTTAACTTGGTGCATTAATATCATCTTCATCAAAAAACACCTGAGTTTGGCGGATGCCTTCTACGCTGTTAAGCTGGCGTGTGAGCGTTTCGGCGGATGCTTTTGTACGAAAAGACACATGGTAAAATGCTTCAATATCTTTGCCGTTGCCGTAATTTTTGATGTTCACTAATTTACTTGATTTGCAATTTTTTGCCAATAATTTTTCTAATTCGAGCGAGTTAATTTTGTTCATGTCATACGCTAACTGCAAAAGGTAAAGCCGTTTACGCGGTTGTGCGAAGTTGGTATAGGTTAGTATAATGATAATGATGCCTGCCACCAATACGCCGATTAATGCCACAACTTTTAACCCCACGCCACAAGCCATGCCGATAGCCAGCGATAAAAAGATGAACACCATATCCATCGTGTCGCGCACGGCGGTGCGGAAGCGGATGATGCTCATTGCGCCTACTAAGCCAAAAGCCCGGGCAAGGTTGTTGCCAATTACTAATATGATGAGTGCTGCTATGAGGCAGAGCATAACAATGGCATTGACGAAGGAAGCAGAATAGGAAGGGCCACGATAGGTGGCGCGATAAATCAGCGACAGCGCAATACCGCATATCAAGGCAGCCAACAGGTTGCTCAACACATCGGCAGCGGTGACAGGGAATATATTGATGGTCTGAAATTCTTCCAGCATAATGGTTTAAAATGCATTTTTTTGTCGGGTTGCAAAGGTAGCGATGTTGTTGGAAAAATGAAAACAATCTTAAAAAAGACTACCTTTGTGCGGCGAATTAGATATGATAAATGAAACAGAGCGTTCATATTGGCACTTCGGTTGTCGGAAACTGATTTTTTGAGGATGCTGTTTGTTTTAATTTACATTACATAATCATTTCAATTTTGTGAAAACAAAAACATTAAAAAAAAGTAAGGTAAACGTCATTACGTTGGGGTGTTCCAAAAATTTGGTGGACTCCGAAAATATCATCACCCAATTACGGGGCAACCAATACGATGTGATGCACGATAGTAATAGCGATGATGCCAACATTATCATTATCAACACCTGTGGTTTTATTGATTTAGCAAAAGAAGAATCCATTAACACTATTTTGCAATATGCTGATGTAAAAAAGCGTGGCAATATTGACAAACTTTACGTAACGGGTTGTTTATCACAACGTTATAAAGATGATTTAGAACAAGAAATACCCGAAGTAGATGCCTATTTCGGTACGTTAGAATTGCCCGCTTTGTTAAACAAACTGAATGCCGACTACAAACATGACCTCATCGGCGAGCGATACATCACCACACCTCAACATTATGCCTACCTGAAAATATCGGAAGGTTGTAACCGCACCTGCTCTTTTTGTGCCATCCCGTTGATGCGCGGAAAACACATTTCTAAGCCTATCGAAACCTTAGTACAAGAAGTAAAAAACTTAGCCAGACACGGCGTAAAAGAATTACTACTCATCGCGCAAGAGCTAACCTATTACGGATTAGATTTATACAAAAAGCGCGAGTTGCCCCGCTTGCTCCATGCCCTTGCGGATGTGGATGGCATTGATTGGATTCGCCTGCATTATGCGTACCCGAGTAAATTTCCAATGGAGATTTTGCCTGTGATGGCGGAGCGACCGGAAATCTGTAACTACTTAGATATTCCTTTGCAACATGCACACGATGGTGTGCTGCAACGAATGCGCCGACAGATTACACAAAAAGAAACGTGGGAGCTGATTGATGCTATCAAAAATGCCGTTCCGGATATTACCTTGCGAACCACTTTTTTAGTAGGATTTCCGGGCGAAACAGATGCAGAGTTTGAACACCTTTGTCGCTTCGCTGAACATGAACGCTTCGACCGCGTAGGGGTATTTCAATATTCACATGAAGAGAGTACATCGGCATATGAAATGGAGGATGATGTACCAACTGAAATAAAACAGGAACGCGCCAATAGGCTGATGGAATTACAACAAACCATTTCTCTCGAAAAAAATCAGGCAAAAATAGGCAAAAAATTTAAAACGATTTTTGACAGAAAGGAAGGGCAGTTTTTTGTCGGGCGCACCGAAGGCGACTCACCCGAAGTCGATAATGAAGTATTGGTAGATGCTGCCACACAGTACATTCGCATCGGCGATTTTGCAGATATTCGCATCACAGATGCTGAAGAATATGATTTGTACGGGGAGGTGGCAAAGTAAGAAGTATTTTTAGTAGGGTTAAAATTTTACAATAACTTTATGAAAACACGAATTCTTAAAATGCTGCTTTTGTGCCTTCTTGTAAGTTGGTGTTTGCTTTCAGCAATAGCCCAGCCAATGGTTAGTTGTGGCAATATTGTTCGGCACAAATTTGAATCCAAGTATGTGGATACACGAAATATTGACGTTTGGCTTCCGCCAAATTACAATATAGCTCAACGCTATCCGGTCGTGTATATGCACGACGGACAAATGTTGTACGATAGTACCACTACTTGGAATAAGCAAGAATGGAAAGTAGATGAGCTGCTATGTGCTATGTTCAACGAGGGGGCGCCTACGTGCATCGTTGTTGGCATTTGGAACAACGATAAGTACCGCCATGCCGAATACTTTCCGCAAAAGCCTCTAAATGCGTTGCGCCCGTCGCTACGTGACTCCATCGTATCGCTCAACTTACGAGACAAACCCCTGGCGGATAATTATTTACAGTTTTTAACTGCCGAATTGAAACCGTTTATAGATAAAACATACGCTACACAAGCGGATAAGGCGCATACATTTATTGCGGGTTCGAGTATGGGTGGGCTGATTTCATTGTACGCCATTTGCGAGTATCCTGAAGTATTTGGGGCTGCAGCTTGTATTTCTACTCATTGGATTGGCAGCACTTTTTTTAAGGAGTCGCCACTACCAATTATGGATGCGTTCAATACGTATCTCAAAAAAAACTTACCATCGCCAAAAGACCATCGCTTATACTTTGACTACGGAACAGCTACGCTTGATAGTTTATACAAACCACATCAGTTGCGTATTGATAGAACGGTGAAGAGCAAGGGTTACCGTTCACACAACTGTATGACGCGGGCGTTTGAAGGTGCTGACCACTCTGAACGGTCCTGGAGTGCGCGATTGGTGATACCAATGCGTTTTTTGCTACAAGGTAGGTGATTTGTGTTGTTAGCGGTTGCTTTAAGACAAAAGAGCAGTAGCTTCTATTTCGATAAGCATATCGGTATCTATTAGGCGGCTGACCTCTACCATAGTGGTGACGGGTTTGATGTTGCCAAAAAACTCGCCGTGGGCACGTCCGATTTTTTCCCATTGTGTAATATCTGCTACAAACAGACGTGTACGTACAACATCTTCCAATGAGCCGCCAGCGAGGTGGATAGTCTTTTCAATTTTGCGTAAGCAAAAAACGGTTTGTGTATATACGTCACCTTTTGCCACAACGACACCGTGCTCGTCGGCGGGTGCTGTGCCGGCAACTTCAATGACGTTCCCGATGCGTACCGCGCGGCTATATCCAATGATGTCCTCCCATATTGCACCAGACGCAATGTTTAGTCTGTTTTTCATACAGCGCAGTATATTGAATACAAATTAGGGCAAGAATATTAGTAATGTTATATTCTTGCCCTATATCGTTGTGTGTTAAATTAAAACTTTACTTGTGGGGCCTTTTGTGCGGAAGGGTCTGCCTCAAATTGAGGCTTGGCGTTGAAGCCAAACATACGAGCATATAGGTTGCTCGGGAATCGGCGTACGCCTACATTATAATCCGTCACGGCGGCGTTGTACTTATCGCGTGATACTTTGATGCGGTTTTCCGTGCCTTCCAGTTGTGATTGTAATTCTTTGAAACTCTCCGTTGCGCGTAGCTGCGGGTATTGCTCTGATACAACCATCAATCGCCCTAAGGCTTGCGATAGCCCGCCTTGGGCGTTCATATACGCTTGTAGTTGCTCAGGTGTTGCTTTGGAGGGGTCAATAGTCATGCTGGTAGCTTTGGCGCGTGCCTCTATTACGTCGGTGAGGGTTTTTTGCTCAAAGTTTGCAGCACCTTTTACGGTTTCTACCAAGTTAGGTACTAAATCGGCACGGCGTTGGTAGGCACTTTGTACATCACCCCAAGCGTTTTTCACTTGTTCGTCTTTGCCGACAAATCCATTGTAGGTGCTACAGCCGTGCAACAGTACGATTGCTAATAATACTAATAAAATAATGTTACTGGTTTTCATAAATAAGTTACATGCAGTTTGGTTAACTATTCTGATTTGTTTTAGAAAATTACCTATAAAACTGTTTTTGGGTAAAGATAGTTCCAATCGGTAATTTTTTCCACAGATTACAAATGTAGGGAATATTTATCAGATAGACATTCATATTTACAAAGTAATAAAAAAATGCACTCAAAGTGTTAAAGTTGATTGCAAGCCTCACAAAAGTAAAACATACACGTTATCTTTATAAAACAATACAAAACCTAACTGGTGACAATGAAAAAATACTTTTATACTTTGCTCTTTTTTTTGCTGACAGTTGTTGCCGCATTTGCCCAAACACACCTTGCCGAGCAAGATACTTTACGCCATAAAGAGGTTGGCGTGGATGTCACACGACTGGTATTGAGTATGTTGAGTACGAATGATGTCACCGCCGTAACGCCATATATCTTTACGTTCAAATCTATCAAAAACAACAAAGGCTTTCGTATAGGATTGGGCATGGATGCATCCGGCTTAAAGCGCACAGAGGATAATAATGTTGATGTTCAAACGAACGATTTTTTTGTCAATCTACGCTTAGGGCATGAGTGGCAATTTCCATTGACGAAGCGTTGGATGACCTATATTGGGGCGGACGGCGTGTTGGGCTATAGTAATAGCAAAAGTGTATCCACGGCAGGCGAATTTGAGCCGACTCGGGTTGAATTGAGTAACTACACATTTAGTTATGGAGCAGGTGTTGCAACAGGTATTCAATTTAGGATTAATTCGCGCCTACAGTTAGGTACGGAGGGCGCGCTGTATGCTCGACTTTTTAATGATAAAAATACGATACAGCAGGGAGGTCCTTTTGTATTTAAACAAGAAAGAAAAGGCTTTGGATACAACTTGCAAACATCGCTGCCAACAAATATTTATTTTATCGTTATATTTTAATTTTATTAAAAAAATTAATAACTAAAACCAATCTGCATCAATATGAAACAGGTTATCTATTTTTTTGCAACGCTATGTGTGGCGGTAGTTTTTGTGGCGTGTCAGAAAGACATCGCTTCTTCACCCGAGGTGCGCCGCGCTACGCCTAATCTTCCTGCAGTGCCGTATGAATATGCAAATATTGATGTTGCCAATATTGCTAATTCTCAAACGGATATAGCTAACCCAATTTTTACATCATTTACGTTGGCTAACTTCGGTATTGATAACAACAAAGCAACCTTGGGGCGCGTACTTTTTTATGATACGCAACTGTCTATTAACAACCGTATATCTTGCGGTACTTGCCACCATCAACAACTTGGCTTCGCCGAGCCGAAAGCATTCAGCGAAGGATTTGAAGGGCGCATGACTACCCGCAACTCCATGGCTATCATCAATACGGTGTTTAATGGCAATTTATTTTGGGATTCGCGCTCACACAGCACCGAAGATTTGGTGTTGCGACCTATTCAGAATCATATCGAAATGGGTATGGAAGATTTGAGTATCCTCAAAAGAAAATTGGCTGCCATTCCATACTACCAAGAATTATTTAACAAAGCGTTCGCCGCAGAAATAACTAATAGTGATTTGATAACTGAGTCAACGATAAGCACAGCACTGGCGCAGTTTGTCAACACATTAGTCAGTTGTAACTCTAAATTTGATGAAGGGTCTCGCTCGCAATTTGCTAACTTCTCAGAAATGGAAAAAATGGGCAAAGACTTATTCTTCAGTACACGCACTAACTGCAGTAATTGTCATCGTGGAAAAAACTTTACGGTATCCTCGCAGGAGTTCGCATTTGATACTATTTATGGTGGTCACGGAGGCGGTGGCGGTCCGTTTTTTGACCCCATCACTGGTGAATTAACATTTTCTCAGGGCAGTATGGGAACTGCCAATATCGGTTTAAATTTAATTTATAATGATAACGGCAGACGTGACGGCAAGTTTAAAATTCCGAGTTTGCGAAACATTGCCGTAACTGCACCATATATGCACGATGGGCGTTTCAACACACTGGAACAAGTAATAGCACATTATAATAAAGGTATTCAACCGCACATACATTTAGATAACAACCTGAAAAACACTGACGGCGCGCCGCGCAACATGAACTTGTCGCCGATTGAGCAGCAGGCATTAGTGGCATTTTTGAATACCCTTACTGACACAAAGAGTCTGACAGAACCTATGTTTAGCGACCCGTTCAGATAGAAACTGATAAAGCGGTTAGCCGAGGTAGTTAATACCTATCTTTAGCTGTTATACTTCCAACACCGCTTGGCAACGTTGGCAGGTGCGCTGTGTTTCGTTGGCACGGAAGTCTTCAATGGCTTGTTTGATTTGTGTGCCAATATCCTTGAGTGCGAAAGTTGCTTCGTGCAAAGGCGCATGGCAGGAGTCGCAGAACCACATGAGTTTATCCATCTCGCCCGGTTTGCGGTAACGCTCTATCACGATACCTACCGTATTAGCAGGGCGTTGTGGAGAGTGTGGTATATGCGGTGGTAGCAAAAACATATCTCCTTCTTGGATATGGATGGTTTCGGGTTCGCCGTTTTCGTTAATAATTTTCACTGAAATGTCACCTTCTAATTGGTAGAATAATTCCTCGCCATCTTCGTAATGGTAATCCTTACGCCCATTCGGTCCGCCTACCACCATAACAATATAATCATCATTGCCGAAGTAGATTTGTTTATTCCCAACGGGTGGTTTGAGGAGGTGTCTGTTTTCGTCAACCCATTTATGAATGTTGAAAGGTTGTGTTATAGCCATAGTATTATGTGATGTTTAGTAGTTGTTGAAATGATAATATCATCTAATCAAGTTACAAATTTCCTCACGAATATACTACTTTTGTAATCATAAAACAAACTAATCAATTTAAAGTATATGACATACGAAACACTTTTAGTAGAGAATAGAAACGGAGTTGTAATATTAACTATCAATCGCCCCGATGCACTCAATGCCCTCAACAAATTTGTATTCAACGATTTGCGTAGCTTCTTCGCTACCGGTGCTGCCACCATCCCTAATTTGGCAGGCGTAGTGATTACAGGAGCAGGTGACAAAGCATTCGCCGCCGGAGCAGATATCAAAGAGTTTGCAGGGTTGGATGCCAATGCTGGCGCCATGCTATCTCAACGTGGGCAAGATATTTTTCGACTGATTGAAACATTCCATAAACCAGTCATTGCAGCCATACAAGGCTTCGCTTTGGGCGGTGGTTGCGAATTAGCAATGGCGTGTCATTTACGCATTGCAGGCGAAAAAGCACGCTTCGGTCAGCCCGAAGTAAACTTGGGGTTGATACCCGGATACGGCGCCACTCAACGCTTGCCGCAACTGATTGGTAAAGCCAAAGCATTAGAGTTGCTCCTTACCGGCGATATGATTAATGCAGAAGAAGCTCTTCGCTTAGGATTGGTAAATAAAGTGGTTGCGGTAGGCGAAGAGGTTGCTGCTGCCATTGATATGCTCGAAAGAATTGCTACCAAAGCACCATTCGCCATATCGAAGGTGATGGAGTGCGTACAAGCCTATTTTGATAGAGACAAGGATGGCTATGCCTATGAGATAATCGGTTTTGGCAAATGTTGCAATACCCAAGACTTTAAGGAAGGCGCGGCAGCTTTTGTTGAAAAGCGCAGACCAAATTTTACAGGCAAATAAACTGCGCCAAATAAAAGTTTTCACATAACTAAGTCGGAACAACCCCATAAATATATACACTTCAGCAAATGACAAGTGCGGGGAGAGAGCTATTTTGTTTCGTTTTTTTCGCTCACATCGCAGTAAAAACTGCCTTTAGACAAAAAAATAAAAATATTTTTATTTAAAAATACACTCATTTTATGAAATTATATTTCACAAAAGTAAAAGTTTTCACTAATAATAATTATTGTAATTGATTGATTATCAATAATTATATAAATATATATACATATAATTGTAAAATAAATTTATTCACAATCGTATATTTTTGTCTTTGTTTTTAGAGGGTTATCGGTACATCTTTGTATCATCAAAACGAACAAATAATAACAGCACCCCAAATCAAGTTCTTTCGCTTAAAATGTTCATGGGATTATAATTTTGTTGTAAGCGGGTTGCGAAGTTTAAAAAGTTAGCTTCGCAACTCGCGTCTCTCTCTCTTAGAGGATTACGAGAAAAGGAAAAGATGCAGGGAAAGAGATTATCTAAAATGCTTAAAATGTTCATGGGATTATAATTTTGTTGTAAGCGGGTTGCGAAGTTTAAAAAGTTAGCTTCGCAACCCGCGTCTCTCTCTCTTAGAGGATTACGAGAAAAGGAAAAGATGCGAAGAAAGAGATTATCTAAAATGCTTAAAATGTTCATGGGATTATAAAATTTGTTGTAAAAAAGTGCGCTTTGGGCACTTACAAAATCAAAACAAACCAACCTTAAACAAGGTACTTTTCAGAAGTTCAAAACAAAATAAAAAGCCCCGACTCAGTTTGAAGAGTCGGGGCTTTTTATTTTTCGCATATTGAGGTGCTTATTCATCTGCATTAACATAATTTTTTGTGAATAAAAATTAACTTTGTACGCAAACCAATTTATAATTTTAATTTAAACTAGTTTCAAAAATCTTTTATGATGAATCTTTCCAAATCATTTCGGACGATGTTCTGGTTAGTTTGTTGTGTGTATAGCCAATCAATACTCATAGCACAAACCCAAACCCAAACATCAGTGGATGCAGCGCTACGCTATATTGAACAACACTACACCGATTGGGGGTTAACTGACGCAGACATTCGTGATATGGCGGTGCAATACCAATATCAAAGTAGTAACAATGGCGCAACACACATATTTTTTGTGCAACGCAACGCGGGCATAGAACTTTACAACGGCATCCTCAACGTCAATGTAAATGCAAAAGGTAAGGTCTTTCACGTAGGCAAAAGGTTTGAACCCGATATGAAAAATCGCTGCAATGCCAGCATCGCTGCAATATCGGCAGAACAAGCAATAACCTTTGCCAAACAAGAAGTGGGGCAATCTGCTGCGCCTCTTCGCATAAAGGAACAGCCCAACGAACACACTTACATTTTTGAAGCAGCAACAGGCTCAACAGACGATATTCGCGTGACCTTAAACTATGTTGCTACCGATAAAGAAACACCCATCAAGTTGGCTTGGAACGTACAATTCCATCCGCGCCAAGCGCAACACTTGTGGAGTATTCAAGTAGATGCCCTAAGCGGTAGCATTATCAAAAAACAGGATTTAATGACGCATTGTCAGTTCCATAAAGACACCTACCAGCACGAAGACAATTGTGTCGAAGCGAACCATAATCTTATAACAAAAAATGATGATACACAGCAATTTACGCCTACTAGTGTAACAGCACAATATCGCGTATTCCCACTTCCGATAGAAAGCCCTGCACACGGCGACTACACATTACTAACTGACCCCGCAGACCCTACAGCATCGCCCTACGGTTGGCATGATACCAACGGCGCAATCGGGGCAGAATACACCATCACACGCGGAAATAATGCACATGCTTATTTGGATATTGCCAACAGCAATGCACCCAACCCCGCCTATCCTGAACCTAACGGTGGTGCTGCACTAATATTCGACTACCCTTTTGATGATGTAAATGCCGAGCCAACTAATTATGGCAATGCTGCCGTCACCAACTTATTTTATATGTGTAATGCTATGCACGATTTTGCATATAATTATGGTATGGACGGACCAGCAGGTGCATTTCAACAAAACAACTATGGTACAGGTGGCACAGGTAATGATCCGGTAAAAGCAGAAGCACAAGACGGTAGCGGTACAAACAATGCCAATTTTGCTACACCTAACGACGGGCAAAGTGGTGTAATGCAAATGTATCTGTGGACGCGCGAAGCAGCCTCAGGTAGCCGTGTGTTTAATGTCACAGCACCAGCACAAGTAGCGGGTTCATACGAATCTTCGCGTGCCGATGCACAAGGTTGGGGTGGAGCAATAACCACCACGCCAGTTTCAGGAGCAGTGGCTATCGCCGATGATGGCTCCGCCAGTCCAACACGTGCTTGCTTCCCACTCATCAATGATGTGCAAGGTAAAATAGTACTCATAGACAGAGGCGAGTGTGAGTTCGGTTGCAAATCTCTTAATGCTCAAAACGCAGGTGCCATTGCAGTCATCATTTGTAATCACCTTGACGAATTACTTAATATGGGTAGTGGCATTTGCGGAAACGATGTTACCATTCCCGTTGTACAGTTAAAGAAAAGCGATTGTCAGATAATCCGCACACAAGTAGATAACGGGTTAATGGTAGCGTTGCAAGAACCGGCAGTACAAGAAGGACCGGATAATTTAGATGGCGACTTTGACAATGGCATCATCGCACACGAATATGCACACGGCATATCTAACCGCTTGACAGGCGGTCCACAAAATTCCAATTGTTTAGGTAATGCAGAACAAATGGGTGAGGGCTGGAGCGATTTTATCGGCCTCGTTACCACTGTAAATTCTGATGATGTAAGCCAACGTAGAAGGGGGGTCGGTACGTATGTGTTGCGCGAACAAAATCAAGGTACTGGTATACGCCGTTACCCGTACGCCACGGATATGGCACTAAACCCTTTAGTATATGATAATGTAGCAGAAAATACAGAAGTTCACGCCGTTGGCGAAATTTGGACAGCTATGCTCTGGGATTTATATTGGGCAATGGTGGATAAATACGGCTGGAGTGCTGATTTGTTAAACGGCAATGCCGGCAACAACAAAGCTATACAATTAGTGATGGATGGCATGAAGCTACAACCCTGTACTCCGGGTTTTGAAGACGGGCGCGACGCTATCTTGGCAGCAGATATGGAGTTTAATAATGGTGCGGATCAATGCCTTATTTGGAATGTTTTTGCGCGGCGCGGATTGGGTTATTATGCTTCGCAAGGTAGTAGCAACTCTGCTTTAGATGGTGTCAGTAGTTTTGAAACATATCCCTTCTGCTCCAACGAACTAAAAGTGACCAAAACGGTAACACCGACAATTATGGCGGGCGACCAAATTATCGTTACAATTAAACTTATCAATTATAAAGAAAATCCGGTGTCAAATGTTGTCATCCGCGATTATATTCCGGTTGGCACAACTTATGTCGCAGGCTCTGCAAACAACGGTGGCACTTCTGCAGGTAGCGAAGTAAACTTTACAGTTAATAATTTGAACGTAGGCGATTCAATTACACTTTCGTACAAACTCAACACACCTGATAATGTACTTTCTACACGTATTTTTTATGATAACCTCGAAAACGGCGACTTTAACTGGGAGGTGCTTAGTAATCGCGGTAGCGATACGTGGAGTGTTGGCACTTCTCCTACGGCACCAAGCCCCAACACGATTTGGCAAGTGCCCATAACCCTTAATACTAATGACCAAATATTAGATATGATAAACGAGGTGACTATTGCCGGCACACAGCCTGTTTTGCGTTTTGCACACAAATATAATGTAGGTTTAAAAAACGATGGCGGCTTTGTACAGGTATCAACTAATGGTGGCAACACTTGGTTTGATTTAGGTAGTAAAATGTTCCGTAAAGGCTATGATGGTATCATTTCTTATTCGTCGGTTCCGCTACCTAACCAATATGTGTTTACAGGCAACAGCTCAAACTATCAAACAACCTATGCAGACCTATCAGCATACATCGGGCAAGATGCCATATTCCGCTATCGCTTTGTATCCGATTCGCTCATCGAAGCACCTACAGGTGGTGGCTGGTTTATTGATGATTTTGAAGTGATAGATATGAAAAATTATTTAAGCGAAGTATGCGTAACCACTGAACAGGGTGATAATATCTGCAAAATACCAACGGGAAGAGGAACGGTAGTTCAGCCGGGCAGTGTATTAAACACACACGAGATAAATGCGTCTTCGTTTGCGGTGAGCATTTCGCCAAACCCTGCACACGATATACTCAATATCGGCATCAGCAGCGAAAGAGCAAAGCCTTATGATATTTCTATCACGGCTTTAGATGGCAAAGTTCTCGAAAATATTGCGCTGCAAAGCCAATCTAATTATATTAATAAGACAATTAATATTGCTCATTTGCCGACAGGCATGTATGTTGTAAAAGTGAAAAGCGATAACGAAGTGGTTGTTACAAAAGTGGTTAAACGATAAATATTTCACACACTCCAAGAACAGCTAAAAGGCAAGCAGCATCAGATGATAAAAATTGGTGCTGCTTTTTTTATGGCTTCACGCCACGGCTAAGGGTAAAGGTTGGAATACACAATTCGTATAAATCTGCCTCTGTGCCGTAGAAGGCATTCAAGTCCACAACATTTTTGATGCCTCCTACGCGAAACTGATTACCGTATTGCCAGAACGTCCAGCGTCTTCCATCATGCTGAAGTGGCTCATAGATGCCGTATCGAGCAATCCACAACGGATAATCATTGAAATGCCCCACCAAATATCTATTATAAAAAGAAGCATTAGTATAAATAATAGGCTTTACGCCGTAATGCAGCTCTGCGATAGTCAGCCACGATTGCACGCGATTAACTAAAGCAGTTGGGCTGACGTTATCCGTAACTTCCACATCCAATACGGGCGGCAAATCGCCAGTGTTCAGCTTGACGGCATCAATAAAGTTAAACACCTGTTTGTAGGTAGGTATGCTCGGTCGAAAAAAATGATATGCGCCCCGCCGCAATTTAACGCGCCCCATATCCCGCCAATTTATATCAAAAAGTGTATCTTTGATAGTGGCACCTTCGGTAGCTTTTACAAAGGCAAATGATATGTTTTGAGTGGCCACTTCTTGCCAATTTATGTGCTTTTGGTAATGCGAAACGTCAATACCCTGCACGGCGAAATCTCGCCGCCGCATCGTAACGTTATTACAAGAAAAATAAGTTGTTACCACATACAAAGTAACTAAACAATATAAAATATATCGGTAACCATTTTGCATCAACAATAGGATGAAAAGTCGGATTGATAATAGCGTACAAGATGCTAATAAAAATCTTTAATAAGCAACATTTTGTGAATAAAATTTACCTGACAATTTTTGCATTTTGATAAATAGCATATGCTTCGACAACAATTTCTTCAACACGTAGCCCAAACCAGCGATACGCCACTCATGCTCGAAATCGTAAAAGCGGCGGGCGTTTATTTGTATGACAAATACGACAAACAATATTTGGATTTAATTTCGGGTATAGGCGTAAGTTGCTTAGGGCATTGCCACCCAGAGGTAGTAGCTGCCATCAAGGAGCAAGCCGATAAGTATCTGCATACGTTGGTGTATGGCGAATACGTCCTACAACCACAAGTCGCTTTAGCCACAAAATTGGTTAGCACATTACCACCTACGCTGAATAGCGTATATTTTGTTAATAGTGGTGCCGAAGCCACCGAAGGCGCAATGAAATTAGCAAAACGGTACACCAGCAGACCGGAAATTATTGCTTGTCGCAATGCCTATCACGGTAGTACACAAGGTGCGGTTAGTTTGATAAGTGACCAATATTTTACACAAGCCTTCCGACCACTGCTGCCTGCTATCCGCCATATTGAATATAATGATGAGTCTGATTTACAGTACATTACCACACAAACGGCAGCGGTCATCATTGAAACCGTACAAGCCGAATGGGGTGTACGCACGCCCGTTGGCGACTATCTGAAATCGTTGCGGCAACGCTGTACAGCAG